>CBFGWL010000061.1:0-18967 GCA_965652565.1 uncultured bacterium
GCGCAGGGCGCCAAGCCCGGCGAGGGCGGCCAGCTGCCCGGCCACAAGGTCGACGAGTACATCGCCCAGCTGCGCCACTCGACGCCGGGCGTGGAGCTGATCTCGCCGCCGCCGCACCACGACATCTACTCGATCGAGGACCTCAAGCAGCTGATCTACGACCTGCGCACGTCGAACCCGCGCGCTTCGGTCTCGGTGAAGCTCGCCTCGGAGCTTGGCGTGGGCACTGTCGCCGCCGGCGTCGTGAAGGCCGGCGCCGACCACGTCGTGATCGCGGGCCACGATGGCGGCACGGGCGCCTCGCCGCAGAGCTCGATCCACTCGGCGGGCGTGCCGTGGGAGATCGGCCTCGCCGAGACGCAGCACACGTTGATCGAGAACGAGCTGCGCACCCGCGTGCAGCTGCAGATCGACGGCCAGATGCGCACCGGCCGCGACGTGATCGTCGCCGCGCTGCTCGGCGCCGACGAGTACGGCTTCTCCACCGCCCCGCTGATCGCGACGGGCTGCATCATGATGCGCGTCTGCCACCTCAACACCTGCCCGGTGGGCGTGGCGACGCAGGACCCCGAGCTGCGCCGGCGCTTCCAGGGCAAGCCCGAGCACGTCGTCAACTACCTCGTGCTCGTCGCCGAGGAGGTGCGCGCGCTGCTCGCCGAGCTCGGCGCCCACTCGCTCGAGGAGATCGTCGGCCGCGCCGACCTGCTCGCCACCGAGCACGCGATCGACCACTGGAAGGCGGGCGGCGTCGACCTCTCGAACCTGCTCGCGGTGCCCGACGTGCCGCCGCACGAGCGCCGCTTCGTGCCCTCCGACGTGCCGGAGCGCGAGGACCTCGACCCGCTGCGCCTGCTCGACGAGGCGCGCGAGGCGATCCACGCGGCGACGCCGATCACGATCGAGCGCGAGGTCCTGAACCTGCACCGCGCGGTCGGCGGCGTGCTCGCCCACGAGGTCGCCGCGACGCACGGGCCGGCCGGCCTGCCCGACGAGACGATCCGCCTCGAGCTGCACGGCTCGGCGGGCCAGAGCCTCGGCGCCTGGCTCACGGCCGGGATCTCCATCGACCTTCAGGGCGACGCCAACGACTACGTCGGCAAGGGCCTCTCCGGCGGCATCCTCACCGTGCGCCCGCCCGAGAACGCGCGCTTCATCCCCGAGGACAACGTGATCGCGGGCAACGTGATCCTCTACGGCGCCACCGGCGGCCGCGCGTTCTTCCGCGGCATCGTCGGCGAGCGCTTCGCGATCCGCAACTCGGGCGCGAAGGCGGTCGTCGAGGGCGTGGGCGACCATGGCTGCGAGTACATGACCGGCGGCGTGGTGGTAGTGATCGGCCCGACCGGCCACAACTTCGCGGCCGGCATGACGGGTGGCGTCGCCTACGTGTGGGATCCGAAGCAGCGGTTCGCCGAGCGCTGCAACCGCCAGCTCGTCGACCTCGACCCGCTCGACGACGAGGACCGCGCCGAGCTGCGCGAGCTGCTCGTCGAACACCACGCGCGCACCGACTCGACGGTGGCCGGGCGCATCCTCGAGGGCGGCGACGCGGCGATCGAGGAGTTCGTGAAGGTGATGCCGCGCGAGTACAAGCGGATCATCCACGAGCGCAAGCAGGTCGGGACCGTGGGGGCGCAGGCCTGATGCCCGATCCCCGCGGATTCCTGGAGGTGCCCCGCGCCGCGCTTCCCGAGCGCGACCCGGCCGAGCGCGTCAAGGACTACGGCGAGATCTACAAGGTCCTGCCGGAGCCCGAGCTGCGCCGCCAGGCCCAGCGCTGCATGGGATGCGGCGTGCCGTTCTGCAACAACGGCTGCCCGCTCGGCAACCTGATCCCCGACTGGAACGACCTGGTCCGGCTCGGGCGCTGGGAGGAGGCGATCGCCCAGCTGCACGCCACGAACAACTTCCCCGAGTTCACCGGGCTCGTCTGCCCCGCGCCCTGCGAGTCGGCCTGCGTGCTCGACATCAACGACGACGCGGTGACGATCAAGCAGATCGAGTACTCGATCATCGACCGCGCCTTCCAGGAGGGCTGGGTCAAGCCCGAGCCGCCCGCGGAGCGCACGGGCAAGAAGATCGCGGTGATCGGTTCAGGCCCCGCCGGCATGGCGGCCGCCGACGAGCTCAACAAGGTCGGCCACTCCGTGGTCGTCTTCGAGCGCGACGAGGCTCCGGGCGGGCTGATGCGCTTCGGCGTGCCCGACGCGAAGCTCGAGAAGTGGATCATCGACCGTCGCGTCCGCGTGCTGGAGGGCGAGGGCATCGAGTTCCGCTACCGCGTGGACGTCGGCCGCGACGTCTCCGTCGAGGAGCTGCGCGAGCAGTTCGACGCCGTGGTGATCGCGATCGGCTCGCGCGTGCCGCGGCCGCTGGGGATCGCAGGCAGCGACCTCGAGGGCGTCCACTACGCGATGGACTACCTCTACCAGCGCAACCGCTACGTGGCGAAGCTGCAGGGCGGGCCCGAGGGGCCGGAGCCCGAGGTCGTGATCTCGGCGGCCGGCAAGGACGTCGTGGTGGTCGGCGGCGGCGACACCGGCATGGACTGCATCTCGAACGCGAACCGCGAGGGCTGCAAGTCGGCGGTGCTGCTCGACGTCTACCCCGAGGTGCCTGAAGACGGGCGCTACCCGGACACCCCGTGGCCGATGCAGCCGCGCCGCTCGGTCACCACGTACGCGCTCGAGGAGGGCGGCGAGCGCCGCTTCGGCCGCCAGGTCACGGACATCATCGGCGACCAGCAGGGGCGCGTCGTGGAGGTCGCGGGCCGCGAGGTGCGCGGCACCTCCTCGCGCTCGCTCGAGCCGATCCCCGGCTCGGAGTTCACGATGCCGGCCGACCTCGTCCTGATCGCGGTCGGCTTCACCCACCCCGAGCACGAGGGGCTGATCAACGACCTCGGCGTCGGCCTCGACGGCCGCGGCAACGTGAAGGCACCCTCGTACGAGACGAACGTGGACGGCGTCTTCGCCGCGGGCGACGCCCGCATCGGCGCCTCGCTGATCGTCAACGCGATCGCCGAGGGCCGCCGCTGCGCGCGCATGGTGGACCGCAAGCTGCGCGCCGGGCAGCCCGCGGTCGCGGCGTAAAGCCGGCCGGCGGCTAGATCCACTTGCCCGGGTTGAGCAGGCCCTTCGGGTCGAAGAGCTGCTTGATGCCCCGCTGGAGCTCGAGCTCGGCCGGGCTCGCCTGGTAGGCGAGCGCGTCGCGCTTGAGCCAGCCCAGGCCGTGCTCGCCCGAGACCGTGCCGCCGAGCGCGACGGCCTCGCGCAGCAGCTCGTCGACGGCGGCCGCGACTCGCTCCCCCTCCTCCGCCGGCGCCGGATCGCCCGAGACGAGGAACGTCGCGTGGATGTTCGCGTCGCCCGCGTGGCCCCACGAGCAGGCGTCGAGACCGTGCGCTTCCCCGATCCGCAGCGTGGCCTCGATCGCGTCGGCGAGCCGCTCCACCGGCACGGCGATGTCCTCGGAGACCTTGCCGCCGCGCGCCGTGGCCACCACGTTCGAGACCCCGTCGCGCCAGCGCCAAAGCTCCTCGATCTCGCGCCCGCGCGGGCGCGCGTGGCGCAGCGCGAGCGGCTCGACCGCCGCGGCGATCTCGGCGAGCTGACGCTCGGCCTCCTCGACGCTGCCATCGGCCTCGGCGATCACCAGGAAGCCCGCATCGCTCGCGTCGAGCCCGGGGACAGCGGCGCCCGCGAGCTCGAGCGTTCGTCCATCCAGATACTCGATCGCGGCGGCCTGCACCCCCGAGCCGATGATCGCCTCGACCGCCTCGCAACCCGCGCGCGCGTCGCCGAAAGCGGCCACCAGGGGAAGGCGCGCCTCGGGCGCCGGCAGGAGCTTGAGATGCGCCGCCGTGATGATCCCCAGCGCGCCCTCGGAGCCGATCAAAAGACGCTTGAGGTCGAAGCCCGCGGCGTCCTTGCGCACGGGGCCGCCGAGCCGCACGAGCTCCCCGGGCGGCAGGGCGGCCTCCAGGCCCATCACGAAGTCCCCGGTCACCCCGTAGCGCAGGGCGTGCGGGCCACCGGCGTTCGTCGCGATGTTGCCGCCGATGTGCGATTGCTCCGCGGCGCCCGGATCTGGCGGGAAGTACAGGCCCGTCTCGCGCGCCCGGCGCTGCACGGTCGCGGTGGTGACGCCCGCCTCGACCTCCATGCGCCACTGCAGCGCATCGAGGCTGCGCACCCGGTCGAGTCGCTCCAGCGCGACCACCACGCCCCCCGCGACGGGCGTCGCGGCGCCGGTGAGCCCGGTCCCGCCGCCACGCGCCGTGATCGGCACCCCGCGCTCGTAGCACCAGGCCAGAAGCTCGGCGACCTGCTCCGCCGTCGCCGGGTACGTCACCGCTTCCGCGCGCGGCTCGATCGCGGGGCCGCGCAGCGCGTCGCGCATGGCGCGCGGGTCGAACGCAGCGACCTGCTCTGGGCCGAGCAGCGCGCCCAGGTCGCGGATCAGCGAACTCGTCATGTCACGGACGCTAGCCCAGGTGTCACGCGCGGGCGCGGAGATCCCTAGCCTTCCGCGGAACATGGCCGAGCAGATCACCCGCGTCAACGACCGCATCGAGCTCTGTCACGAGAGCTTCGGCGACCCGAGCGACCCGCCGGTCCTGCTCGTGATGGGGCTGGGGATGCAGATGGTCGGCTGGCACGATGAGTTCTGCGAGCAGCTCGCCGGTCGCGGCTTTCACGTCGTGCGCTTCGACAACCGCGACGCCGGGCGGTCGACCCATATGGACTTCCGGCCCCCGACCCTGCGGCAGCTCACCACGCGCCGCTTCCGGCCCGAGCAGTACACGCTGGAGGACATGGCCGACGACACCGCCGGCTTGGTCGAGGCGCTGGAGCTGGGTCCCGTGCACGTGGTCGGGGCCTCGATGGGCGGGATGATCGCCCAGGCGCTCGCGGCCCGGCATCCGAAGCTCGTGCGCTCGCTCGTCTCGATCATGTCGAACACCGGCTCGCGCGTCTCGGGGCTACCCGCCTTCGGCGTCCTGCGAGTGCTCCTCGAGGCCCCGCCCCGCGAGCGCGACGCCTACATCGAGAACTCGGTGCGCACCTTCGAGCTGATCGGCTCGCGCGAGCTCGGCGTGGACGTCGAGGAGATCCGCGCGCAGGCGGAGCGCGCCTACGAGCGCGGCGTCGATCCCGCCGGCACCGGGCGGCAGCTCGGCGCGATCCTCAAGTCGGGCAACCGCACGCGCGCGCTGCGCTCGATCCGCGTGCCGACGACGGTGATCCACGGCACCCGCGACCGGCTCGTCAAGCCCTCGGGCGGACGCGCAACCGCCAAGGCGATCCCCGGCGCCCGGCTCATCACCCTCGAGGGCATGGGCCACGACCTGCCGCGGGTGATGTGGGATCGGATCATCGACGCGATCGCCGAGAACGCCGCGCGCGTCGGCACGGATCCGGTCGGCGAGCGGGTAGGCGCGGGCGCTCCCGGGTAACCGGCAGCGCCACGTGTTCATCTTCTTCTCAAACCGGGTCGGCTGCCTCGGCTCTCTGCTGATCTCGGCGGTCGTCACGCTGATCCTGCTGCTCCTCCTGGGCGTTCTCGAGATCTAGGGGTTGACAAGAGGTGTGAGTGAGTGCATACTCACACCTTGTGACGACCCCGCAGGCCACAACCCCCCGGACGCTCTCGACCGCCGAACAGCGGCGCGAGGAGCTCATCGAGGCCGCCGTGCGCGCGTTCGCCGAGCGCGGCTACGCGGCGCCGACGACCGAGATCGCGAAGGCCGCGGGGATCTCGCAGGCCTACCTCTTCCGCCTCTTCCCCACCAAGCCCGATCTGTTCGCGGCGGCGTACGAGGTAGCAAGCGACCGGATGTTCGAGGCCTTCCGCGACGCCGCCGCGCAGGCGCGGGAGACCGGCCAGGACCCGCTCGAGGCGATGGGCATCGCCTACGACGAGCTGATCAAGCGCGACCGCGACGTGCTGCTCATGCAGATCCACTCCTACGTGGGCGCCGGCATCGACGAGCAGGCTCGCGAGGCCGTCAACCGCTGCTTCGCGCGGCTGTACGACCTGGTGAAGCGCGAGAGCGGCGCGCCGCTCGACGAGATCAAGCGCTGGTTCGCCTACGGGATGCTGATCAACGTGATGGCCGCGATCCGCGCTGACGAGCTCGACGCCGAGTGGGCGCAGGTGCTCACCGCCAACCAGGAGGGGGCCGAGTGCTAGCCGGCCCCGCAGGCACGGCCCGGGCGGCGCGAGCCGCCTTCTTTTCGGCCGTTGGAGTGAGTGACTACTCACACACCTGTTCTTGCAAACGAGAAAGGAGAACCCCATGTCAACCTCAGCAAGCCCCCGCACAGCGGCGTGGACGCTGGCGATCACCGGCGCGGCGCTCTTCATGACAGCGCTCGACAACCTCGTCGTCGGCGTCGCGCTGCCCTCGATCCGCGCGGACCTCGGCGGCTCGATCGAGTCGCTCGAGTGGACCGTGAACGCCTACACCCTGGCCTTCGCCGTCCTGCTCATCACCGGCGCCGCGTTAGGCGATCGCTTCGGGCGCAAGCGGATGTTCGGCATCGGGCTGGGCATCTTCACCGGCGCGAGCGCGCTCGCCGCGATGGCTCCGTCGATCGACGCGTTGATCGCGGCACGCGCCCTGCAGGGACTGGGCGCGGCGATCGTCACGCCGCTCACCCTCACCTTGGTCTCCGAGGCCTTCCCGCCGCAGAAGCGCGGAGCCGCCCTCGGGATCTGGGGTGGAATCAGCGGCCTGGGCGTCGCCGTCGGCCCGTTCGTCGGCGGCCTCGTGGTCGAGGGCGTCTCGTGGCAGTGGATCTTCTGGCTCAACGTGCCGATCGGCCTCGTGCTGATCCCGCTCGCCGGCCGGATGCTCACGGAGTCGCGTGGGCCCGACAAGGCGCTCGACCTGCCCGGGCTCGGGCTCGCCGGCGCCGGGCTGTTCGGCCTCACGTTCGGGATCATCCGCGGTGAGTCGCTGGGCTGGACCAGCGCGCCCGTCGTGAGCGCGATCGCCGCGGGCGTCGCGCTGCTGGCGATCTTCGTGTGGTGGGAGCTGCGCGCCCGGGAGCCGATGCTGCCGATGCGCTTCTTCCGCTCGCGCTCGTTCAGCGCGACGAACGGGCTGTCGTTCGCGATGTTCTTCGGGACGTTCGGAGCGATCTTCCTGCTCAGCCAGTTCTTCCAGACGGCGCAGGGCTACGGCCCGCTCGAGGCCGGGCTGCGCACCCTGCCGTGGACCGGCATGCCGATGATCGTCGCACCGATCGCGGGCGTCCTCGGCGCGCGCTTCGGCACCCGCCCGCTCATGGCCACCGGGCTGGCGCTGCAGGCCGTCGCGCTCGGCTGGATCGGGCTCGTCTCGGCGCCCGATACGCCCTTCGTCGAGCTGATCGCGCCGTTCGCGCTCGCCGGGATCGGAATGGCGCTCGTCTTCCCGACCGGCGCGGCGACGGTGCTCGCCTCGGTGCGTCCCAAGGAAGCGGGCAAGGCCTCCGGCGCGACGAACGCGATCCGCGAGATCGGCGGCGTGATGGGCGTCGCGGTGCTCGCCACCGTGTTCTCGGCGCACGGCGGCTACGAGTCGCCGCAGGCATTCACGGACGGCGTGGTCGCCGCGCTGCCGATCGCGGTCGGCGTGCTCGCCGTCGGGGCGCTACTCGCGCTGCTGGTGCCCGCCGGGATGGCCCGGACGGCGCCCGCCGTGGCGGACGAGGACGCGGGTGATGAACTCGCGAATGCGGGTAGAGGCAACGCAGAGCCCGCGTCCGCAAGGGCGTGAGCGTTTGACCCCTCCTCCCACGGATCGCACGCACGGGGTGCTCGCCCTTTTCTGGGCGGGCGCCCCTCGCGCGACCGCGTATACCCTGCAACGTATGGCACGCCACAACCTGAGGCCGCTGTTCGACCGGGTCGTGATCAAGGAGCTCGAGCCCGACCGAATGCGCAAGTCAGGGCTCGTCGTCCCGCCCGGCGCGTCGGATCCCCCGCCCCAGCACGGCATCGTGCTCGCCGTCGGCCAGGGCGTCGACTGGTGGGAGGCGGCGGGCGTGCAGATGCCCGTCCGCCCCGGCGACCACGTCGTCTTCCCCGCCAGCGCCGGCGTGTGGGTCGAGGTCGACGAGGAGCGCCTGCTGGTCTGCCGGGTCACCGAGCTGCTCGGCGTGCTCGAGACCGCCGAGGAGGGCGAGGGCTCGGGCAGCGAGCTCGGCGACGAGCTGGCCGACCGCTAGGCACACCACTCACACCGGCGGGCCCGTCTCGAGCTCGCCCAGCTCCAGCACGATCGCGACCTTCCGGTCCTCCCAGGTGAAGATGAGCTCGTTCGCGAGCGGGTCGTGTTCGACGTGGTCCGGCTGATCGAGCCCGCTCTCGCGCAGCAGCTCGCGAAAGCGCCGCTCGGCCGCCTCGGGAGATGGCCCTTGTTGGTTGGTTGACACCAGGCGACCATCCCAGGGCCGGCGTAACGGGTCAGCACGCGTTCGCGCCGGATGTGTGTCAGGAGCGACTCCTAAGCCCAGAGGCCCGCTAGGCCTCTGGGAACTCCGCTGCGAGTCGGACTCGGACGCGGCTCATGCGCTCGGCCGAGATCGTGCCGCGAGATCGGACGCGCTTTGCGATCCCCCGCGGGTGACCGATGGGATAGCCACGGAACTCGCGAGCTCGAAACCACGGCAGACCATCGGCCCGCTCGTCGAAGCAGAGGGCGCCGTGCACCGGCACCGTCGGGTCGAGTGCACCGACGGCCGCCTGCACAAGACCCACCTGCCACTCGAGGGTGTCGATCAGCTTTGAGCGGTCCCGGCCGTTGATCACCAGCTTCGCCTTGCCGAACAGCGGCTTGGCGACCCCCACCTTCCCCTTGTAGCTCTTCGCGTCGACGACCCAGACGCCGTTCGGGGCGAACGCGAGCATGTCGATGTTCGCACGGCTCCTCGGGATCCGACGGTCATACAGCCAGCTGACTGAATCACCGCAGCGCCGCCGCAGCAGCCCAGCGAGCCGGGCTTCCCTCTCTGCGCCACGGTGCCAGTTGCGCTCATGGGTTGGTGTCCCTTGGAAGGCCAGGATCAGCCCACCGATCCGCGGGTACCGCTCACGTACTCGCCGCTCGCGGTTAGCGCGCCGACGCTCAGCCTCACGCCGGGCGCTCGCTCCCGGCGTACCTGACTCCCATCCGGGCGGGGCTTGCGAACTCACTTTGTCTCCCCCACGCCCGGTTCATCGGTCGTCGCGGGGCTGGCTTTAGGCTCCTTCCGCGAGTTGGACGCCAGGCCAGCTTCCGCTGAGATCTGCTTCCGCGAGAACGCCGGGTAGGTCCGAAAGCGCGGGATCGGGTCCGGGCAGCGCCCGGCGCGGCCGATGACTCGCCGCGAGCGGCCCGCCGGGATGTCGCGCACCGCGTCGCGGATCACGCGCTCGGGCTGGCCGTCCACGATCGCGAGCGCCCAGAAGGGCAGGATGCGCAGGGGCCGTTGCGCGTGGATGCGCGCCAGGGCGACGCAGCCCCGGCGCGTCCGCGCGATCCATACGCGCAGCCGCGCCGGGGCTTGCGCGCCCGTGGGTCCCTCCCTGGCCCACACGCGTCCCGTATCCACGCTTGCTTCCGGGTCGTCGCTTGCGACCGGATGCAAGGCGAGCCCCCTCTGCCCTGGTGCAAGGTTTGCCCGAACGTCGATGTTGAGCGCCCCGATCTCGTCGCGCTCGCCGTCCGCACGTTCGGCCATCGCTGGGCGCGCGCCGAACGCGGCGTGATCCCCGTGGTTGGCGAGCTCCGCGACGTGCACGCGCTTCCCGTCGGCGAAGTCGACCGTCCACGCGCCGGTGACCTCGACCTCACGGGCACGCTCCAGCGGCGGCTGCCTCGGGCCCCCATCCTCGCCCAGGACGTCGACGCCGAAGAGCGAGAGCGCCCCCAGGACGAACGCCGCCGCGACCCCGCCGTAGATCGCGAGCCAGGCCGCCGCGCCGACCAAAACCATGACGGCGATGGCAGCCCACTGCCCGACGGTGATGAGCCCCTCGCCGAGCCGCTCGAGAAAGCCCGGCGTGCGGCGCGCCCGCACGGGGATCGCACGGCCGGACGGTAAGGCCGCACCCCTGGTGCGCGCGGTCGCTCGACGCCCCGCACCCGTCCGCAGCTCGTCCTCGTAGGCGACGCCGACCAGCTCCGCGACGGCGTGCGGCTTGATCCCCCAGCCGCGCGACGCGCAGGCCTGCGCCAGGCTCTCGCCGCGACCGAGTGGGATCGCCGCGCATCCGTAGCGCTTGGCGAGCCGCTCGATGCGCCGGCGCTCGGACTCAGGCTCCGCGGCGCGCCAGAACAGCGCCGCCGGGCGGGCGTACTCGGCCCTGAATCCCTCCGCGTGCACCTCGATCCGCCCCCAGGCCTCGATGACCCCGAAGACCTCGCCGGCGTGGGCGTCGATGTCCACAACGTGCGGATGGAACGCATACAGCCCACACCCGCATCCCGGATACGGCGGGTCGGCGTGCAGGTCGCACTCCGCGCGCAGGGGGCGACCCGGCCGCCACTCCGTGTCGCGGAAGGGCGCGACGAGCCGGTTGCGCCGCACCTTCCACCGGCGCACGCCGTGGATCTCGCCGGCGAACAGCGGCGGATCGTTGCTCTCGACGCGGCGGCGCGGTGTGGGCGTCATCGGATCCTCTAGTCCCTAAGTCCGGCGAAGCGCCCGGCTCCTGACGAGTGCTGCCGCCGGCTCGTGGACCGAGCGCGTCAGTTGCGCATCCGCGCCTGCGACCCTTATGGGTATCGGCGACCAGCTCGACTTCAGCACCGGCTTTCCCGAGCCGTCGGATCCCGGGGCGCCGCCGCCCGAGCGGCGCGATCCCGAGCTGCCCGGGCCCTACTCCGTGGGCACCTACGCGCGCAAGCTGCAGCAGTACCTGCGCGAGCGCGCGAACGTGCTGCTGATCGGCGAGGTCGTCAACCTGCGCCGCGCCCGCGCCAGCACCTACTTCGAGCTGCGCGACGCCGATGGCGCGCTGCCCTGCGCGATCTGGAACGACCAGCTCGAGCGGCTCGAGCTCGACGGCCAGCTCGCCGACGGCGTGGAGGTCGTCGCGGGCGGCGGGCTCGACTACTACCCGGGCTCGGCCACCTCCTCGCCCTCGTTCAGCTTCCGCGTCACGCACCTGCGCCTGGCCGGCGAAGGGGACCTGCTCGCCCGTCTGCAGGTGCTGCGCAAGCGCCTCGAAGCCGACGGGCTCTTCCTCCCGCAGAAGGAGCTGCCCCGCCCGCTCATCCCGAAGACGATCGGCGTCGTCACCGCGCGCGGGAGCGCCGCCTGCCGCGATCTGCTCGCCGGGCTGGAGCGCCGTGGCTGGCGCGGGACGATCGTGTGGGCCGACGCGCCCGTGCAGGACCGCCGCGCCGCGCCGCAGATCGCAAGCGCGCTGCGCTCGCTCGCCGAGCAGCCGCAGGTCGAGGTGGCGGTGGTCTGCCGCGGGGGCGGCTCGCTCGCCGATCTGTGGGCGTTCTGCGACGAGAACCTGTGCCGCACCGTGGCGCTGCTGCGCCTGCCGGTGGTGAGCGCGATCGGGCACGAATCGGACCAGACGCTGATCGACGACGTCTCGGCCGTGAGCTGCTCGACGCCCACGCACGCTGCCGAGGAGCTGGTGGGCGTCGATGTACGCCAGGCGCGCCGGGAGCTGCACGCCCGCGCGCTCGCCGCGCAGCGCTGCTCGCGCGCCGCGGTGCGCACCCGCGGCCGCCGGCTCGTCGAGCTCGCCGGTGCGCCCGCGCGCTCGGTGCGCGCCGAGCGCCTGCGCCTGCACCAGCTGCTGCGCGAGATCCGTGCCTCCGCCACGCGCGGAATCGCGGGCCGCGAACAGCGCGCCGCCCGTCACGCGCTCGTGCTCGCGCGCAAGGGCGGGGCCGCCAGAACGACCGCGACCGACGCACAACTCGCGCTCGAGCGCATGGGCGCGGGGATCGCCGCTCGCGCGCGCGACGCGCAGCGGGCCCGGCTCGCGCGGCTCGCCGGGTTTGAGGTCGCCGTGCGCGGGCACGATCCGCAGCGCACGCTCGAGCGCGGTTACGCGCTCGTGGAGGGAGCCGACGGCGATCCCGTGACCAGCGCGCAGGCCGCGCGGGAGGAAAAGCGCGTACGCGTCCGCTTCGCAGACGATGCTGTCGCGGCGCGCATCGAGGAGGACGAAGAGCAGTGACCGAAGAGACCGAGACCACCCAGCCCGGCCCGCCGGAGCGCACCTACGAGAGCGCCGTGGCGCGCCTCGAGGAGATCATCGCCCGGCTCGACTCCGGCGAGGCGGAGCTGCGCGAGACGCTCGCGCTCTGCACCGAGGCGAAGGACCTGATCGTCTTCTGCAAGGAGGAGCTCCAGGCTGTGTCGGGCGCGCTCACCGAGCTGCAGCTCGACGAGCTCGTGCGCTCGCTCGAGGAGCCGGGCGCCTAGGACGACGCGCGGCCCCGCGGCCGGCCGCTGCGGCGCATCGCCTCGAGCACCTCGTCGGCGGTGAGCGGCTCCGCGTCGAGCTCGCTCGGCGCGGAGCGGCTCTGTGCCATGCCGTCGAAGAACATGGTGAGCAGGCGCCGCCAGGACTGCTCGTCGGTGCCCTCGGTGAACTCGATCGCCGCTGCCAGCGCGAGGATCGCGAGCGGAAGGTCGAACGCCGCGAAATCGTCGCGCAGCTTGCCCTCCTTCTGCGCGCGCTCGATCAGCTCCTCGGTCGCGGCGCGCATCGCGTCGCGCACGGGCTCGACCCATTCGCGCTTACCGGGGTCGCTGAACATGAGCTCCTTGAGCGCCCGGTTGCGTCCGTGGAACTCCGCGGCCTGCTCGATCAGCTGCTTGAGCCCCTCCCAGGCGTCCTCGTTGGCGCGCGCCTGGTCGCGGATCGCGAGGAGCTCCTCGACGCGCGATTGGAACACCGCGTCCACGAGCGCGTCGCGGTCGGCGAAGCGCCGGTAGACGGTCCCGACGCCCACGCCGGCGCGCGCGGCGACGTCGTCGAGGCTGACCTGCAGGCCGCGCTCGGCGAAGAGCTCGGCCGCCGCCTCGAGGATGCGGCGGCGGTTGCGCTCGGCGTCGGCGCGGAGGGGGCGCGCGGTCTCGGGCTTGATGCTCACACACCAATCCTACATGCGGAGAAGTTACCTCCGCTTATCTGCTACGCTCCTCATAAGTTGAGACCCATCCTCCACTTACTGCGAGGTACGCCATGACCGCAGCAACCCCCCAAGACCCCCACCACGCCCGCCGCTGGCTGATCCTCGGGGTGATCGCCTTGGCGCAGCTGATGGTCGTCCTCGACGTGACGATCGTGAACATCGCGCTGCCCTCGGCGCAGGCCGACCTCGGCTTCTCGGACGAGTCGCGCCAGTGGGTGATCACCGCCTACGCCCTGGCCTTCGGCTCCCTGCTTCTGCTCGGCGGGAAGATCAGCGACCTCGTCGGGCGCAAATGGACGTTCATCACCGGCCTGCTCGGCTTCGCCGGCGCCTCGGCGATCGCCGGCGCCGCCCCCTCGTTCGAGGTGCTGATCGCGGCGCGCGCGCTGCAGGGCGCCTTCGCCGCGCTGCTCGCGCCGGCGGCGCTCTCCATCGTCACCACCACGTTCACCGACCGCGACGAGCGGGCGCGCGCGTTCGGCATCTACGGCGCGATCGCCGGCTCGGGCGCGGCCGTCGGCCTTCTGCTCGGCGGCGTGCTCACCGAGGTGCTCTCCTGGCGCTGGACGATGTACGTGAACCTCGGCTTCGCCGTACCCGCAGCGCTCGCCGCCGGCCGGCTGCTCGTGAACCTGCGCCCGGCCGAGCGCCCGCGCATCGACATCGCCGGCATCCTCGTCGCGACCAGCGGGCTCTTCGCGCTCGTCTACGGCTTCGCGAACGCCGAGCGCGAGGGCTGGGGCGCGGCGCTCACGATCGCCTCGCTCGCCTTCGGCGTCGGCGCCGCCGCGGCCTTCATCGCGATCGAGCGCCGGGTGGCCGAACCGCTTCTGCGGCTGCGGGTCGTCGCCGAGCGCAATCGCGGCGCGGCGTTCCTCGCGATCGGTGTCGCCGCGGTCTCGATGTTCTCGGCGTTCCTGTTCCTGAGCTACTACCTGCAGGAAGGGCTCGGGTTCTCGCCGATCGAGTCCGGCCTCGCCTTCCTGCCGATGGTCGCGACGATCATGTTCGCCGCGATCAACGCCTCGACGCGGCTGCTGCCGCGCGTGGGCCCGCGCCCGCTCGTGCCGACCGGGATGCTCCTGGCCGCGGCGGGCTTCGTGTACCTGACGGGGATCGACGTCGGCGCCACCTACGCCGGCTCGATCCTGCCGGGGATCATGGTCATGGGCCTGGGCTTCGGCCTGGTGATGGCCCCGTCGATCGCGACGGCCACGAACGCCGTCGCGCCGGCCGACGCGGGCGTCGCCTCGGCGATGGTGAACACCGCCCAGCAGATCGGCGGCTCGCTGGGCGTCGCGCTGCTCTCGACGATCTTCGCGAACGCTGTGAGCGGCTTCGTCCCCGCGGCCGGCACGCCCGCGCAGCTCGCGCAGGCCGAGGCCGTGCTGCACGGCTACGCGACGGCGTTCTGGTGGGCCGCCGGGATCCTGGCCGTCGGGGCGATCGCGGTCGGGCTGCTGCTGGAGCGCGGGCGCACGGTCGCGGCCGAGTCGCCGGGCGTGAGTGGCCCCGTGGTCCCCGAGGCCGGCTGACCTCTCAGCCCGGCGCCTTCGCGGGAGCCCGCTTCGGCTTGGCCGGGGCGGGCTTTCGCGTGGGGCGCTCGGGCGCGGGCTCGGGCTGGGTGCGCTTCGGCTCGCGGGCGGGCCGCTCGAGCGGCTCGACGATGATCGTGCGCGAAGGTCCTGGGAAGGTCATGACGGTGGGGTCCGCGCCGCGGCGGGCGATCTGACGGGCTAGGCGATTGCCTTGGCAACGTAGTAGACGCCGAGGATCACGGCGAGCCCACCCAAGCCCCGGCGCAGGAGCGCCTCGGGCACGCGCTCCTGAAGGGTGGCGCCCGCGTAGCTGCCGGCCAGGCCGCCCGCGCCGAGCAGCAGGCCCAGCCCCCAGTCGGGCGCCGCGTCGCCCACGTCGCCGAGCGCGTCGAGCGCCGTGAACGTGGCGACGCCGACGAGCGAGGTCGCGAACGTAGCCGCGATCGCCGCCGGGACGACCTCGCGCGGCGAGTAGCGCATCGCCACCAGCAGGGGCCCGATCAGCGAGCCGCCGCCGATTCCGTAGATCCCGCCGACGACACCGACGCCCGCGGCCAGGCCGCTCACCCGCGCCGGGACCGAGCGGGTCGCCTCGGCCCGGTCGTCCTCGCGCGGCGGCTCGGTGGACGCCAGGAACACGCCGAGCGGGACGAGCACCGCGGCGATCACGAGCAGGAAGGTCTCCGGCCCGGAGAGCACCTCGACCCGCAGCAGCGCGCCGACCACGACCCCGGGCAGCGTCCCGAGCGTCACCGCCCGCACCAGCGGACCACCCAGCCGCCCGGCGCGGCGGAAGCGCAGGAGCGCGCCGGGCGTCGCGACCACGTTGTAGAGGAGGTTGGTGGGCGTGACCGCCGGGTTCGGGACGCCGAGGATGCTCACCTGGACCGGCAGCAGAAAGACCGCGCCGGAGACACCCGCGGGCGTCGTCGCGACCGCGATGCAGAAGGCGATCAGGGCACCGAGCAGCTCGTCGGGCATCGCGAAACCGTAACCCGCCACGGCGGGGCGCATGTGTGCTGCGCGCCCCGCGGGCAGTTATGGTTGCGCGGGTCGCGGGAGACGCGGCGGGCCCGTCAGGAAGGCGGCGCCCGGGGGGACTCTCTCGCGTTGGAGCGAGCGCGTGTCGTTCAGAGAAAGAGACGAATGGGAGCTCGATCGCCTCGGCGACGAGGAGCTCCTGGCCTACGTAGCCGCCGCGCGGAGCGCGGGCAACAACGGCGCGATGAGCACCGCGCTGGGGATCTTCGCCTATCGCCGCTACGACGATCTCGTGCGCTACGCGCGCCTGAAGGTGCCGACCGAGCAGGACGCCGAGGATCTCGCCCAGCAGGCGCTCGAAGGAGTGTTCAAGGCCGCGTTCGACGGGACGGTGCCCGGGGAGGCCGTCAACTTCGTCTACACGGTCCTGCGCCGGCGCATCGCCGACTTCACCGACCGGCGCAAGCGCCGCGGCGGCGGCGATCTGCCCTTGCCCGAGGAACGCGACGATGATGATGAGCGGGCCGGCCCGCCGGCGGCGATCCAGCCGAACTTCGCGCCCGAGATCGACCTCCAGGATGTGATCGATCAGGCCAAGGCAGAGCTGAGCGCGGCGCACCGGGAGGTCGTCGACCTCTACCTTGGAGATGGCTATGACGCCAAGGAGACCGCGGAGCGGGTAAACGCAGCCTTCGCGGACCTTGATCCCCCCATGAGCGATGCCAACGTCCACCAGATCGCGCGGCGCTATCGCGTGAGATTGCGCGAGCTGCTTGAGCAATGAACGAAGTCGAACGTCTTTTCCGTGACTTCGTCGCCGAGCACAAGTCCGGCGGCGAGGCCGACCCGCGCGCGTTCGTGGACCAGCTGACCGACGACACCGATCGGCTCGAGCTCGCGGCGCTGATCGAGCACTACCTGGAGCGCGCTCCCGGCAAGCGCTGGGATCCGCAGGAGTTCGCCGCCTCGAAGGCGGCGCAGGTGACCGACTCGATCCTCGCCGAGTGGGAGCTCGCGGGCGAGCGCCAGGAGGAGACGGTCGGGTGGCGCGAGCTGCTGCCGGCGCTCCGCACACGCGCGCGGATCATGCGGCGCGAGGTGGTCGCGCGCCTGGCCGAGACGCTCGGCGTTCCCGACAAACAGGAGAAGGTGGGCACCTACTACCACCGCATGGAGCTCGAGGAGCTACCCGTGGAGGGCATCTCCAACCGGGTCCTCGAAGCGCTTGGCGAGATCCTCGGCGAGAGCGCGGAGACGCTCCGCCGGGCCGGGCGGGTGCGCACGGGCAGCAAACCCGTTGCACCCGGCGTCGCATTCACGCGCACGGCCTTCCCGGGCCCCGATGCCCCCTCCGGCGAAGCCGCGGAGAAGCCCGCGCGGCCGGCAGGGGCGCCGGGTGAGGATGAGCGCGACCTCGTCGACGAGCTCTTTACCGGCGGCCCCGACGCCGGGCGCGGCTAGTCACATAGCCGTCAGCCCAGGGTCGCGGCGGGCGACCCCACCACCAGGATGGTTCGCACGGGCGCACACGATCCGCTCGCGCTCTTCGCCTTCGCGCTGCGCGAGCGGGACTGGGTCCTGGCGGACCTGATCGCTGCTGCGCGGTGGCGCAAGGCGCCGCCGCGGCGCGAGTTCGAGCGCGTCCTGCGCGAGACCCAGGCCGAGCTCAGGCCGGCCACGCTCGAGCGCCTGCATCGGTGGGCCCAGTTGGCGCGTGCTCTGGAGCGGGAGGCAGACCGTTGAAGATGCGGCGAAGGACACCTAGCATCCCCGCCGCCATGGAGTGGATCGAGCAGCGGGCGCGAGCGATCCTCGAGACCGTGCCCGAGTACGTGTGGGACGGGAAGAGCCTGCCGGTGCCGGTGGAGGACATCGTCGACTCCTGCTTCGGGCTGCACGTGATGGACGTCGAGGACATGACGTCCGCACCCGGCTGCCCGCCGCTGGACGAAGGTCAGACCCTCTCCGGTCTGCTGCTCGCCGAGAAGAAGCAGATCTGGTGCAACGCCAGCGAGGGGATCCAGTGGCCCCCGCGCCGGCGCTTCACGATCGCGCACGAGCTCGGCCACTGGGTGCTGCACGCCCCCGGCCAGGACAAGCTCTTTTGCCGGCGCGCCACGATCGCGCCCGAGGACACCGCGCGCAAGAACGGCAAGGACGAGCGGCCGCCCCTCCCCCTCACCGAGGAGGAGGCGAACGCCTTCGCGGCCGCGCTGCTCATGCCGGCGGACCTGGTCGAGTACCACTACCGCAACACGACGCGCGACTTCGAGCGCCTCTGCGCGATGTTCGCGTCGAGCCAGGCCGCGATGGGGCGGCGGCTGCGGGCGGTGATCTGATCGCAACCTGGATCGTGGCTCAGCGCCGCTCGGTCGGGAGTTCCAGGCGGGCTGCAGATCGGTCAGCCTGGAATGCGGGATAGTTGGTCGCCATATACGCGTACTTCTCCCGAGGCGTAAGGGCGCGGGGGTCAGCGGCGCCCGCGCAGCGGCACGCAGTTATCGGGGCGGAACTTGGCCTTCCTGCGGACCACCTTGCCGTCGGGGCGGCGCATCTTGGTGCTCACGCGGGCAACGGTGAAGACCCACTCGCCGCAGCGAAAGCGCGGCTTTCGCAGCTCGAGCTTGGCCTTCACCGGGCCGACCGTCGAGACCAGGAGCTTGCCCTTGGCCTTGGCCTTGCGCGGCCCCCAGCGCTTCCAGCGCAGCTTGGTGAAGATCTGCGTGTTGGAGCCGGCGATCGGGAAGGCGCCGCGGACGTGCAGCGTGCAGCGCCGCGGCTTGATCCGGTGCTTGCCGCGCGGCGGCGACCAACTGCTCACGCAGACCACATGCAAGGGCCTGCCGGCAGGCGAGCTGTCGGCGTGCACGGGCGTCGACGGCGCCGTGAGCCAAAGGGCCAGGGCGAGCGCAAGCAGGCTGAGCGCCGCGAGCACGCTCTTCCCGCGGCTGGTTGTTCCCCCGAAACTGAGCACCCGCCAAGGCTTGCAGGCTCACCGGACTGCGGCAATCGGCAAGACGCCTAGGCCTGCGGCTTGGTGCGGTTCGGTTGCGCCGCGCCCCGCGCGCCGAAGGCTCGGCCGGGCGGGCGGTGCCAAGCAGCCGGTCCCGCAGGATCATCGGCGCCGAACGGCGCGACCGTTAGTGCGGAAGGCGCAGCACAACGCCGGATCCTCAGCTCAGCCAGCGCTTACTTCGTAACCGCGCTGCGGTACTTCCGCGTCGCGATCACCGCGAAGAAGGCGGCGATGCCGATCGCCCAGACGAAGGCGAGCCACACGTCGCTGCCGGCCGGGGTGCCCTGC
>CBFGWL010000062.1:0-17453 GCA_965652565.1 uncultured bacterium
AGCCGTGCTCGGAGATCTCCGCGTAGGAGGAGAGCGAGCCGATCAGGCCGATGTTGGGACCCTCAGGCGTCTCGATCGGGCACATGCGCCCGTAGTGGGTCGGGTGCACGTCGCGCACCTCGATCGGGGCGCGCTCACGGGTCAGACCGCCCGCGCCGAGCGCGGAGAGGCGGCGGCGGTGCCGCAGGCCCGACAGCGAGTTCGTCTGGTCCATGAACTGCGAGAGCTGCGAGGACCCGAAGAACTCCTTGAGCGCGGCGACGACCGGCCGGATGTTGATGATCGTCTGCGGCGTGATCGCGTCGGCGTCCTCGGTGGTGAGACGCTCGCGCACCACGCGCTCCATGCGGTAGAGCCCGACGCGGAAGGCGTCCTGGATGAGCTCACCGACGGTGCGCAGCCGGCGGTTGCCGAAGTGCTCGTACTCGTCGAGGTGATCCTTGATCGGGTCGCGCGAGTAGGAGGCGAGCTCGGCCGCGTAGTCCTTGACCGGGTTCTCCTCGTCGTACTCCTCGAGCGAGGGCTCGAGCATCTTGGGCAGGCTCACCAGCTCGCGGATCAGCGCGATGATGTCTTCCTTGGTGAGCGTGCGGTGCTCGAGGTCGACGTCGAGGTCGAGGCGCGCGTTCAGCTTGTAGCGGCCGACCCGGGTGAGGTCGTAGCGCTTCGGGTCGAAGAAGAGCTGCTCGAGCAGGGCCTTCGCGGAGTCGACCGAAGGCGGCTCGCCGGGGCGCTGCTTCTTGAAGAGCTCGATCAGCGCGCCCTCGGTGGTCTTCGTCGGCTCGGTGTCCGCCGCGATCGTGTGGCGCATGTACACCGAGTTGTCGAAGAGCTCGAGGATCTCCTCGTCCGTCTCGTAGCCCATGGCCCGCAGGAGCACGGTGACCGGCAGCTTGCGCTTGCGGTCGATGCGCGCGTAGACGCGCCCCTTCTTGTCGATCTCAAGCTCGAGCCAGGAGCCGCGCGAGGGCATGAGGTTCGCGATGAAGACCTGCTTCTCGCGATCCTTCGGCTCCATCACGTAGGCGCCGGGCGAGCGGACGAGCTGCGTGACGACCACGCGCTCGGTGCCGTTGATGATGAAGGTCCCGCGCTCGGTCATCCATGGGAAGTCACCCATGAAGACCGTCTGCTCGCGGATCTCACCGGTCTCGCGGTTCTGGAACGCGACGGTGACGTTCAGCGGGCGCGAGTAGGTGACGTCCTTCTCGCGACACTCGGCGATCGAGTGCGGTGGATCGCCGAAGGTGAAGTCGCCGAAGACAATGGCAAGGTTGCCGGTGTAGTCCTCGATTGGGGAGATGTCGTCGATCGTCTCCCGCAGCATGCCGCCCTTCGGGTCCGTGAGGGCCTCGAAGGAAGAACGCTGGATATCGATCAGGTTCGGAACCTCGAGAGGCTCCGGCAGGTGGGAGAAAGACCTACGGGTAACGGGGGCAGCGTGAACTCTGGCCAACTGGGCGACTCCTCAGTGGTCGATCGAAACAGGGTGTGCACACGCGCGAAAGTCTCCTGGAAGACTCGCGGGCACGGCTTAAGGCGCGCGACGCTCAAAGATAACACACACGCGTCGCCGTGTCACGGCGGGCGGGCGGCGAGGGTTCTCAGCCTAGCGGACGTGGACCGCGTGGTCGGGTCGCGGGCAGAAAAAAGGCGCGCGCCCCGGCTGGGACGCGCGCCCTCTCGCTCGCCCGCCGCCCTGGGGTGGCGGGCTCGCCGGAAAGATCCGAGCGGCTACTTGATCTCGACGGTGCCGCCGGCCTCCTCGAGCTCGGCCTTGAGCTTGTCGGCCTCCTCGCGCTCGATGCCCTCCTTGACGGGGCTCGGCGCGCCGTCGACCAGCGCCTTGGCCTCCTTGAGGCCCAGGCCGGTGGCCGCGCGGACGGCCTTGATGACCGGGACCTTCTTGTCGCCGGCGCCGGTCAGGATCACGTCGACCGTGCCGCCCTCGTCACCGCCGGCATCCTCGCCGCCGCCGGCACCGCCGCCGGCCGCGGGGGCCGCAGCGGCGACCGCGGTCGCCGAGACGCCGAACTCCTCCTCGAGCGCCTTGATGCGCTCGGAGAGCTCGAGCACGGAGATGCTCTTGAGCTCCTCGATCCAATCCTCGGTACTGAGCTTGCTCGCCACTTCTTAGTCCTCCTGTGGAGTCGCGGAATCCGAGTCCTCGGAGTCCTCGCCCTCCGGGGCGGATTCGTCCGACGACTCCTCGTTGTCGTCACTTTGCTCGGCGGCCTCGGCGGCCTCCGAAGTCTCTTCTGCGGCCGGCGCCTCCTCGGACGCCTCGGCCGCGGGCTCCTCGCCCTGCTCGCCGTCGCCGTCACCGGCGGCCTCGGCCTCGGCCTCGGCGGGCTGCTCGCCCTCCTCGGCGGGGGCGGACGCCTCGGCCTCGTCGGCCTTGGCCTCCTCGGCGGGGGCCTCGTCCTCGGACTTGGCCTCGGCCTCGTCCTTGGCATCCTCGGCGGCCGGCTCGTCCTCGGCCTTCGCTTCCTCGGCGGGAGCCTCCTCGGCGGCCGGCGCCTCGCCGGTCACCAGGCCCTGCTCCGCGATCTGCGAGAGCTGGCGGCCCAGGCCCGCGAGCAGGTTGTTGAGGCCGCTGACCAGACCGGTGAGCGGGCTCGCCGTGATCCCGACGAGCTGGCCGCGCAGGGTCTCGACGCCGGGCAGGCGCGCGATCGCCTTGAAGCCGTCGGCGTCGAGCGGCGAGCCGTCCATCAGGCCGCCGCGGTACTCGAGCACCTCGTTCTCTCGGGAGAAGGTGGTGATCGTCTTGGCCGCGGTGACCGGGTCGCCCTTGATCAGGGTGAGGGCGATCGGCCCGCTCAGGAAGTCGTCGAGGCCCTCGACCCCGGCCTGCTCGGCCGAGCGCTTGGCCAGACGGTTCTTGACGACCTTGAAGACGGCGTCGGACTCGCGCAGCTTCGAACGCAGCTCGGCCGCCTGGGTCACGCTGATGCCGCGGTAGTCGATCGCGAAAACGGCCTGCGCCTCGCCCAGGCGTTCGGCGAGATCCTCGACTACGGCTGCTTTCTCTTCTCGCTTCATCTTCTGCTTTCCAAATGAAAATGCCCGCACGCAGGCGGGCACGGAAAGCTCTTCCGGGCGCCACCTGCACTGGACTTACGGAATCTCCGGCCAGTGGTCTTCGGCAGGCGAAGTTGTCGGCGCAGGAGTGTAGCGAGTGGTTCCGGGCGCGCGGGCGTCCGGTGCCGGCGCGGCGGAGGCGGGCGCGGCGTCCCGTGCCGGCGCGGCGGAGGCGGCCGCGGCGTCCCGTGCCGGCGCGGCGGAGGCGGCCGCGGCGTCCCGTGCCGGCGCGGCGGAGGCGGCCGCCCGCCCGGCGCGCGGCCAAGCGGGGCAACGGTCCGGGCCTGCGCGACTTCACGATTTCGTTGGTTGATCCCACACAATCGCGCACTCGCGGCGAGCCACCCCGCGACTTCGCGATCTTGTTGGTTGATCCCACACAATCGCGAAGTCGTGTGGCGGGCCGTAACCGCGTTGCTCCGCCGCCTCGGCTGGGGCCGACGGGGTCGCTGCCAACCTAGGTCTAGATGGCGGTCACCGAAACACTCGAACCGGTTCGCGGCACGCAGGTCATCTGGCGCGGCGTCTACCAGATCGAACACGCCGGCCACAAATGGGCTGTCGAGGTCGACTACTTCGACTTCGCCGAAAAGGTGCACCTCTACCGCGACGGGCTGCACGTCGACGAGCAGCGCTCGCCGGCGCGCTTCGAACTGCCCGATCGCGCCGTGCTCGAGGCCAAGATGGGTTTGCTCGGGATGACCAAGCTCGGCTTGAAGGTCGCGGGCACCGAGCAGCCGCTGCGTCCGGCGCCCGGCACCGCGGAGGCACGCCGGGCCGCGTTCGAGCGTCGCTTCCCGACGGCGAGCAGAGTCCTCGCGGCGCTCGCGTGGGCGATCCTCGTCGTCGTCCTCATCGTCGAGATCCCCCAGCTCATCGAAGTGATCTCCCGTGCCCTCGGCGGAGACTTCGAATCCCCGTTCAACCTCTCCGGCCCCGCCCAGGCCGCACTCGGCGGCCTCGCCCTCTTCGCTGCCCTCGACCGCGCCCTGCGCTTCAAGCACAGCCCCTGGCTCGACGAGTGACGTTCAGCCCACGTCGTCGAATTCCGGCGACCAGGGCTGAACGCCAGGGCCCCAGCCCGCAGCGACCCGAACCTTCAGCCCACATGTTCGTAAATCGACGACCAGGGCTGAACGTTGCGCTGCCGGCCCGCGGCGGATCGGAGCTTCAGCTCAGGTGTTCGGAAATCGGCTACTAGGACTGAACGCCGGGCTCCACCCCGGCGGCGCTCGCGAGATTCAGCCCACGTCGTCGAATTCCGGCGACCAGGGCTGAACGTCCGCGTCACGGGCCCACGGGGACCGGGGCTTCAGCCCACGTGTTCGGAAATCGACGGCCAGGGCTGAACGTCGGGCTGCGCCCCCGCGGCGGCCGCGAGGTTCAGCCCACGTGTTCGAATTTCGACGACTAGGGCTGAACGTGGCGCTGCCGGACCGCGGCGGATCGGGGGTTCAGCCCACGTGTTCGGAAATCGACGACTAGGGCTGAACCTGGCCCGGGGCTGAACCTGGCCCGGGGCTGAACCGCCGGGCGCGGGGCGCCCGGGGCGGGTCGCCCGGGGCGCGTCGCCCGGGGCGGGACGCCGGGGCCCGCGCACGCCGGGGCACGCGCCGCACGCCGGGGCACGCGCCGCACGCGGGGCCCGGCCTCAGCGCCGCACCCAGCCCGCCACGCGTGGGGCCGGGTCCACCGGGTTGCCCCGGCCCCAGCCGCGCGGCCAGATCTCGAAGTGCAGGTGGCACGGGGTGCTCGCCGCGTTGCCGCTTTGGCCCACGCGGCCGACGAGCTCGCCCGTGCGCACGTGGCTGCCCTCGCGCAGCGGCGAGCGGGTCGGGAAGTGCGAATAGACGTAGTCGGTGCCGGTGGTTCGATCGCGGATCACGGCGAAGTGGCCCTTGAGCGCGGGCTCGTAGCGGATCACCCGCACCTTCCCGCCGCGCGCGGCCAGCACGCGCCGCCCGCACGGCGCGGTGATGTCGAGCCCCTCGTGAGTGCGCCCGCCGTTGCGGGGCGCGCCGAAGGCACCGACCGGCCCGCGCAGGCCCGTCCGTCCCGCGACCGGGAAGACGTGACCGCGCAGCCGGAACGACCCCGCGCGCCGCGGCTTGCCGCCCACGCGCGCGATCTCGAACGCGTAGCGCCCGTCGGCCGCCGCCTTGCCGCGGTTCGTCGCCCCGCGCCAGCGCACCAAGTGCCCGCGGAACGGCCGCGCGCCGCGCAGCCGCTTGCCCCACACCGCGCGCCCGCTGCCGCGCCGCACGACCCGCACCCGCACACCGGTCCGCCCCGGCGCCTGGAAGCGAAAGCGCACGCGCGCCGGCCGCTTGCCGTCGAAGAGCGCGAGCTTCGGCCCAACCCGCGCAGCGGTCACGGCGAACGAGGGACGCAGGCGGACCCGCGCCCGCGCAGCGGGCTCCCCCTCCCCCGCGCGCGCCGCGAGCTCCGCCACGGCCCGCTTCCCGCTCGCCAGCGCCCGGCGCAGCCGCATCGCTCGCTTGCCCGGCAGCGCCAGCTCGACCGCACGCTCGCCCTCGGCCGCCACGCTCGCCGGCCGCAGCCGCAGCGCGCGGCGCCCGATCAGCACCCGGCCCTCCAGCCGCGCCTCGCAGCCCTCGGGACAGGCCAGCCGCGCGCGCACCGCCACCGCCCCGTGCGGGCGGACGAGCTGGGGCGAGCGCGCCTCGAGCCCGACGCCGGGCAGCGGCTCACCGGCTCGCGCCGGCCCGCCGAGCCCAGCCCAGCCCCCCACACCCACGACCAGCGCGCCCACGCCAGCGAGCGCCGCAAGCCCGAGCGCGGCGGAGATGAGCGGCCGGTTCACCGGCGCGCGGCGTTAGGAGGCGTCGGCCTCGGCGTCGGCGCCGTCGGCGGCGCCAGCCTCGGCGCTGCCCATGATCTCGGCCGCGCCGGTGTAGGAGCTGTCGACCCGGATGCCCGGGCCCATCGTGGTCGCGAGCGTGATCGAGAGGATGTAGCGGCCCTTCGCTGCGGCCGGCTTGGCGCGGACGATCTCCTCGATGATCGCCGCGTAGTTCTCGAGCAGCGCGCGCTCGTCGAAGCTCGCCTTGCCGATCGCGAGGTGCACGACCGCCTGGCGGTCGGTGCGGTACTCGACCTTGCCCGACTTGGACTCCTCGACGGCCTTGGCGACGTCGTTGGTGACCGTGCCGACCTTCGGGTTGGGCATCTTGCCCTGCGGGCCGAGCACGCGGCCCAGCTTCGAGACGACCGGGCCCATCAGCGCGGGCGTTGCGATCGCCACGTCGAAGTCGGTCCAGCCCGCCTCGACGCGCTCAGCGAGATCCTGCGCGCCTACGAAGTCTGCGCCCGCCTCCTGCGCCTCGCGCGCGGCGTCGCCCTCGGCGAAGACGGCGACCGTCACGTCCTTGCCCAGGCCGTTCGGCAGCGCCAGCGTCCCGCGGAGCTGCTCGTCGGCGTGGCGGACGTTCACGCCCAGGCGAATGTGGACCTCAACGGTCTCGTCGAACTTGGCGCTCGCCGTCTCCTTGACCAGGCGGATCGCCTCGGCGGGCGTGTAGAAGCGCTCGCGGTCGACCTTCTCGCGGGCGGCACGGAAGCGCTTGGAGTGCAGCGCGGTCGCCATCGCTTAGAGCCCCTCCACGTCCACGCCCATCGAGCGCGCGGTGCCGGCGATGATGTTCGCGGCGGCGTCGATGTCGTTGGCGTTCAAGTCGGGCATCTTGCGCTCGGCGATCTGGCGCACCTGCTCGGCGGTGATCGTGCCGACCTTGTTGCGGTTCGGCTCGCCCGAGCCCTTGTCGATACCGATCGCCTCGCGGATCAGGACCGCGGCCGGCGGGGTCTTCGTGATGAAGTCGAACGAGCGGTCCTCGTAGACCGTGATCTCGACGGGAATGATCGTCCCGGCGTCCTGCTGGGTCTGCGCGTTGAACGCCTTGCAGAACTCCATGATGTTGACCCCGTGCTGGCCCAGCGCGGGACCAACGGGAGGCGCCGGGTTAGCGGCGCCCGCCGGGATCTGCAGCTTGATCAGGGTGAGGACCTTCTTGGCCATAGGCGACGGCCGAGGATACAAGGTGCGGGGCTAGCGCTTCGCCTTCTTTACCCGGAAACGCTTGGCCACCCGCGTCGTCTTCCCCGCCAGGTCGGTCGCGCGCACCACGACGCGGTGGCGGCCGGGCGCAAGCCGCTTGTATTTGACCGGCGAGGAGCACGGCCGGAACTTGCGGCGGTCGAGCTTGCAGGCGAGCTCGAGCTGCGCCGGCGTGGCCGCGTCGTCGCGCGCCGCGAAGCGCACCGCCACCGCCCGGCGCTTGCGATTGACACGCGTCCGCTTGATCTTGACCGTGGGCGGCGCGACGTCCTGGACCTCGACCGCGCCCACGTCGGCGCCGTTGCCGCCGGGCGCGTTCGCGATGCCCGGGAAGTCGAACACGTCCAGGCCGCGCTGATCCGGGGACGTGAAGTACCCCTGGTCGATCGCCGGGCTGCCCGGCCGCGGCGCCATCGTGAGCGTCGGCCCGCCGTTGTCTGTGAGCGGGCCCAGGAGCGGGTCGACGCCGACCTGGTCGGTCGGGTCATCGAGGGCGCAGCTCTCCTCGTCGACGAGGTTGTGGCCGGCCGAGGCCGGCTCCCAGTCACAGCCCGCGCCGTTGAGCGCCCCGGCGACGATCGAGCTGACCAGGTACACCTCCGCGCCGCCCACGTTCGCGGCGCCCGCCGCCGCGTTGTTCGCGATCGTGCTGGCTTGGACGGAGAGCGCTACAGAGCTCGCGATCCCGCCGCCCCATCCATCGACCTCGTCGCCCACCGAGTTGGCCGCGATCGTGCTGCGCGTGATGAACGAGAGAGTGCTGGACTCGAGCAGCAGGCCGCCCCCCGCCTCCCAGGCCTCGTTGCCGCTCACCAGGCTGCGGGCGAGGGCGAGGTGGCCCTGGTCCACCGCGCGCACGCCTCCGCCGGCCATGGCGCGGTTCGCGGCGATCGTGCTGTGGTGGATGCTCAGGAGAATTCCGTCATGAAATACGCCGCCGCCCTCTCGGTCGGCCCGGTTGCCGCGAATCACCACGTCGCGGAGGACCACGTAGGCGCGCCCTTGGGTCCGCATCCCGCCGCCGTCCGTGGCGTGCCCGCGGGTCAGGGTGAGCCCGGAGATCTCATACCAGCCCGCGCCCCGAGGCTCATCGGCCTGGATGTCGAGGATCCGATAGGCGCCGCCACCCGACCGCCGCACCGTGAGCTCGTCCGAGCCCGGACCCTGGATCTCGACTGGTTCCGTGATCGCCGGCAGCGGGCTGACCAGCTGGATCGTCCCGCTCACCCCCGTGGCGTCGATCGTGTCCTCCCCCTCGCTGGCGTTCGCCGCCGCGATCGCGGCCCGCAGCGAGCCCTCGCCCGCGTCGTTGGTGTTCGTCACCTCGAACGTCTCGGCGTGGGCGGGCGCGGCGAGCGCAAGCGCGCCGAACAGGGCGCCCGCGATGGCGCGAAGCGCCCTCATCGCCGCCCCCGCTTCGCCTTGGGCTTGGGGACCCGGAAGCGCTTCGCGGCCCGCGTCGTCTTCCCCGCCAGGTCGGTCGCGCGCACCACGACGCGGTGGCGGCCGGGCGCAAGCCGCTTGTATTTGACCGGCGAGGAGCACGGCCGGAACTTGCGGCGGTCGAGCTTGCAGGCGAGCTCGAGCTGCGCCGGCGTGGCCGCGTCGTCGCGCGCCGCGAAGCGCACCGCCACCGCCCGGCGCTTGCGATTGACACGCGTCCGCTTGATCTTGACCGTGGGCGGCGCGACGTCCTGGACCTCGACCGCGCCCACGTCGGCGCCGTTGCCGCCGGGCGCGTTCGCGATGCCCGGGAAGTCGAACACGTCCAGGCCGCGCTGATCCGGGGACGTGAAGTACCCCTGGTCGATCGCCGGGCTGCCCGGCCGCGGCGCCATCGTGAGCGTCGGCCCGCCGTTGTCTGTGAGCGGGCCCAGGAGCGGGTCGACGCCGACCTGGTCACCCTCGCCGCCCTCGTAATCACAGGACTCGTCGTCGACCACGTTGTGGCCTTCCGACACGCCGAAGCTGCCGACGCAGGACGAGCCCCCGACCGCCTCGGCCACGATCGCGCCGTACAGGACCGGATACGTGGCGTGCACGTTCGCTCCATGCACCGCGGCGTTGCGCGCGACGGTGCTGCGCTCGATCCGCAGCGTCGAGTCGATGCCCTGCTTCCAGATGCCGCCGCCGATGCCGGTGAGCTCATCGCCGACCGAGTTCTCCGCGATCGTGCTGCGCACGACCTCGATCGCGGTGTGATCGACGTAAGGGGATTCCGCCTCCACCGCGATCCCGCCGCCGCGCCACCACGCCTCGTTGCCGCTCACCGTGGACCCGCGGACAATCAGCGCCGTGGTCGACCTCGGGGTCCTTACGTGGATCCCGCCGCCGTTGCGCGCCTCGTTGTCGGCGATCGTGCTGTCCTCGAGGATGAGCCGATAGCCGAAATGCAGGATCCCGCCCCCCGCCTCATCCGCGATGTTGCCCCGGATCACGACATCGCGCAGGGTTATGTCCGCGCCGCTTCCGATGCGCATCCCGCCGCCCTCAGCCGCGTGTCCCCGGGCGAGGGTGAGCCCGGAGATCGAATAGCTCCCCATCGCGTACTCCTCGGAGGCCGGGATGTCGAGGATCCGATAGGCGCCGCCACCCGAGCGACGCACGGTGAGCTTGTCCGACCCGGGACCGCTGATCACGACCTGATCCGTGATCTGCGGCAACGGGCTCTCGAGCTGGATCGTGCCGCTCACCCCGGTCAGGTCGATCAGATCCCAGCCCTCGACCGAGTTCGCCGCGTTGATCGCCTCCCGCAGCGAACCCTCACCCGCGTCGTTGGTGTTGCTGACCACCAACGGCGCCTGCGTTTGAGCGCCTGCCGACGCCGCGAAAACAAGCGCGCTGAGCAGGCCCAGCCCGCAGCCCCAGATGCGATGCACGACTCCCTCCGTGGAAACTCCGTGAGAACCCCTGTCGGCGCGCGACCCTAACAGTTCAGGATCGGCGCTTCACCGGGCGCGTCGCAGGCGCTTGCCGCGCTCGTCGTAGACGATCACCCGGGGCTTGCCGAGCTTCGCGCCGAGCGCCCCGTAGTGCAGGAACGCCACGCGCTCCCGGCCGGTCAGGGTGAACCGCTTCGCCCGCTCCCGCTTGCCCTTGCGGGAGAACTCGGTGATCTGCACGCGGTAGCGCACCCGCGCCCGCCGCTTCGCGTCGTGCCCGAAGCGCAGCAGTCCCAGCCGCGGGCGCTTGCGGAAGTCGACCGTGGCCCCCTCGGGCAGCCCGCGCGCGCTCACCTCGATCTCGTACGCCGCGCGCGTGCGGCCGTTCTTGCGAGCGCGGGCCTCGGCGCCGAAGCGCACGACCGCCTTGCGGCTCGCAGCAGCCGGCGCGTAGGCAAGCCGCTCGCGGCGAGGCGCGAGCACGAACCGCGCCCGCTCCCCCGGGTCGAGCACCACCTGTTGGGCGGTCGCGTCGAAGGTCGGGCCGACCACGCTCAGCGTCTGGCGCTCGCGCGCCTCGAGGTGGCGGGCGTCGACCACGACCTGCACCCGCTTGCCCTTCGGCACCCGGTAGAGCGGCTCGAGCGAGGTCATGTACTCCTCGCCGTCGGCGTCGATCTGGGCGCCGCCGCTGGTGCGCGGCACGACCTGCACGCCGGGGATCTCGCGCACGAGCTCGCCGCCGATGATCCCGGTGCGCCGGCCCTGCTTGTCGCGCAGGATCAGGTGCGCGTGCTCGACACCGGCGCCGTCGAGCGTCACCTCGTTGTACTTCGAGCGCAGGCCGGCGCGGCCCTGGCAGAGATCGCAGCTCTGCACCCCCAGCCCCGGGCGCACGGGGTGCAGCCCGAGGGTCCGCGTCTGGGCGTCGCCCTCCCAGACCCAGTCGGAGCCCTCCTCGCCGAGGGCGTACTTCCAGGTCTCGGCCACGGTGTCGACCTCGACCCGGCGCTCGTCGCCCGGCCAGTTGTTGTCGTAGACGAGGATCTCGTACTTGCCGCCGCCGAGATCGTCGAGCGCGTACGGGGTCACGGCGTGTCCGCCCGTGCCGTCGCGGTCGAAGACCGTCAGCGTCCACCCCTCGCGCGCCCCGGAGCGCAGCTCCTCGCGCAGCGCGTTGACGACGCGCGACGGCTTGCCCTGAACGGCGGCCCGGTTCACGCTGGGCAGCGCCTGGAAGTAGAAGGCGCGCGCGATCGAGCGCTGGACCTTGCGGTTGCCCTCAAGCGGGACGTTCCAGGTCGTCGGCCCGCCGCCCAGCTGCTCGAGCGAGGCGTAGCCGAAACGCGGGAGCAGGCCCTTCTTGATCACCGTGGAGAGGACCGCGAAGCCGTAGCAGTGGCCGCCCGCCATCGACTTGTTGATGCTGCGCATCCGCGCCCGCACGGTCGGCCGCAGCACGCACTTCGCGCCCTTGCCCGCCAGGCAGACCTTGCGCCCGTAGATGCGCTGCATCTCCGCGGCGTTCAGGTTTGCGTAGCCGGGGCCGTAGTTGGCGAAGGAAAAGCCGTCGGGCTGCGGCCGAAAGCCCGAGTCCGCGACGATCTCCGCGCCCGCCGGCGCCGCCGTGAGCGCCAGCGCCGTCCCCGCGAGCGCGAGCGCGCGCCGCAACACCCCTGCATCCATGCCGAGTTTTCGCCCTCCCTGAGTCGAAGTCCAAGCCAGTTACGCCCCCTACATCGGCGCGGGGGCGCACGGCTTTAGGCATGCAGGGCGCGGGCGGACGCAACTCGGCCCGCGAGCCCCTGAGCGCCCGACGGCGCCCCCCGTCTACTTCTTCTTCGGCTTCGGCACCCGGAAGCGCTTGGCCGCCTGCGCCCTGTTGCCCGCCGCGTCGATGGCGCGCACCGTGATCCGGTGCTTGCCCGGCCGCAGCCGCTTGTAGACCGCGGACGAGGCGCAGGGCTTGAACTTCTTGCGGTCGAGCCTGCAGGTGAGCTTGAGCTCCGCCTTCGGCGACTGATCGTCCTTGGCGTTGAAGCGCAGCTTCACCGAGCGCTGCTTGCGGTTGACCTTTGGCTTCTTGAGCTTGAGGGTCGGCGCCGTCGTGTCGGGCTCCGGATCCGGGTACTGCAGCTCCACCGCGCCGATGTCCGTGCCATCACCGCCGCCCGGGTTGGGGATCGCGAGGATGTCGACACCGCGCGGCAGGCCACGCTGGTCGACGGCCACGTGCAGGCCGGCCGCGGTCCCCTGGTCGATCGCCGGGCTGTCGGGCTCGGGCGCCATGGTCAGCGTCGGCCCGCCGTTGTCGGCCAGCGGCCCGAGCAGTGGATCTACGCCGATCTGATCGGTGGGATCGTCGAGCCCGCAGCTCAGATCGTCGACGATGTTGTGACCGATGGACAGATAGGTGCCAGCGACACTGCAGTTCTCCGGTCTGGAGTCCGGATCCCCGCCCGCCGCGGGATAGGCCACCACGGAATTGCGGAGCTCGACCAGGTCGTCGGGAGTTCCGGTTTCGATGTTCGCGCCGCGGACGGCGGAGTTTCCAGCGATGGTGCTGCTTTCGATCCTGAAGGGGACGGGAAACGCGGTCAGCGAGATGCCGCCACCGGAGCCGACATTGGGCACTTCGGGGGTCGACGCGGTGTTGCCGACAATCGTGCTGTTACGGACCAGGTGTGCCGGACCCGCCTGCCCGACATATAGGCCTCCGCCCTCTTCTTCCGCTTGGTTGCCGCTCAGGGTGACGCGGTCAAGTACGACCTGCGCGCCGTCGTGCACAGACACGCCACCGCCGAGGAATCCCGACAGGTTTTCAGCGATCGCGCTGTCGCTGATCATCACCGCGCCGGAGAACACCGCCACCCCACCGCCATACGAGGGGACGCGGTGTCCGCTCACGACCACATCGTCCAAGCGCAACACACCGTTTCGGCTCTCGATTCCGCCACCCTGCTCAGCCCCGGGCGCCCCGATCAGCGCGATGCCCGAGACGGAGACATACGCAAGCGCGTCCCCGGCACCCGTGAAGTCGATGTTCAAGAGCCGGTAGTTGTCGCCCTCCTCGCGCCGCAGCGTGAGCCGATCGGACCCCGGGCCCTCGATCTCGACCGCGCCGGTGATCTGCGGCAGGGCGCTCTGCAGCTCGATCGTCCCGCTCACGCCCGTGGCATCGACCACGTCGAGCGGGTCGGTCGAGGCGTTCGCCGCCTCGATCGCGGCGCGCAGCGACCCCGCGCCGGAGTCATCGGTGTTCGTCACCTCGATGGTCGCGGCGTGCGCGGGTACGGCGAGCGCGATCGCGGCCAGCACGCCCACGCCAAGAGCCGAAGTTCTCATCCATCCCCCTCGGAAAAAGCGGAGAAGAAGCCCCGTGTCAGTGACTTCCCTGTCGTTTGCGTCCCCGCGACGAGGAGGAGTTCGGCCTCCTGCCGAAGCGACCGGCGCACGCTAACACGCGCTTTGCGGGTTACGCAAGGGGCGCGTGTCGATGCGTGCGCCGGCCGAAAAGCAGGGCTCCTAGCGCTCTCGCTTCGGCACCCGGAAGCGCTTGGCCGCCTGCGCCCTGTTGCCCGCCGCGTCGATGGCGCGCACCGTGATCCGGTGCTTGCCCGGCTTCAGGCGCTTGTAGGCGACGGGCGACTTGCACCGCTTGAACTTCTTGCGGTCGAGCTTGCAGCGGAAGGTGAGCTTGCCCGTCGCGTCGTCCTTCGCCTTGAAGCGCAGCTTCACCGAGCGCTGCTTGCGGTTCACCTTCGGCCGCTTGGCATTGAGGGCGGGAGCCGTTTCGTCCTGTACCTCCGCGGCTCCCACGTCGGCGCCGTCGCCGCCCGCGGCGTTTCCGATCGCCTTGAAGTCCACCCGCGGCAGGCCGCGCTGGTCGGCACCAAGGTCGCCCGCGAAGCCCTTGTCGATCGCCGGGCTGCCCGGTCGGGGCAGCATCGTCGGCGTCGGGCCGCCGTTGTCGGCGAGCGGGCCCAGCAGAGGGTTCACGCCGGTCTGATCGGTGGGTTGATCGAGCCCGCAAGGAGCGTCGGTGGCGAGGTTGTAGCCCAGCGAGCTGACCTCCTGTGCGCAGGCGCCCGTGATGATCGAGCTGCGCACCGTCGTCGGGGATTCGCCGACCTGAAGCGCCGAGCCGACCGGGGCCGAGTTGTTCGCGATCGTGCTGCTTTCCACCAGGATCGTGCCTCGGGCCCCGTCCAGGGCGCCGATGCCGCCGCCACCGGGGTCCTGGGGATCGGCGCTCAAGACCGTGTTGGAAGCGATCGTGCTGCCGCGCGCCGTGACGTCGTTGTCCCCGGCGGCGACCAGGACGCCGGCGCCCGCCTCGACGGCGGTGTTCGTGACGACCGCGCTGCGCGCGAGGGTGAGCGCGCCGCCGTTCGCCACGGACACGCCGCCTCCGAAGGTCGCGCGGTTCCCCGTGATCAGGCTCTCCTCGATCAGCACCTCGCCGCCGTTGACGTAGACGGCGCCCCCGGTCGTGGCCGCGTTCTCGGTGAGGTGCAGGTCGCGCGCGTGCAGCTTCGTGTTCACGCTCGAGATCGCGCCGCCTCCACCGCCGGACGTGGCGCCTGTCCTGAGCGTGAACCCCGAGATCCGCGCCTCCTGGGCCCGGTTGAAGTTGAAGATCCGGAAGTTGAGGAGCGGAACATCATCCGTGCGGCGCACCGTGAGCCGCTCCGGGCCCGGCCCGACGAGCTCGACCGGGTCGGTGAGCTCCGGCAGCGCGCTCCAGAGCTCGATCGTCCCGCTCACGCCGCTGGCGTCGATCGTGTCCGCCCCGTCGCGGGCGTTGGCCTGGGTGATCGCCGCGCGCAGCGACCCCTCACCCGCATCGTTCGTGTTCGTGACGGCGAACGTCGCCGCCGACGCGGCCCAGCGCTGCCGCGAGCGTCGCAACCCACACGCCGGCCCTGACCCGCAAGAGCGACAGCGGGCCGACCCCAAAACGTGAAAGTCCCATTCGATACCCCTCAAGCCCCAGGGGACGCGATGCCCCACCGTGGGCGGTCGTCCTGTCCTGTATGTCTACAAGGAGGGGGTCCCCCCGGCCCCCAGCCGAAGCGACGCGCGCAAAGTAGCACGGGGCCCACGGCCGGGCGACGGGTTTTCGGGAGCCTCCTAGGGCTTGCGCTTGGGCCTCGGCAGCTTGCGGCGCTCGAGCGGCTGCAGGTGCGAGACGAGCTCGTCGTCGACGAGCGCGTGCAAGGCCCACCCCGGGGTCTCGTCGGCGAGCAGCACCTCCTCGCCGCCGGGGATCTCGAGCGGCGCCTGGCGCCAGGTGCTCGGGCAGATCATCACGCCGCAGCCGCCGACCACGCCGAAGGCGCCGCGATGGGCGTGCCCGCAGACCACGCGGCGCGCCTGCGGCTGTGTGGCGAGCACCTCGGCGAGACCCTCGCGGTCGCGCTCGGGCAGGCCGATCTCGTCCATCGCGTGGATGCCGGTGAGGATCGGCGGGTGGTGCATCGCGATCAGCGTCGGCATCGCGGGCTCGGCGCGCAGCTCGGCCTCGAGCCAGGCGCGGTGCTCGAAGTCGAGCGCGCCCTCGATCTTGCCGGGCAGGGTCGTATCGCAAGCGATCAGCCGCACCCCGCCGATCCGCGTCGTGTAGCGGAAGGGGGCGCCGGCGCTGCCCGTGCGCCCGTCGAGCGCGAAGTACTCGCGCACGGCGTCGCGATCGTCGTGGTTGCCCGGGATCACGTAGACGGGCAGGGCGAGCGGCGCGAGCAGTTCGCGCACGCGCTCGTACTCGCGCGCGCCCGGCGAGTCGACGAGATCCCCCGTGACGAGCACCGCGTCCAGCCGGTTCGGCTGCGCGCGCAGCGCGTCGACGGCGGCCGTGAGCGCCTGGGCGGGCTCGCGGTCGCGCAGGCCGACGGAGATGTGTGGGTCAGACAGCTGCGCGATCAGCGTCGCGTCGGCCATCCGCGCCTCCGCGGGCTGGGGTCAGGCGACCTTCTTGACCTGGTCGTAGCCGACCTCGACCGGCGTCTCGCGGCCGAAGATGGAGACCAGGATCTTGAGCTTCTGGGCGCCCTCGTTGATCTCGGCGATCTCGCCCGAGAAGTCCGACATCGGGCCGGAGATCACCTTCACCGACTCGCCCACCGAGAACTGCGCCTTGGTGCGCGGGCGCTCGGCGGTCTCGCGGTGCAGCATGCGGTCGACCTCGGACTGCGAGAGCGGGATCGGCTTGTTGCGCGAGCCGACGAAGCCGGTGACGCCGGGCGTGTTCTTGACGAGGGCCCAGGCGTCGTCGGTCATCTCCATGTTGACGAGCACGTAGCCCGGCATCGTGCGCTTCTCGACGCTCACGCGCTGGCCGTCCTTGAGCTCGGACACCTGCTCGGTCGGCACCACGACCTGGCGCACCTTGTTGCGCGCGCCCATGGTCTCGACGCGGTGCTCGAGGTTGTGCTTGACCTTGTTCTCGTGACCCGAGTAGGTGTTGATCACGTACCAGCGGAACATGTGTCTCTCGTCAAATCCTTGCTTGAAGTCTCGTGGGTGATGCCGTTCGCGTCCAGGGTCGCTCTAGCTACGGATCTAGATGACCTGACGGACCAGCCAGTTGAACGCCGCGTCCAGCACGCCCAGGTAGGCGGCGGCGACGGCGATGAAGATGAGCGTGACGGCGGAGGCCTGGACGAGCGTCTCCCGGTCCGGCCACTGCACGCGGCGCAGCTCGTGCCAGCAGGAGATCAGGAATGAGAGTACGCGGCCGCGCTGCTTCTCGGCCGGCTCCTCGCGGCGGCGCCGGCGCGCCTCGGATTCCTTGGCGCGCTGCTTGCGCTCGCGCTCGAGGCGGCGCTGCTCGCGGCGGCTGAGCTTCTGCTCGCCGTCGGTCTTGGTCTTGCTGCGGCTCGGGGCGCGCTCGCCGCGCGAGGGCGCGGGCGCCTTGGGGGCCTCCTCGGCCTGCGCGTCCTGGCGCAGCTCCTCGAGATCGGCGCCGCGCTCAGCGAGCTCCGCCTCGGCGACGTCAGCCGACTCAGGGACCTGAGTGTCGTGCTGCGCCTGCGCGTCGCTGCGCTGCTTCTTCTGCTGAGCCTGCTTCCTGCGCCGCTCGGCCTTCCGCTGTGCCCTGGTCTTCGCCACGGTGCGTGGGGGCTAGCGCGTTTCCTTGTGCGGGGTGTGCTGGCCGCACCAACGGCAGTACTTGCGCAGCTCGATGCGATCGGGCGTGTTGCGCCGCGACTTGTTGGTCTGGTAGTTCCGCCGCTTGCAGTTCTCGCAAGCGAGCGTCACAGCGATTCGGACGTCTCCGCGAGCCATTCGATCCTCACATCTGGCGGCCGCCCGGTTGGCGGCCTACGAAAAAAAGACCTCTGCGCCGCAGCGCGAGGTGCTCGAAGAATAGCGGCCCGGGCGCGAGCGTTGCCACCCGCGCCCGGGCG
>CBFGWL010000063.1:0-17199 GCA_965652565.1 uncultured bacterium
TGGGGCTCGCCGCGGCGCTGGCCTTCGGCATGTCCGAGACCTTCCTCGAGCGCGACTTCGACGACGTCTAGGCGTCTGCGGCCGGCGCATCGGGCCCCGCCTGCGCCGCGGGTGGGTCGGCCGGCTCCTCGCGCACCACGTCGCGCGCAGCCTTGTCCTCGCGCAGCCCCTTGTAGGAGGGGTGGCGCAGCGTGCCGACGCGGGTCCACTCGGCGAACTCGACCTCGCAGACGAGCTCGGGCTCCGTGAAGGTCGCGCCCTTCTCGGGCTGGCGGCCCTCGAACGGGCTCGTGTCGCGCTCCAACGGAGCCAGCCGCTCGCGCAGCATGCGCAGCTCGGAGGCGTCGAAGCCCGTGCCGACCTTGCCCGCGTAGCGCAGCCGGCGCTGCTTGCCGTCGCGCTCGAAATAGCCGACCAGCAGGGCGCCGAGCTCGCCCTCGCGGCGGCCCTTGCCCGGCACCCAGCCGCCGATCACGACCTCCTGGCCGCGCACGTTCTTCACCTTGAGCCAGTCGCGCGTGCGCTTGCCGGGCACGTACGCGCTGCCGAGGCGCTTGGCGATGATGCCCTCGAGCCCCTGCTTGCGGCTCGCCTCGAGCAGGGCGGCGCCGTCGCCGCGGTGGTACGCCGGCGTCTGCCAGCGCTCGCCGGCGAGCTCGAGCGCCTCGAGCTTGGCGCGACGCTCCTCGTAGGGGAGCCCCATGAGCGAGCGCCCGTCGAGGTGCAGGAGGTCGAACGCCATATAGGTGACGGGCGTGCTCTCGCGCAGCCGGCGGATCGCGGCGTCGGATTCGACGTGGATGCGCCGCTGCAGCCGCTGAAAGCTGGGTCGCCCCTCCTCGTCGAAGGCGACGAGCTCGCCGTCGAGCAGCGCCTCGCGCGCGCCGAGCTGCTCGAGCATGCCTCGTATCTCGGGATAGCGGTGGGCGACCTCCTTGCCGTTGCGCGTCACGAGTCGCAGGTGCCCCGGCTCGCAGTAAGCGAGGGCGCGCACGCCGTCCCATTTGATCTCGTAGGCCCAGTTCTCGTCGTCCTCGGGAAGCCGCGCGAGCGTCGCCTTCATCGGCTCGATCACACCGGGAAGCGGCTCGCGATCCGGGTCGGCCGGGTCCATGCGGTGGATCATCCAGTCGTCGCCCCGCGTGTGAAAGAGCGCGTAGCGGCCCCGCAGCTTCTCGCCGCGGAAGGTCGCGACGACCTTCGACCCGGTGAACTTTTCAGCCTCGTAGGTCCCGGCGTCCCAGATCGTCATCGTGCCGGCGCCGTACTGCCCCTTCGGGATCTCGCCTTGAAACGTCAGGTACTCCAGAGGGTGGTCCTCGGTGTGGACCGCGAGCCGGTTCTGCTCGGGGTCGAGCGGGATGCCGCGCGGCAGCGCCCACGACACCAGCACGCCGTCGCGCTCCAGCCTCAGGTCCCAGTGGAGCCGCCGGGCGTGATGCTCCTGAATCACGAAGCGCGCGCCCTCCCCGCCCGCTTGGCCGGAGCCCTGCCCGTCGACGCCGGGCTCGGGCGTCGCGCCGGGCTCGCGCTTGGCGCGGTAGCTCTTCAGGCGATCCTTGGCCACTGCGCCCCCTTACCCGGAACCCCGGGCGAGGCCACCGGATCCACGCGACCCGCGGCTACGGGCTCGGCAGCCGCTGGCCGAGCTGACGCCACAGCTGCCGGGAGTACGTTGCAGTGAGGTGGTTGTTGTCCCGGTAGACGATCCGGTTGCGGATCACCGCGTGGCAGCGCCGCTTGGGGCAGAAGACCGGCGCCAGGTTCACCAGCCTCGCATGCTTCACGCGCTTCACCACGCCCTTCTCGAAGGACTGGCGATCGTGGCTGCGCTTCACCTTGAACGCACACCGACCCAGCCTGTTGCGGTTCTTCTGCACGCACGGCGGGATCGCGTGCGGCGCCTTGGGCGGGTCCTTCATGACCGCGAGCTGAGCGCCCGTGAGGCTGCGCATCTTGCGCAAGAACTTCGTGTACCCAGTGCGCAGCATGCGCCGGTTGCGGACGGTGGTGCGTGGGACGATCTTCCCCTTGCGCATCGCCTTGTGCCAGATCCAGCCGCTGGTGACGACGAGATCGGGTCTGCTCTTGCTGAGGCGCTTGAACACGTATCGGTGCCATTTCAGGCACTCGCGGTAGCCGCGACCGACGCGCCGGTTGTAGACGAGCTGGCTGAAGGGCGGACAGCCGACCTTGGAGAGGGCGACGAGCCTCCAGCCGCGCTGTTTGGCCACGCGGTTCAGCGCGGGGAAGTACATGAGGGCGTGCGAGTCGCCGATCAGGGCGACCGTGGTCTTCGACTTGCGGGCGCCGTAGACGCATCGCTTGGAGGTGACCTCGGGGGCGTCCGCCTGACAGCCCTGGTCGAACATCCGCGACTTGTCCTTCGTCGCCTTCGACGGCTTCGGCCTCAGCTTGCCGGCGCGCTTCTGGTGAACGTTGGGCGCGACGGCCGGATCGCTCTTCGCGTTCGCGAGCGTGGTCGCCTCACCACGGCCCGGAGTAGGGCCGGGATCGCTGCTGTCGGCGATCAACGCGAGAACCAGGCAGACCGCCAACGCACCGATGACCATCAGTGGTACGACGCGTCCCTGCCACGTCCCGCGCGTCCTGGGTGGACGCGAATCGGACACTGCATTCACCGTAGCAACCGAGGGGCCGGCGGCGACACGCTTCGGCCGCCGTCAGCGGCAAGCAGGCGTGTGTCTCCACGGCGTGCAAAAGTACGCGCGGTGGCGAGCCGCGAATTCGACGCGATCGTGGTGGGTGCGGGCCCCGCTGGGGAGGTCGCGGCCGGGCGGCTCGCGAGCGGCGGGCTCGAGGTCGCCATCGTCGAGCGCGAGCTGATCGGGGGCGAGTGCTCGTTCTACGCCTGCATGCCCTCCAAGGCGCTGCTGCGCCCCGGCGAGCTGCTCGCTGAGGTCGGCCGGGTCCCGGGCGTCGCCGACGGCGCGCAAGGGCTCGACGCGCGCGCGGCGCTGGCGCGGCGCGACGAGGTGATCCACGATCTCGACGACGAGTCGATGCTCCCGTGGCTCGAGGAGCGGGGCATCGCGCTCTACCGCGGGACGGGGAGGCTCGACGGCGAGCGGCGCGTGCGCGTCGGCGAGGACGAGCTGACCGCTAGACGAGCGGTGATCATCGCGACCGGCACGGCCGCGTCGCTACCCCCGCTCGACGGGTTGGACACCGCGGAGCCATGGACAAACCGCCAGGGCACGACGGCGGGCGAGGTGCCCGCCAGCCTGATCGTCCTGGGCGGTGGGCCGGTCGGCTGCGAGCTCGCCCAGGCCTGGCGCACTCTGGGCGCGCAGGTGACGCTCGTCGAGCTCGCCGATCGTCTCCTCGCCAACGAGGAACCCTTCGCGAGCGAGCAGGTCGCGAGCGCGTTGCGCGAACGGGGCGTCGACGTGCGCCTGGGCGCCGAGCCGCAGCGGGTCGAACGGTGCGAGGGTGCGGCGGTCCTCACGTTGGCCGATGGCGAGCTCTCAGCCGAGCAGATCCTCGTCGCGGCGGGGCGCCGCCCAAGGACGGAGGAGCTCGGCTTGGAGACGGTCGGGCTTGAGCCCGGCGAGTGGATCGAGGTCGACGATCGTTTGCGGGTCCCCGGACGGGATTGGCTCTACGCGATCGGCGACGTGAACCACCGGGCGCTGCTCACGCACGCCGGGAAGTACCAAGCCCGGATCGCAGCCGACGTGATCCTCGGGAAGGACCTCCAGGCAACCGCCGATCTCGCGGGCCCGCCGCGAGTCACGTTCACGGATCCGGAGGTCGCCGCCGTGGGGCTCACCCTCGACGCGGCCCGGGAGCGCGGGATCGACGCCCGCGCGGTCGACGTGACCACGTCGGGCAATGCAGGGGCGAGCTTTCTCGGGCGCAATACCGAGGGCACGTCGCGCCTGGTGATCGACGAACGGCGCGGCGTCGTCGTGGGCGCTACCTTCGTCGGCTTCCAGACGGCGGAACTCTTGCACGGGGCGACGATCGCGATCACCGCCGGGGTCCCACTGGAGCGCTTGCGGCACGCGATCGCACCGTTTCCGACCCGCAACGAGGTCTGGCTCTACCTGCTCGAGGAGTACGGGCTCTAGCTCAGACAGTGAGCCGCCCGCGCAGCTCTTGGCGCAGTTCCCGGGGCAGGCCCGGGATGTACTCGAGCTCGTCGAGCGAGGTGAACCCGCCGGCGCGCTCGCGGTAGGCGAGCACGCGGCCCGTCTGCGTCACGGAAAGGCCAAGCGTGCGCAGGTCGTCGTAACTCGCGGCGTTGATGTTGAGCGGCTCCCCGCCGTGATCGGGCGCTCGCGAGTCCGGGTGCTCCCCGGACCCCGCCTCCTCGTCGTTGGAGCCTTCGGGGTCCGCTTCGGGCTCGGCCGGGACGTCCCGCGCGGCCTGGTCTTCGATCGCCACGGCGACGCCGCCCGCCTCCGCGTCGCTTTCGCTTCCGGCCTCCGGCTCTGGATCCATCCGCGGCGCCGTCTCGGCCTCCGGGCCCGCCGACTCCTCCTCCGGCGGCGCCTGCTCGGCGTCGAGGCCCACCGGCGCGTCCTCGGTTGGGGCTACGTCGGGCTCTGGGATTCCCTGCTCCGGTGCGGCCGGCTCCTCGGGGCGTGCCTCGGGATCTCCGACGAAGATCCGCGGGGGATCTACCTCGGGGATCGGCTCGGCGATGCGCTCCACGGCCTGGCGAGCGCGCTGCTCGGCCTCCGCCGCGCGCCGCTCGGCCTGCGCGATCCGGTCGAGTAGCTCACGCAGGCGCGCTGCCCGCTCCGCCTCCTGCTCCTTGAGCTGCGCGAGTCGCTCCGCGCGCGCCGCGCGCTCCTCCAGCTCGGCGGCGCGCGCCTCGACCTCTTCCAGGCGCTGTGCTGCCAGCTCCATGGCGCTGATCGTCCGCTGCTGGTTCTCGATGAGGCGCCGCTCGCGCTCCTCCAGCTCGCGGGCTAGAGCCTCCTGTTGCTCGCGTCGCTCGTTCAGCTTGCGCTCGGCTGCGCGCAGCTCGGCGAGCAGGGCGCTCGCCTCAGTCGATGCGGGCAGCGCCTCGGCCTCAGCGCGGTCGCTCGCCGCCTGCGCAGCGGCGGCGCTCGCGGTGCGGACCCGCTCCTGGGCCTCGGCGCGTGCCGCACGCATGCGCTCCTCGGCCTCGCGCTGGGTGCGCTCGACCTCTCGGATGCGCCGCTCGGCCTCGGCCCTGATGCGCTCATCGTCGGGGGCGGACGGGGTCTCGGCGGCTGGGGGTGTGGGGATGTTCGGGGCACTCGGCGGGTCCGCCGCCGGCTCCGCGGCGCGCGCGTCGAGCCGCGCCAACGCGGCCCGCTCCGCCGCCGCGCGGATCGCGCGCTCCGCCGCGGCGCGCGCGGCGCTCGTTGCCGCCTCGGCCTCGCTCGCGGCCACTTCGCTGGGCGCGGGCTCGTTCGTCCCCGTCTCGCCGTGCAGGCCGTCAGCTGCCTCGGCCACAGCGCCCGCCCCGGCCTCGCCCGCGCTGGGATCGGGGGCGGTGAGTTTCTGCTCCGCGTGCTGCGCCGCTGCCGCGCCGGACTCCTCCGACGCCGGCTCGCGGCTCGTCGCCTCGGGCTTCTCCTCCGCCGGCCTCACCGCAGGCGCCGGGGGCGTCGTGGCGGCCGGCTGGTGCACGATCGTCACGAGCTCCGGGGAGGCATCGCCGCCGGCGACCTCGCTCGCCGGCGTGTCGGTCGTCGGAGATTGCTCGGGCGCCGACCCGGCGCCACCCTGCGCCGCATCGGGCGGCGGCGTGGGCTCATCCTTCGGGGCCCCGCGAGCCGCGCGGCGCGCCGCACGCTCGCGGCGGCGCAGCTCGGCGGCCTCCTTGCGCGCGGCGCGGGCGCGCTCCTGCTCCGCCTTGCGCGCGGCCGCACGCGCCGCGCGCTCACGGCGCCAGCGCGCCATCCAGGACTCCCGGTCGGCTTTGCGCGCCTCGCGTTCGGCGCGCTCGCGTTCCTTCGCCGCGCGCTTGGCGGCCTTCTCCTCCTCACGCTTGCGGCGCGCCTCCTCCTTGCGTTCTCGCCGTTCTTGGGCGCGACGGGCGCGGGGGCTGAGCTGCGCGGCTTGGCTGTCGCCCTCGTCCTTGGCCTCGGCCGAAGCCGCGTCCTCGCCGGCCGGTACCGACTCGCCGCTGTGGGCCGCCGTGTCCGCCGCGGCGCCGGTTACCGGATAGGCGGTCGGGGGCGTCGCAGGGGGCGGCACGGAGCCTCCTCCCCCCTCGTCCGCAGAGCTTTGGTCCGGCGCCGGGTTGGCATCCTTGCCGTCCGGGCTCTGCTCGTCTGAGCGTCGGTGAAGACGAAACGAGCGCATCAGCGCCGTATGGTCGCATGCGCGCCAGCGTCCCGCATCGCAATGGGCGCCGCCGGCGAGTGGGCGGCGCCGCTCAGCGCATCCGATAGCGGGTTTCGCGCTCGATCTCGCGGCGCACGTCGCGGTCGCGGATCTCGCGCCGGCGGTCGCGACCTTCCTTCCCGCGCGCCAGGGCGAGCTCGACCTTCGCGCGCGGGCCCTTGAAGTAGACGCGGGTGGGCACGAGGGTCAGTCCCTTCTGCTGCGTGCGGCCGATGAGACGTTCGATCTCGTAGCGGTGCAGGAGAAGCTTGCGCGGCCGCTCGGGCTCGTGGTTGTCGCGCGCGGGTGGATACGGCGCGATGTGCATGTTGCGCAGCCACACCTCACCGTCCTCGACGACGGCGTAGGCATCGGAGAGCTGCACCTTACCCGCGCGCAGCGACTTGACCTCGGTCCCCAGCAGCTCGATCCCAGCCTCGAACTTCTCGAGGAACTCGTAGCGATGCGAAGCGCGGCGATTCGTCGCGACGTCGCCCGGCGCGGCCTTGCGCTTCTTGCGAGCCATCAGCGCCTCCTTCCCCTGCGTGTTCCTCCGCGCCGCCCGCCGCCACGGGCGCCCGCGCCCGAGCGCTGCCGGCGCGGCCCGGCGTCGTCGACCGAGACCAGATCCGTCCTTCCCCGCGGCGCCTCGACGCCCTCGACGCGGACGCGCACGGGGTCGCCCATCCGCAAGGCGCGGCCCGTGCGGCGGCCGACGAGCGCGGTCTCCGTCTCGTTCAGATCGAAGCGCTCCCCGCGCAGCAGGCGGGCCGGCAGGAAGCCCTCGTAGACGTCGGCGAGCTCACCGCCGAAGCGCACGAACGCGCCGCCCCCCACGAGACCGGAGACCTCGCCGTCGAACTCCGTCTCCCAGCCCCGCTCGTAGAGCTCGCGCTCAAGCAGGAATGCCGCGCACGCGCGGTCGGCGCGGCGCTCGATCGTCATCGCCTCGCGCTCACGCTCGGAGCTCCACCAGCCGGCCTCGCGCACCGCGCTGGGATCGGGCTCCTCCTCACCGCCACCGACGGCCGCCAGCAGCGCTCGGTGGGCGATCAGGTCCGGGTACCGGCGGATCGGCGAGGTGAAATGCGCGTACGCCGGGCTGCCGAGGCCGGCGTGCCCGATGTTCGTGTGCGTGTAGTAGGCCTGCTTGAGCGAGCGCAGCACGAGAGATGTATACGCCTCGCGGCCGTGTCCGCGACGCGCGGCCTCCGTCGCGACGAGCCGGCTCGCCTCGCGCGCCAGCTCGCCGGCCTGACGGGGCGCCAGGTCGTCGGGGACGGGCGGCGTGGGCAGATCCAGCGCGGCGAGCTGCTCGATCAGGAACCGAATGCGGTCGGGATCGGGCTGCTCGTGCACGCGGTAAAGCGTGGCCGCTTTGCGCCGCTCGAGCAGCTCGGCGACCCGCTCGTTGGTGAGGATCATCAGGTGCTCGATGAGACGGTGGGCCTCCGTCTGCGCGACGCCGTGGGCGCGCACCACGTTGCCGTCGTCGTCGAACTCGAACTCGGGCTCGAACGACTCGACCTCGAGCGAGCCCAGGCGGCGCTTCTCGGCGAGCGCGGCCGCCGCGGCGCGCGCCTGCGCGAGCGGCTCCGCGACGGGCGCGGGCGCGCGCTTGCGGCCGGCGAAGACCTCGTCGAGCTGGTCGTAGTCGAGCCGGGCGTCGGAGCGGATCAGGCTGCGGTAGAAGCGGGCGTCGCGGGGCTCGCCCGCCGCGGAGATCCGGATCTCGGCGGTGACCGCGAGGCGGTCCGCGCCGGGCACCAAGCTGCAGGCATCGTTGGCGAGGGCGCGCGGCAGCATCGGCTCGACCATGCCCGGCACGTACACGCTGGTGGCGCGGCGGCGGGCCTCGCCCTCGAGCCCGCCCCCCGGGCGCACGTGCGCGGAGACGTCGGCGATGTGCACCCAGAGCCGGTACCCGTCGCCATCGGGCTGGGCCGAGACTGCGTCGTCGAAGTCGCGCGCCGTCGCCGGATCGACGGTGAACGTCGCGAGGTCGCGCAGATCGCGCCGCGGGGGGCCGATCTCGGGCGCGCGCTCGGTCGCTTCCTCGGCCTCCCGCTCGAGCGCCTCTCCGAAACCGCGTCGCGACAGGCCGTGCCAGAGCAGGGCGTCCATCACGTCGCGCGCCCGCTTGGGCGAGCCGAGCGCGCGTACCGCGCGAACGCCACCCGCCGCGGGCTCGCAGAGCGCCATGCGCCCCGGGCGCACCTCCACCGACCCGCGCACGAGCGCGGCCTGGGGGCCTGGGTCGAGGAGCGGTTCGGCGACCCGGAAGCGGCCTCTGCGGGTGACGAGCGCGACGTGCCGGCCAAGCGGCTCGCGCGCTCCGCGCTGGCCACTCATAACTGCTGCTTGAGCTCGGCCACGGCGGCGCCGAGCGCCTCGTCGCGCGGCGTCTCGGGATCGTCCGCGGCGCGCACGTCGGGCTTGACGCCCTCACCGGCGAGCGAGACCCCGGCCGCGGTGAAGTACTCGCCGACGGTCAGATCCAGCGCGCCGCCCGCCGGCAGGTGGATCACCTCCTGGAAGGTGCCCTTGCCGTAGGTGCGCGTGCCGACCAGCTCGGCGACGTCGTGCGCCTGCAGCGCGGCCGCGAGGATCTCGGCCGCCGAAGCGGTGTCACGGTTCATCAACACGACGGTCGGCTGCTCGTCGAGCGCGTCGCCAACGGCGTCGTAGGTCTTGCGCCCGCGTGCTCGGCCCTCGGTCGAGACGATCTCGCCGTCCTCGACGAAGAGGCTCGCGGAGAGCACGGCCTCGTTGAGCAGGCCTCCGCCGTTGCCGCGCAGATCCAGGATCAGCCCCTCAGCGCCGCGGTCGCGCAGGCGCTCGATCTCCTCGCGCAGCTCGCCGTGGGCGCCCTGGCTGAAGGAGGCATAGCGCACGTAGGCGAGCGGGGTGCCCCCGCGGCGGAGCATGCGCCCGTCGGCCGCCGGGATGCGCACCGCCGCCCGCTCGAGCGTGACCTCGCGCGGCTTGCCGTCGCCGGCCGGATCGATCCGCAGCGTGACCTTGGTGCCCGGCGGCCCCTTGATCTTGGCCGTGGAGATCTCGGACGACTCGCCGGCGATCGACTCGCCGTCGACCGCTGTGATCACATCACCCTCGCGCAGGTTCGCGCGCGCCGCGGGGGTGTCCGGGAAGACGCTCGCCACACGCAGGCCGCGAGGCACCTCGCTGACGGTGAGCCCCACGCCGGAAAAGCGCCCGGAGGTCGAGGTCTGAAACGCCTCGAGCGCTTCCGGATCGAAGTAGTGCGAGAAGCGGTCCTCGAACTCCTGGCGCAGCTCGCGCACCATGCCGCGCACCGACGAGCGCTCGAGCTCCTCGGAGCTGATCTCCTCGAAGTAGTTGGCCTCGATCACCTCGCGGGCCTGATCCGGGAGCGGCAGGTCGGCGAAGTCCTCCCCGCGCAGCTCGCGGACCAGCGCCGTCAGGGCCAGCGCGACGACCGCGCCGGCGAGTACGCCTGAGATGAAGCCGTAGCGCCGTCCGCCGCCGATCACACCCGCAAGAAGCGGCGCAGGGTTATCCCGCTTCCGAGTGCGGAGACGATGGTCGCGGAGGCGACCAGCACGATGACCAAGGGCAGGAAGCCCATCGTCGAGAAGCTGTCCACGAGCTCGAAGTTCTCAGAGAGCGGGTCTACGACCGTCACCTTTCCGAGCCAAAGTATGGCGACCGCGATCGCAGCGCCCGTGAGCCCGACGATCACGCCCTCGATGATGAACGGCCAGCGGATGAACCAGTTCGTGGCGCCCACCAGCCGCATGACCTCGACCTCTCGCCGGCGGGCGTAGATCGAGAGCCGGATGGTGTTGCCGACGAGCAGCAGCGACGCGACCAGCAGCAGGACGGCGAGGATGCTGAGGACGACCGTGACGGCGCCGGTGACGCGCGTGATCTTGGAGGCGTCCTGGCGCGCGTCGCGGACCTCCTCGATCGCGGGGCTGATCGGCTGCGGCTTGCCTTCGGGGCCGACCGGCGCGATCGCGTTGGAGACCGCGCGCAGGTTCTCGGGATCGTCGATGTCGATGGCGAACGAGGCCGGCAGCGGGTTTGCGTTGAGCTCGCCCAGCGACTCGCGCAGGTCGCCCTCGAGGCGGCCGGCCAGGATGTTGGCGGCCTCCTTCTTCGAGACGAAGTCGACGGCTTCCACGTGCTCGATTGCGAGCAGCTTGCGCTCGAGGGCCTCGATCTCGGCCTTGCTCGCGTCGTCGTAGAGGTAGACGTTGAGGCCGATCTGCTCGCGCACGTCCGAGGTCTTGTCCTCGCTCGCCTTGAGCACGGGCACGAGGACGCCCAGGAGCAGCGTGGTGACGACGATCGTCACGATCGCGGCGATGCTCGGCGCGGCGCTGCGGCGCAGCGCGCGGAAGGCTTCCGAGACGAAGAAGATCAGACGCGTCATCGCTTACTCGGTGGGCTCGGGCGACTCGGCCGTGACGCCGAGCTCCTGGCGCATGCGCGCCGCGAACTCGCGCGTCGACTCGTCGTGGTAACCGCCGGTGCGCTCGTCGCGGACGAGGCGGCCCTCCTCGAGGCCGATCACCCGGCGGCGCATCTTGTCGACCATCTCGCGGTCGTGCGTGACGACCAGGACGGTCGTGCCGGTGCGGTTGATCCGGTAAAGGAGCTGCATGATCCCGATCGAGGTCTCGGGATCGAGGTTGCCGGTGGGCTCGTCGGCGAGGAGCAGCGGCGGGTGGTTGACGAAGGCCCGCGCGATGGAGACGCGCTGCTGTTCGCCGCCGGAGAGCTGGTCCGGGTAGTTGTGGATCTTGGACTGCAGGCCGACGAGGCGGATGATCTCGGGCGTCTTGCGCCGGATCTCCGCGCGGGAGGCGCCGATCACCTGCAGCGCGTAGGCGACGTTGTCGTAGACGGTGCGGTTCTGCAGGAGCTTGAAGTCCTGGAAGATCGTCCCGATGCGGCGGCGCAGGAGGGGCACCTTCGAGGCCGGGAGCGAGTTGATGTCGCGGCCCGCGATCAGCACCCGGCCGCTCGCCGGCTCGATCTCCCGGATCAGCATCTTGATCAACGTCGACTTGCCGCAGCCCGTCGGGCCGACCACGAAGGCGAACTCGCCGCGCTCGATCTCGAGCGAGACGCGCTCCAGCGCGACGTGGCCGCCGGGATAGACCACCGTGGCGTCGCGAAGCGCGACGATCGGCGGCTTCGGCGTACGGGTGGTCCGTCGCTCGCGAGCGACGTCTGTTGCCCGGCTACGCGTGCGCGCCGGCGTTCGTTTGCGTGAGCGAGTAAGCGCCATCGGGTGAGGTTCTTTCCACAGTCCCCGCCGAGTTCCTTCGCGGCCGTTCCCTGCAACTTGCCGACCGCATCGCGGGTGCGCAGAAGCGTAGCGAAAAGTGTTAGCGCTTCCTAAGGAATCCGTGAGTACCCGGCAACGGATCCTGCACGTTGCGGGTTCGGCGGACGACCGCGAGAACGCGATCTCCCGGAGGCGCTCAGCCTTCCGGCACGTGGTTCAGGCGGCGCAGCTCGACGATCCCGTCGCGGTCGCGCACCTGGAAGGCCGGCTGCGGGGCAGTCGCGGGCCCGCGACGCAAGGCGCCGTCGCGCAGCGAGAACCGCGAGCCATGGCAGGCGCACTCGATCTCGTCGCCCTCGAGCTTGCCGACCGAGAGCGAGCACCCGCGGTGCGAGCAGCGATCGTGGATCGCGAAGATCTCCTCGCCCTGGCGTACCACGAGCACCGGGGTCTCCTCGACGATCACCCGCTCGGGCTGGCCCTCACTGAGCTGGGAGGCGTCGATTGCGGGGTGCCAGTCGTCGGAACCCGCGTCGTAAAGCGTTTGGTCGACGCCCACGCCGCGCGCGTAGCTGAGGTGGCCGCCGAGGTAGGCGCCCGCGCCCATCGCCGCCGCGCCGGCCGCCGAGAGCATCGCCCCGCTGCGCCAGCGCCCGTGGCGGCGCATCACGAGCGAGGCGGAGTAGAGGGCCAGGGCGGTGACGTTGGCGGCGGCGTGGACGACGCCCGTACGCCGGGTCGCGTCGTCGGCGGGCTCCGCGTCGGCCCAGTCGCTCGCGCCGGTCACCGCCGTCGGCAGCGACGCCGCGATCCCGACGCCGATCAGCTTCTCGGACGCCCGCGAGTTCTCCTCGCCGCCCAGCAAGTCCAGCAGGTTCGCGCTCATCCAGGAGCCGATCACCGCGTCCGTGAGCAATGGATGCAGCGGGTGGCCTAGCCAGGAGCCGCTGAGCGCATCGCGCAACGCGCCCGGCGAGAGCAGCCCCCGGACGGTGCGCCCCACGCTCTGCGCGGGTGCGTCTAGCGCGGTCGCGCCCTCCACCCGCTCCATGAGCGGCTCGGCGGGACTCAGGCGGCGGTGATGCGGAGGTGCGATGGCCATGCGAGGCGCGTACCCGCGCCGTGGCCGCGCAAGCAGGCTGGCGGCTGCGGTGCGGCCAAAAGCATGAGGGCCGCTTGCGCGGCCCTCATGCATCACCTAGTAGCCGGCGGTCCGGCCTACTTGAGGCGCACCGTCACCTTGTCGGCGGCCTTGCGGTTGCCGGCCTTCGCCTTGCCCTTGATCACGAGCTTGCCACCCGAGGGCGGGTTGCCCTTGAACTTCAGGGCGATCTTCTTCGCCTTGCCGGGCTGCAGGTTCTTGGAGACCTTCTTCAGGCCCTTGCCCGAGACCGTCACCCGGCACTTGGCGGTGCACGCGGCGCGCACCGCGAGCTTGCCGGCCGCCTGCTTGGCCTTGCCCTTGAGGGTCAGCGTGGGCTGGCGGGAGAGGCTCACGGCGTACCCGGTGACGACGCCGCCGGCCATGACCACGTGGCGGCCGTCGCCGGAGACCGCGACTCCGTCAGTCAGCGAGACCTCGCCGAACTGGTCGAAGTCGATCTCCTTGAGCTTGCCGTTCTTGCCGACCTTGAGCGTCCGGACGCCGTTGCCCACGGTGGCGTAGACCGCGTCGTGCGCGGGAGCCACGGCGACCCTCGCGACCTCTCCGGCGTCGGTGACCTTGGGGTTCGTGAGCTTTCCCGTCCTGGGGTTGCGCTTGTAGGAGCGCACGCCCTCGTCCGCCGCGGTGTAGACGCGCTTGCCGTCGGCCGACACGGCGACGTCGCGGATGAACAGCGGGCCATCGTGGGCGCTCACGAAATTGAGCTGACCCGTCTTCTTGGCGCGCTTGAACACGACGACCTTCGAGCCGGCGGTCACGTAGAGGTGCTTGCCGTCCGCCGAGATGTCCGCTGCGTGAGGACCGCTCATCTGAGGGTTGGTGACGGCCGTCTTCCAGTCCAGCTCACCGGACGCATTCCGGTCGAAGACCGCGATCGCGTTGTCGTTCATGCCGGTCACGTAGACGTGCTTGCCGCTAGGCGCGGCGACAACGTCATGGGCGTTATCCAGGCCGTCGCCGTCAACGATGTCGAACTTCGAGTCGATGTGCGTGAGTTCGCCGTTGGCCGCCCGCGCGTACGCGTGCACGCTGTCGGAGAGGCTCCCCGTGACGTAGACGGTCTTGTTGTCCGGCGAGACCGTCACCCCGGTCGGGCCCAAGAGCCCGTTACCGCTCTCCGTGTCGACGAGCTTGAGCTTCCCGGAGTTGGCGTTGCGCGAGAAGGCCGCGACTCCATCAGCCGCAAAGCCAACGCCATAGACGTGCTTGCCGTTGGGCGCGAACGCGACGCCCTCGGCGTTCCGCAGCGCGAGGGTCTCGACCGTGTTGACGTGCTTCAGGGCGCCGCCTGGCGCGGCCAGCCCTTGCGCGGCGCACGCGATCGCGACCACCGTCGCGAGCGCAGCGCCGACCTTGATGCGTCCCATTCCCGTGTCCTCCTAATCGGATGGCTTGACTGGACGCGATCCTCCGCGAAGGGCCCACCGGCGTCATGAGTGGCGGCCACTCATTTTTTCGCCGCCCGCGCGCGAACGGCTTGATCAAGCGGTCTGTGGGTGGGGACGCGGAGCGCTCAGGTGAAGTCGCGGCCCACCATCGGCGGGCGCGAGACGATCGGCTTGAGCACCAGCGCCTCGCGCGCCCGGTCGGCGATGCCGCGCGCGGTGAGCCCGAAGTGCTCCATGCAGGCCTCACCCGTGCCCGAGACGCCGAACTCATCACCCATGCCGACGGCGAAGATCGGCACCGGGTGCTGCTCCGCGGCGACCTGGCGGACCGCGTCGGCAAGGCCGCCGACGACGCGGTGCTCCTCGGCGGTGACCGCGACGCCCGTCTTCGCGAGCGATTCGAGGATCGCCTCCGAGTGGATCGGCTTGATGATCGAAACGTTCAGGACCTCGGCGTCGACGCCGTCCTCCTGCTCGAGTGACTCGGCCGCCTCCAGCGCGCGCCAGACCATGTGGCCCGTCGCGATCAACGTGATGTCCTTGCCCTCGCGCAGCACGTCGACGCCCTCGCCGAGGGTCTCGGGGATGTCCTCGTAGACCGCCGGGGTGGCGGGGCGCCCGAAGCGCAGGTACATCGGCTCATCGCGCTCGTAAGACTCGAGCGTCGCCCGGTAGGCCTGGTTGTAGTCGGCGGGCACGACGACCGTCATCTTGGGCATCGCCCGCATGAGCGCGATGTCCTCGATCATCTGGTGGGACGCGCCATCCTCGCCAAGCGAGACGCCGCCGTGCGAGGCACCGATGCGCACCGGCAGCTCGTTGTGCGCGATGCCGAGCCGCACCTGGTCGTAGGCGCGCCCGGTCGCGAAGATCGCGAACGTCGACGCGTAGGGGCGCTTGCCGGTCGCGGCGAGGCCGCACGCCATCGACATCATGTTCGCCTCGGCCGCCCCGCAGTTGAAGAAGCGCTCGGGGTAGGCCTTGCCGAACTTGGCAGTCTGCGTCGAGACCGAGAGGTCGGCGTCGAGGACGACGATGTCCTCGTGCTGTTCGCCGAGCTCGACGAGCGCGGCGCCGTACGCGTTACGCGTGGCGGTGGGCTCGGTCTTACCGCCCATCAGGCGTCCACCCCGGTCGGCTCGCTGAGCGCCGCGGTCTGCCGGTCGAGCTCGTCGAGAAGTTCCTCGAGCGCCGCCTCCGCCTGCTCCGGGGTGGGCGGCTTGCCGTGGAAGCCGAAGCGACCCTCCATCGCGGAGACGCCGCGCCCCTTGCGCGTCTGGGCGACGATCGCGGCGGGCCGGTCGAGCGTGCGGCTGTGCTCCAGGGCCTCGACGATCGCGGTCATGTCGTGTCCGTCGATCTCCACTGCCTCCCAGCCGAAGGCCTCGAACTTGGCGCGCACGTCGCCGATGTCCATGACCTCCTCGGTCGTGCCGTCGGTCTGCAGGTGGTTGTAGTCGACGATCGCGGTGATATTGGGGATCTCAAAGTGCGCGGCTGCGGTGGCGGCCTCCCAGGTCTGGCCCTCCTGGCAGTCGCCGTCGGAGAGGAGGCCGAAGACGTGCGCCGTGTCCTCCAGCCCGTCGAGCCGCAGGCCCAGCGCGATGCCGACGCACATCGACAGGCCCTGGCCCAGCGACCCCGTTGAGACCTCGACGCCGGGTGTCTTGGTCATGTCGGGGTGGCCCTGCAGGTGCTCGCCGATCTTGCGCAGCCCCATCAGATCCTCGAGCGGGAAGTAGCCGTGGTGCGCCAGCGCGGCGTACTGGATCGGGGCGGCGTGCCCCTTGCACAGCACGAAGCGGTCGCGCTCGGCCCAGTCCGGGTTCTCGGGGTCGTGCCGCAGGACGCGGTTGTAGAGCGCCGAGATGATGTCGGCGGCCGACAGCGAGGAGTCGAGGTGGCCCGACTTCGCAACGGCCAGCATGCGCACACACTCGATGCGCAGGACGGTGGCCCACCGCTCGAGCTCTGGAATCGAGGGGGCCCGCTCCCCTCGCGCCGCCTCTTTCGTCGGGGGCCGGGGATCCGGAACCGGCTGGAGATGTCTCACGAGTGCGAGATTAGCGACCGCGTCAGGATCTAGGTGCGCTTTCGCCGCCTCCACTGCGCGCCACGATACGCGCGCCCTTGGACGGAAAAACGCGGCCGCGGGGGCGGCAACGGGGTCGGGGCGGCCACGGCGATTCGTCAGACTCCCTGCGTGCGCGGAAGCTCACGGGTCCACACCCTCGTCATGCTGGTCGCGGCGTTCGTGATCGCGGCCGCCGCGGCGCTCGCGCTCGGCGCGTTCGACCGCGACGAGGAGCCCTCCCGGCCGGCGGCGGAACCTCCGGCTGCCGCCACGCCCTCGCAGCCACGGGCCGAGCCACGGGAGGAGCGCCCCGAGCGAGCCGTCGAGGAGGGCGATGAGGAGGCCCCCGACCCGGCAGGCGATGAGCAAGAGGGCCCCAGCGGCCCACCGCCCGAGAGCGATCCCGAGCGCGAAGCCGCCGCCGCCTTCCGCTCCTTCGTGCGCGCGCTCGCGGACCGCGACGCCAAGGCCGTCTGCGCCGCGTTCGCGCCGGGAGCGCTGCGCGGGGTGGAGTTCCCCGATGCCCGCGGCGATTGCCCGGCGTCGGTGGACGCATCCCTGGGCTTTCGCGACCGCCGCGGCCTGCCGGTTTGGAAGACGTCGCGCCTGGGCGGCGCCATCTCGGCCCGGATCGACGGCGACCAGGCGAGGGTGGTGGCCACGGTCGTGACGCGCTACGCCGACGACCGCGAGCCTTCCGTGGAGGACGACATCGCGTACCTCGAGCGCCGCGGCAGTAGGTGGCTCTTGCGCCAGCCGAGCGCGACGTTCTACCGCGCGATCGGCGTGGCGGAGCTCCCACCCACCGCGCTGATGCCGCCGGGGTAGCGGGGGTGGTGGTGGCACGGGCGCGCGGGCGGCGTGGGCGTTGGTGGCGGCGCCTGGCGGCGCGGGCGTTTGCGGCAAACGCCCGGGCGGGCGTGGTGGCGCGACGCGTCGGGGATGGGCGGCGAAGGAGGGG
>CBFGWL010000064.1:0-16770 GCA_965652565.1 uncultured bacterium
AGGCCGCGCATCAGGTCGAGCGCCTTCGCGCGGATCGAGCGCTGCCAGGCCGGCTCGGGCTCGTCCTGGCGCGGCCAGCGCTCGGCGGCCCACGCCTGCACGCGCTCCAGCCCCTGCGCGTAAGCGGTGAACAGCTCGTCCATCGCGGCCGCGTACTCGGGCCCGAGGTCCTCGTCGCTGTAGTAGCGGTAGCCGCCCCCGGGCATCGGCTTGTCGTAGGGGATGTAGCGCGTCGACTGCTCGAGGTAGGACGCGAGGCGGCCGCGCTGCAGGATCTTCGTGAGCACGTTCGAGACCCACTCGCAGGCGAGGTGGGCGCCGCCCAGCTGGGCGATCGAGTCGTCCCCGTAGCCGGAGAAGACGCGCTCGTACAGACGCGCCGCGCGCTCGCCCTCGGTGCCGTCGAATGGCCGCCCGCCCTCGGGCACGTCGCCCGCGAACTCCTCGAGGAAGAGTCGCCGCAGCGTGCCGCTCCAGCGCGAGTAGCGCGCGAACATCGCGCCCTTCACGGTCTCGGGCATGTTCGTCAGGGCGAAGACGGGCCGGTCGAGGTTCGTGAAGTGCGGGGCAAGGAGCTCGCGCTCTTCGGGGGTGAAGTTCTCGACCGGGTAACGCACGGGCGAGCCATGCTAGCCCGCAGCGATGACGCCTCGGACCGGTGCCGCGGTTTCCCGCTTGCCAGCGCGGGATGCCCTCAGCCGGCCCGCGGCGGAGGGGCTGCCATCAGCTCGACGCGGTGCCCGCCCGGGGCGACGGCGCCCGCGCGCGGCGCGTCCCAGAGCTCGCGCTTGGCCTCGACCTCGAAGCCGGCCGCGGCGAGACGGGCCACCGCCTCCTCGATGTCCGGCGTGACGACCGCGACGTGCCCGCGCGCCGGGACGGCGGGCGCCTCGGCGTGGATCAGGTGGATCTGGGTGCCGTCGCGCTCCACCCAGTTGACGCGGCCCTGCAGCGGCTGGGGCGCGGGAACCTCGACGAAGCCGAGCAACGACCAGAACTCAAGCGTCCGCTCGATCTGTTCCGGGAACACCTCCAGCGAGACGTGGTGGAGCATGCGCCGCGCAGCATACGCCTCGGCGGGACCGGCGAACCGGGCGCGATCGTCCCCCGCTCCGGCGACCGTGAGCCAAACCCCGCGCGGTTCGGATACAACTCATGTACATGAAGGCGTACCGACTTGAGATTTCCGCGGCCGTGGTGCTCGTCGCGCTCATGCTGTTGAGCTACCTGGCCAACCCGATCCTCCCCGTCTTCGTCGTCACGGTCATCGGGCTGCCCGTGGCGCTCTTCTTGATGGCCCGCGACCCGCACGGTTAAGGGCGCGCGCGACAGGGGGACTCAGATCGCCTGGGCGATTCCCAGGGCGATCAATCCCACGATCGCGAAAACGGTGGACCAGGCGATCGTCCCCGCCGTGACGCGGTTGTCCAGGCCGTAGACGTGCGCGACGACCAGCGGGTTGACGCCGGTCGAGATCCCGGCGAGGAGGATGTACGTGTCCGGGAGGTCGATGAGCGGCCAGGCGAGCAGGATCAGCAGCAGCGGCGCGAAGAACATGCGTCCCGCGACGCCCATCAGCACGAGCCGGTCGAAGCGTGGCGGGAACGCGAACGAGCCCTCCTCGGCCTCCTCGGCGAGCGCCGAGCCGACGGCAAAGAACCCGATCGGCAGGATCATCACGACGATCACCCTCGAGATGTCCACCAGTACCTCGGGGACGATCGCGTCGGGCACGAGGAAGGCCAGGATCGCGGCGTAGAACGGCGGGTTGCGGGTGAAGAACGCGCGCACGCGCTCGGCGGGCGTCTCGCCGGCCTTCGTGCCCAGCGCCGCGCCCACGCTGAAGGCGCCGATCAATAGCCACGGCGCCGCCACCAGCAGGTCCCAGACGACCGCTTCCGAGAGCCTGTCCGAGCCGAAGACGGCGGCCGTCACCGGATAGCCCATGTAGCCCGAATTCGGGACCATGATGCAGCAGAGCACGGCACCCGTCGTCGGCCGCGAGACGTGCAGCACGCGCGTGCAGATCAGGTACGCCCCGATCAGCGTGATCGTGAGCGCCACGTACATCAGCAGGATCGCCACGCCGGCGTCCAGCGGGATGTCCGCGGTCGCGAGGTTGAAGAAGACGGTCGGCGGCAGCAGCCAGTAGAGCGTGAACGTGAGCAACCGGCGCGCCAGGCGCGGGCCGCGCTCGCCGAAGCGGCGCTCCCCGTAGACGCCAGCGGCTGTCGCGACCAGGATGGTCGCGAGGATCAGGGCGAGCATCGCCGGGAAGGATCTCCGATTACTCGAAGGTGGCGGCGAGCGCCTCGCCGGCCGACGAGACGAAGTCGACGAGCGGCGCGGGGATCACGCCGAAGAAGACGGTCAGCGCCGCCATCAGCACGGTGAGGCCGATGATGACGGGGCAGCGCACGCCGCCGAGCAGCGGCCCGGGCTGGGCCTCTGGCGCGCTCGTCGCCGCCGCGACGTTCTCCGGCTCGGCCGCGGGCGAGCCGCCGGCCATTGCGGGCAGCGTGCGGTGCGGCGTCTCCGGGGTCGGGTCGGCGTGGTAGGCGGGGCGCATCCACACCCACGCGATCACGCGCAGGTAGTAGGCCAGGGAGATCATCGTGCCGATCACGATGAGCACGCCGAGCCACGTGTAGTCGGAGGCGACCGACTCCTGGATCAAGAACAGCTTGCCGATGAACCCGGCCGTGCCCGGCAGCCCGGCGAGGGCCAGCATCGAGATCGTCAGCGGCCAAGCGAGCACGGGGCGCTCGCGGCCCAGACCCTGCACGGAGCGGATGTCGTCGCCGAAGCCCGTCTCGCGCTCGCGGACCACGATCACGCCGAACGCGGCGAGGTTCATGAACGCGTACGCGGCCATGTAGAAGAACAGCGCGTTCACGCCGCCCTCGCTGAAGGCGATCACACCCACCAGCATGTAGCCGGCCTGCGCGACGCCCGAGTAGCCGAGCAGCCGCTTGAGCGAGTTCTGGGTGAGCGCGCCGACGTTGCCGACGATGATCGAGACCGTGGCGAGCGCCGCCAGCGCGGGTTGCCAGTCGTCGACCGCCGGCGCCAGCGCGACGTCGAAGAAGCGGACGAGCACCGCGAACGCCGCCGCCTTGGTCGCGACCGCCATGAACGCCGTGACCGGCGTGGGAGCGCCCTGGTAGACGTCGGGCGTCCACTGGTGGAACGGCGCGATCGAGAGCTTGAAGGCGAGCCCGGTCGCGACGAGCCCGACGCCCACGAGGATGAGCGGATCGCTTGCCAGGTCGCCGCCGATCGCAGCCCGGATCCCAGCGAAGTCGGTGGTCCCCGAGCCGCCGTAGATCAGGGCGAGCCCGTACAGGGTGAGGGCCGAGCCCAGCGAGCCGACGATCAGGTACTTGAGGCCGGACTCGAGCGACTCCGAGCGGCGCAGCGCCGAGCCGCAGAGCACGTAGAGCGGGATCGAGAGCAGCTCGAGCCCGATGAAGAAGGTGACGAGGTTCTGGGCCGAGGCGAGCACGAGCATGCCCAGCACCGAGGCCACCATCAGGCCCTGGAACTCACCGTGGCCCGCCGGGCCGGGCGCGTCGTCAGCGGCCTCCTCGCGCCAGGAGAGCGGCACGACGAACGCCGCGGAGACGATCGCGATCAGGGTCGCGACGAGCGCCAGCTCGTCCAAGCGCAGCGCGCCGGCGACGAGGTCCTCGCGCTCGCCCCACTGCCAGATGCACAGCCCGGCCGCCGTGCCGAGGGTGATGAAGGTGGTGAGGGACACCGCGAGGCGCTGACGCGCGCTCGTCAGCACCGCGACGATCAGGATCGCGACGAAGCCCGCGGTGAGGGCGATGACGGGCGAGAGCCCGGCGTAGTCGATGTCTGGAGCGTTGAAGTCCACGGCCGCCTACCTCTCGCAGTCCAGCTCGACGTCCGCCCCGGTCGCCTCGGCCGCCGCGCCGCTGCTCGCGTACGCCTCGTTCTCGCACTCGGCGACGGCCATGACCGCGCCCATCTTGTCCTGCACCGATGCCTCGCCGCGCTCGAGGACGAGCCCCGGGTAGAGGGCCAGCCCAACGATCACCGCGACCACCGGGGTGAGCACGGCCGCGTCGCGCCAGCTGATCTCCCGCGAGACCTTGCCCTCGGGGAGGCGGTTGTGCATCGTGCGCTGGTACATCCGCAGCGCGTAGAAGGCCGCCATCGCGATGCCCGTGCTGGCCAGGATCGCGTAGACGATCTTCGCCTGGAAGACGGCGTTCAGGATGTAGAACTCGCCGATGAAGTTGGCCGAGCCGGGCATGGCCAGGAGCGCGAGCGTGACGATCATGAACAGCGTGGCGAAGACGGGGGCGCGCAGCGCGCCGCCGCCCATCTCGCGCAGATCCTCGCTCCCGTAGCGCTCGAAGAGCAGCGCGATGATGAAGAAGACGGGCCAGACCACGAGGCCGTGATTGATCATGTGGAGCACGGCGCCGTCCGCGCCGTCGGCCGTCAGCGCGAAGAGCCCGAGCGTGATGAAGCCCATCTGCGCGATCGAGGAGTAGGCGGCGATCATGCGCAGGTTGTTCTGCGTGAACGCCATCACCGAGCCGTAGAGGACCGAGGCGACGGCGAGGATCATGATCAGCTCCTGGAACTCCAGCGCGGCGTCGGGGAAGATCGGGAAGACCACCCGCAAAAAGCCGTAGGCGGCGACCTTCGAGAGCACGCCGGAGAGCAGCGCCAGCACGGGGAGGGGAGCGGCCCGGTAGGCGTCCGGCACCCAGCCGTGCAGCGGGATCGCCGGCATCTTCACCAGGAAGGCCGCCGCGAAGAAGCAGAAGATCCAGTCCTGGCTGCCCTCGCTCAGCAGGTTCGCGCGCAAATCCGCCATCGCGAAGCTGAGCTCGCCGGTCTCGTTCGAGACCAGGATCCCCGTGGCGACCGCCCCCACCAGCATCAGCAGCGAGCCGACGAGGGTGTAGATCATCATCTTGATCGTCGCCTGCACCCGGTTGGCGGTCCCGTACGCGCCGATCAGGAAGAAGAACGGGACCAGCATCAGGTCGAAGAAGAGGACGAAGAGCAGCAGGTCCTGCGCGAGGAAGGCGCCGAGCGTGGCGGTCTCGCCGAGCCCGAGCATGAAGAAGTAGTTGCGGCGGCGCTCGGGCTGACGCCAGCCGGCGAAGGCGAAGCTCGCCGTCCACAGCAGCGCCGTCAGCAGGACGAGGAAGAGGCTGATCCCGTCGACGCCGAGCTGGTAGCGCATGCCGAGCGCGGGGATCCAGCTCTCATCCACCGCGTGCTGGATGCCGGGCGCGGACATGTCGAAGTCGACGACGAGCGCGATCGCGAGCCCGAGCGTGACCAGCGAGCCGACGAATGAGACCGGCGCGACGAAGCGGCGCGGCAGCAGTACCGCGACGAGCGCGACGGCGAGCGGCAGCCAGAGCAGGACGTTCAGCATCAGCTGCTCACCACCAGGAAGTAGAGGGCGAGCGCGGCGAAGCCGCCGATCACGAGCAGGGCGTAGGCGCGCACGAACCCGGACTGAGCGCCGCGGACCAGCACGCCCACGCTGCGGACGACGCCGGCGGTGCCGTTGGTGATGCCCTGCACGAGCACCCGCTCGAACACGTCGTTGGCGAGCCGCCCGGCCGCGATCACGGGCCGGTAGACCAGCGCATCGAGCAGCTCGTCGAAGTACCAGCGGTGCGCCAGGAAGTCATGCAGGCCGCGGTAGCGCTCGATGAGGCCGGCGGTGACGCCGCGGCGGCGCACGTAGAAGAGATAGGCGAGCGCGATGCCGCCGATCGCGAGCAGCCCGCCGACCAGCATGCCGAGGTAAGCCGCGCCGGTGGAGGGATGCGTCTCGAAGAGCGCCGAGCCCTCGAAGGTGGGCTCAAGGAAGTGCTCGACGGCCGAAGTCACGCCCGGGATCTGCAGCAGGCCCGCGAACAGGGCGAGGAAGCCGAGGATGCCCATCGCGGCGCGCATCGGCCAGGCACGCTCGGCGATGTGGTGCTCGGGGCCGGGGAAGCCGACGTCGGTGTCCTCCTTCTCGCCGGTGAGCGGGTTCTCCGGCTCGCCATGGGCCATGTGGCCGCGCTCGAGCTCGCGCGCCTCCTCGCACGGCTCGCCCCAGACCACGCGGAAGCCGATCCGGAAGGAGTAGAAGGCCGTGAGGAACGCGGCCGCGTAGCCGCCGATCGCGAAGATCCAGTACATGCCGCCGCGGTCGGCCGCGTAAACGAGGATCTCGTCCTTCGAGAAGAACCCGGAGGTGCCCGGGAAGCCGGCGAGCGCGAGCGCGCCGATGATCAGCAGCGCGCTGGTGAACGGCATCGCCTTGCGGAAGCCCGACATCAGGTCGATGTTCTGGCGGTTCGCCATCGCGGCGATGATCGAGCCGGCCGCCATGAAGAGCAGCGCCTTGAAGAAGGCGTGCGTCATCAGGTGGAAGATGCCGGCGGTGTAGGCGCCGATCGAGACGGCGACGACCATGTAGCCGATCTGGCTCATCGTCGAGTAGGCGATGATCCGCTTCAGGTCGGTGACGACGAGCGCGATCGTCGCGGCCATGATCAGCGTGAACAGGCCGATGAACGCGGCGACGTCGGCGGCCGTGGGCGCGAGCTCGAACAGCGGGTGCATGCGGGCGATCAGGTAGACGCCGGCGGTGACCATCGTCGCGGCGTGGATCAGCGCGGAGACGGGGGTGGGGCCCTCCATCGCGTCCGCGAGCCAGGTGTGCAGCGGAGCCTGGGCCGACTTGGCGAAGGCGCCGATCAGAAGCAAGAGCAGCGCGGCGACGAGGGCGCCGTCGTTCACCGAGAAGTGGCCCTGCGCCTCCTCGAAGACGACGAGGTAGTCGAAGGCGCCGACCTCGCGGAAGAGGAGGAAGGCCGCGAGCATCAGCCCGATGTCGCCGATCACGTTGATCACGAAGGCCTTCATGCCGGCGGCCGTCGCCGTGTTGCGGCGGTACCAGAAGCTGATCAGCGCGTAGGAGGCGTAGCCGACGAAGGCCCAGCCGATGATCAGCAGGACGATGTTGCCCGCCATCACGAGGAGCAGCATCGAGAAGACGAAGAAGTTGAGGAGAGCGAAGAACCGCACGTAGCCGCGGTCGCTGTCCATGTACGCCACCGAGTAGAGGTGGATCAGCATCGAGACCCCGGCGACGATCAGCGCCATGATCACCGAGAGCGGGTCGACGAGGATGCCGAGATCGATGTCCAGGCCGACCGCGGAGGCGTACTCGTAGAGCGCCGAGGTGACCTGGCGCTCCTCGGAGGGCAGATCCTGGATCGCGAAGAAGGCGCCGATCGCGCTCAGGAAGGCCAGGGCGATCGCCGCGGTGCCGACCCAGCCGGCCGCCTTGCCCCAGAAGCGCCAGCCGAGGCCGATCACGATCGAGCCCAGCAGCGGGAAGGCGATGATGAGCCAGCCGAAGAGCTCGGCGCTCGACGTGTCGGCGGCGGGGTTCATCCCTTGAGCCCTCGCATCTCGTCGACGTTGAGCGGCAGGCGACGGCGGAACATCGCGACGATCAGGCCGAGGCCGACCACCACCTCACAGGCCGCGACGACCATCACGATGAGCGCGAAGATCTGACCCTCCTCGTTGCCGTGCGAGCGGGCGAAGGCGATGAGCGCCAGGTTGCTCGCGTTCAGCATGAGCTCGAGGCAGAGCAGGATGACGAGCGGGCTGCGGCGGATCAGCAGGCCGCCGGCGCCGATGGCGAAGAGCAGGCCGGAGAGGATGAGGTACCACTCAAGCGCCACGCGTGGCCTCCTTGCGCTTGCGCGCGGCAAGCACGACGGCGCCGACCGCGGCGACGAGGAGCAGCAGCGAGGCCGCCTCGAACGCGATCAGGTAGCGCTCGAGCAGCAGCTCGCCGATCGAGGCGGGCGAGCCAAAGCCGAGCCGGACCGTCGGGCCGTCGCCCTCGAGCGTGGTCAGCGCCGTGCCCAGCACGGCGATCGAGATCTCGATGAAGAGCGCGCCGGCGAGCAGCGGCGCGAGGAAGCGCTGGCCCGGGATGGGCTCCCAGATCGGCTCCTGCGTGCCGCCCACGTAGGCCGAGACGAACAGGTAGAGCACCATCACCGCGCCGGCGTAGACGACGATCTGCGCGGCGGCCAGGAACTCGGCGTTCAGCAGGAGGAAGAGGGCGGCCAGCGAGACCAGGTGAATCACCAGCGCCAGCACGCTGTAGAACGGGTTGCGTAGCGCGATCACCGCGATCGCGCCTCCGAGCGCCCCGATAGCTCCTACGAAGAAGGCGAGCTCTTCCATCGGCGCCCCATCCTATTCAGGGCGGGGCCCACCACGACAGGCGATCTACTACTGCGTATCGCCTGCTACTAAGCCAGAACGCAACTAACCACCCAGCGTGTGGTCAACTCGGCGCCCGGCGGACGGACATGTGACGAAAGGCGCACGGCTGACCGCCCCCGACCGCGCTGCCGGGTGGTGCGCGCCGAGCGTCCGAGGTGCGTGCGCCTACAGCCCGTACGTCCGCGCGACGATCTCGCGCTGGATCTCGTTCGTGCCGCCGTAGATCGACATGACGAGCGTGTTGCGGACGTGGCGCTCCATGTCGTACTCGGTCGCGTAGCCGTAGCCGCCCATCATCTGCATCCCTTCGAGGGCACAGCGCTTGGCGAGCTCCGTCGCCTTGAGCTTCGCCATCGAGGCCTCGCGCGGCAGCATCCGCTGCGGATCCTCGTCCACCTTGCGCGCCACGTCGTAGATCAGCAGGCGGGTGGCCTCGAGCTCGGTCGCCAGATCGGCGACGCGGTGCTTGATCGCCTGGAACGAGCCCACGGGCCGGCCGAACTGCTCGCGCTCCTTGATGAACGCGAGCGCGTCGTCGAACGCCCGCTGCGCCGCGCCGAGCCCGGTCGCCGCGAGGATCAGCCGCTCCACGTTGAGCCCGGCCATGAGCTGCATCCAGCCGCCGTTGACCTCGCCGAGCACGCGGTCGGCGGGCACGAAGCAGTCGGTTAGGAACACGTCGTTCACCTCGCGGCCGCCCATCGTCTGGATGCCGCGTACCTCGAGCCCGTCGCTGCCCGCGGGCACCGAGATCATCGAGAGCCCGTCGTGCTTGCCGCCCGAGTTGTCCGTGCGGCAGACGACCAGGATGTGGTCGGCGATGTGCGCGGCCGAGATCCACGTCTTCTGGCCGTTGAGCACGAACCCGCCGTCGCGCTCCTCGGCCCGGCACGAGAGGTTGCCCACGTCGGAGCCCGCCTCGGGCTCCGACATCGCGATCGCCTCCACGCGCCCGCGCGCGATCCCGCCGAGGATCTCCTCCTTCTGCTCGTCGGTGCCGAAGCGCTCGTACGCGCAGGCGACGATCAGCGAGACGCCGTAGCCGGCGATCGGCACCAGGCCGCGCGCGGTCTCCTCCAGGAACAGGCAGGCGTCGACCATGCCGCCGCCCGAGCCGCCCCAGCGCTCGTCGATCGCGACGCCGAGCCAGCCGAGCTCGGCGAGCTTCTCGTAGATCTCCTGGTTGTGGAGCTCCGTGTAGCCCTTCGTGAGCTGCTCCCGCTGCTCGGGCGTGCCGACCTCCCGCGCGCAGAAGTCGCGCAGCGCGGCCACGAAGTCGCGCTGCTCGTCGGTGAGGCCGGGCGGGGTGCTGGCGGTGATCTCGCTCATCCGCTTCAGGCTACGGCGGGCTTGTAGATCGAGACGACCGCCGCGCCGCCAAGCCCGATGTTGTGCTGCAGAGCGACCTCCGCGCCGTCCACCTGGCGGGCGTCGGCCTCGCCGCGCAGCTGCCACGTGAGCTCGGAGCACTGGGCGAGCCCGGTCGCGCCGAGCGGGTGGCCCTTGGAGATCAGCCCGCCCGAGGGGTTCACCACGGGCCCGTCACCGCCGTAGGTGGTCGCCTCGGCCTCGACGAGCTTGTGGCCCTCGCCCTCCTCCGCCAGCCCGAGCGCCTCGTAGGTGATCAGCTCGTTGGCGGAGAAGCAGTCGTGCAGCTCGATGACGTCGACGTCGTCGGCGCCGACCTCGGCCTCCTCGTAGGCGCGGCGCGCGGCCTCCTTCGACATGTCGTAACCGACGATGCGCATGCAGTCGGTCTCATCCGCGAAGGTCGAGCTCAGGTCGGTGACCATCGCCTGGCCCGCGATCTCGATCGCCCGCTCCCACAGATCGTGCTCGTCGACGTAGCGCTCCGAGGCCACGATCGCGCACGCCGCGCCGTCGGAGGTCGGCGAGCACTGCAGCTTCGTGAGCGGGTCGTGGATCATCCGCGACTCCTTGATCTCCTCCAGCGTGTAGGAGTCCTGGAACTGCGCGTAGGGGTTGTTGACCGAGTGCTTGTGGTTCTTCCAGCCGATCCACGCGTAGTGATCGGGCTCTGACCCATAGCGCTGCATGTGATCGCGGCCCGCGTTGCCGAACATCTGCGGCGCGAACGGCGACTCCTCGGGGGCGCGCAGCTCGAACATGCGCTGCATGTGCTTGTCGAGCGCGGGCGTGCGGTCGGTGTACTTCATGCCGAGCGAGCCCTTCTCCATCTTCTCGAAGCCCAGCGCCATCGCCACGTCGGCGATCCCGCCGCGGATGGCCTGGCGGGCGAGGAAGAGCGCGGATGAGCCCGTCGAGCAGTTGTTGTTCACGTTCACGACGGGCACCCCGGTGAGGCCGAGCTGGTAGACGGCGCGCTGGCCGTAGCTCGAGTCGCCGTAGCAGTAGCCCGCGTAGACCTGCTCGACGTCGTCGTAGGCGACGCCGGCGTCGGCGAGCGCCCGCTCGCCGGCCTCCTTCGCCCAGTCCGGATAGTCGCCTTCCTTCGTGCCCGGCTTGTCGAACTTCGTCATGCCGACGCCGATCACGAAGGTGCGGTTGCCCTGCTTGGTCATACCTCTCGATTCCCCTTCCCGAAAAGCTCGCGAACTCCGCCGCGCCCGGCTCGGGCGGGCTGCGCGCAAGATACAGAACAAGCGCTCTGTTCTCGTCGCCGCGCTGGTACAGTCGCGCCCGGTGGAAGCGACGAGCACCGGCCGACGCAGGCGCACGCAGGCGGAGCGGCGCGCGCAGACGCGCAAGCGGCTGCTCGACGCGACGATCCGATCGCTGGTGGAGGACGGCTACGCGGGCACCACGCTGCGCCGGGTCACCGAGCTCGCCGGGGTCTCGCAGGGCGCCCAGACCCACCATTTCCCGCACCGCGTCGACCTCGTCGCGAGCGCCTTCGAGCACCTCGCCGAGCAGCGCATCGACCGCTACACGGAGCGCGCCCGCGCGCTCGACGGCGACCGCGGCGAGCGCGTCGAGGCGCTCCTCGACCTGCTCTGGGAGGACTTTTCGAGCCCGCTTTTCACGGTCGCCGCGAAGCTTTGGGTCGCGGCCGCCGACGACGACGAGCTGCGCAGGCGCCTGGTGCCAGTCGAGCGCCGCATCTACGCCGGCGTGCGAGAGCTCGCCGCCCAGGTCGCGGGCGAGCTGGCCTCCGAGCCCGGGTTCGACCGGCGGCTGGCCGTCGCGCTCAACGCGATCGCGGGCCTCGCGATGGTCCGCGCTTTCGATCCGTCGGGTCGCGGGCGCGGCCGGGGCGTTTGGGAGTACCACCGCGAGGCGCTCGCCCGGGTGCTGACCGGCTCCTGAGCGGCGCGGTCTCCGCTCGTGCGCCATATTTCCCGCGGGGGGGTAGGGATGAGCGTGAGGTGAGCGCGAGGCAATCACACCCCGCCGGTCAGGTTGAGGTCGTCGGCCGCGAGGCCGAGCTCGCGGTGCTGACGAGGGCGCTCGAGCGCGCCGCGGAGGGCCAACCGCAGGCGGTGCTCGTCACGGGCGCCGCGGGCATCGGCAAGAGCGCGCTGCTGCGCGCCGCCCTGGCCTCCTGGGAGGGCGCGCTGGTCGCGGGGAGCGGCGACGAGGACGAGGCGCACCTCGAGTTCGCCCTGCTCGAGCACCTGTTGCGGGGGCAGCCCGTTGAGGACGGCGCCGGGGTGCCCCGACCGGGAACCGAACCCTTCCGCGCGGCCCAGCCCCTGCTGGAGCTCTTCGAGACCGCCGAGCCGCAGCGCCCGCTCGCGGTCGTCGTCGACGACGCGGGCTGGGCCGACCTGCCCTCGCTGCAGGCGATCACCTTCGCGGCGCGCCGTTTGCGTGCGGAGCCGGTTGCGCTGCTCGTCGCCTGCCGGGACGACTCGCTGGAGCGCCTACCGACCGGGCTCGTGCGCGTCGCCGACGGCAGCGCCGGGCGCATCGACCTCGACGGCCTCGACGTGGACGCCGTCGCGGCCGTCGCCGCCCGCGCGTACGGGCGTCCGCTGCCCGCCAAGGCGGCCGCGCGGCTGCACGACCACACGGGCGGCAACCCGCTGCACGTCGGCGCGCTGGTGCGCGAGGTGCCGTTCGAGCGGATGACCGCGCCGGGGCCGCTGCCGGCGCCGCGCTCGTTCGCGACCCTCGTGATCTCGCGGCTCGCGTCGTGCTCGGACGAGGCGCAGCGCATGATCACGGCGCTCGCGGTGCTCGGCCGCGAGGCTCCGCTGGACGCCTGCGCGCGCGTCGCCGGCGTCCGCGAGCCCGTCGCCGCGGTCGACGAGCTCGTCCGCCACAGGCTCGTCGAGCTCAGCGACGGCGACCCGGAGCTCGCCGTGCGCTTCGCGCACGACCTCGTCCACGCCAGCGTGCTCGGGGATCTCTCGCCCGGGGAGCGCACGCGCTTGCACGCCGCGGCGGCGACGGTGACGAGCGGCGAGCGCGCGCTTCAGCATCGGATCGCGGCGGCAGCCGGTCCCGACCCCGCCCTGCTCGCCGAGGTGCGCGCGGCGGCTGAGGAGCGGGCCGGCCGGGGCGCGTTCGAGACCGCGGCAGAGCTCCTCGAGGCGGCCGTTGGGCTCGCGGCCGACGAGGCCGAGCGCGAGGACGTCGCGATGGCCGCGATCGCGCACCGGCTCAGGGTGGCGCGCCCGCCCGGCCCGCTCGCCGATGAGCTGCCCGGCTATCGGGAGAGCCCGACCCGCGGCTATCTGCTGGGCCGCCTCGCGCTCGTCTCCGGGCGTCCGCACGAGGCGGACGCCCATCTGCGGGCGGCGTGGCAGGAGCTCGAGGAGGGGCACCCGCTGCGACCGGAGGTCGCCGACACCCTCGCCCTGGTCGCGGAGAACGACGGGCGCTGGGACGAGGTGATCGACTGGGCGCGGCGCGCGCTCGACGCGGGAACCCAGTCGATCCACTCGCCGGTGCTGCTCGTCCTGGGGGTCGCGATGACCGCGGGCGTCGACGCCGCCGAGGCCGAGATGTCGAGGTTGCTCGGGAGCAAGAGCGGTGGCGCCCGCGCCGGCGCTCGCCTCGGGCGCGGCATCGCGCGCGTCTACGCCAACGACTTGGAGGGCGCCCGCGACGACCTCGCCGCGGCGGCCACGCTCCCCGAGATCCAGGGTTCGATCATCGCGATGGTGAACGCGCGCGGCTACATGGCCGAGTGCCACTACCGTGCGGGCCGGTTCGCTGCGGCGCTGACGGTCGCCGAGGCGATCGGCTCGATCGCCGACGACGCCGATCAGCCCTGGCTGGCGGTCATGCCCCAGGCCACCGCCGCCTACGTGCTGGCAGCGCGCGGTGAGCTCGAGCGCGCGACCGAGTACGCGCAGGCCGCCGCGCGGGCCGCGGAGGCCGCGGATCTGATGCCCGCTCGCCTCTGGGCGCAGCAGGCGCGCCTGCGCATCGCGGCGGCGGCGGGGGAGGGCGACCGCGTCGTGGCGATCGGCGATGAACTGCGTTCGACCCCAATGGGCGCCTTCCCGGAGTGGGTCCACCGCTGGCGCGCGACGTACGTGGAGGCCCTGATCGCCGCGGAGCGCCTCGCCGATGCCGAGGAAATCGTCGCCGAGCTCGAGGCGGAGGCGAGCGCTGGCGGTGACGTCGCCGTCGCGGCCGACGCGGCCCGGGCACGCGGAACCCTCGCGGACGCGCGCGGCGACGCGGAGGCCGCGGAGCGGGCGTTCGCGGCGGGGCTCGCCCTCGACCCGGTCGCCTCGGGCCCCTTCGAACGCGCAAGGCTGGAGCTGGCTGCAGGCGCTTATCGGCGGCGCGCCGGTCAGCGCCGCGCGGCGCAGGCGACGCTCACGGCCGCGCTCGAGCGGCTGACCGCAATGGGCGCGCGCCCCTGGATCGAGCGCTGCGAGCGCGAGCTACAGGCTTGCGGGCTGCGGCCCGCCAAGCGCTCGGCGCCGCGCGCGGGCGTCGATCTCACCCCGCAGGAGCGGATGGTCGCCCACCTCGTTGCCACCGGCGCGACGAACCGCGAGGTCGCTGCCGAGCTCGTCCTCAGCGTCAAGACGATCGAGCATCACCTGGGGCGGATCTACCGCAAGCTCGGCATCCGCTCGCGCACGGAGCTCGCCGCGATGCTGGCGGGTCCCGACGACGGCCCCGAGCGCTGATTAGGGGAAAACCCCGACGCGAAGGAGCGCGCCCGCGGGCGAGGCTTATGGCGATGCGATACGAGCTCGAGATCCAGTCGCTGTCCGGGGGGACTGCGCGCGGGACCGTCTCAAGGGAGGGATCCGTGCCGCAGCCATTCAGCGGCTGGCTCGAGCTCCTTCGCATCCTCGAGGACCGCAATCCTCGGCCTGCTGCTCAGGACGCCGAGGACGAACCTCGTCCCGACGAAGAGGGGTAGGCGGCCCGCTCTCGGGTGGTCGGCGTCTCCTACCTAGGCGCCGATCACCTGGGGCGCGCCGGCGTCCACGAGCGCCTGCGGCAGGGCGACCGAGCCGTCCTCGCGCTGGTGGTTCTCGAGGAGCGCGATCAGCGTGCGGCCGACGGCCACCGCCGTGCCGTTCAGCGTGTGCAGGTGCTCCGGCGCCGCCTCGCGCTCGGGACGGAAGCGCGCCCGCAGGCGGCGCGCCTGGTAGTCCGTGGTGTTCGAGCACGAGGTGAGCTCGCGGTAGCGCTCCTGGCTCGGAATCCAGGCCTCGCAGTCGAACTTGCGCGCGGCGGGCGCGCCGAGGTCGCCGACGGGGATGTCGACGACGCGGTACGGGATTTCGAGCGCCTGGAGGATGCCTTCCTCGATCGCGAGCAGGCGCTCGTGCTCGGCGTTCGACTCCTCGGGATGCACGAACGAGAACATCTCGACCTTGTCGAATTGGTGGACGCGGAAGATGCCGCGCGTGTCCTTGCCCGCGGCGCCGGCCTCGCGTCGGAAGCAGGTTGAGATGCCCGCGTAGCGGCGGGGCAGGCTCTCGCCGTCGAGGATCTCGTCGGCGTGCAGCGCGGCGAGCGAGACCTCGGAGGTGCCGACGAGGAAAAGATCGTCGCGCGGGACCTCGTAGATCATCTCGCGCTCGCCGGGGAAGAAGCCGGTGCCGAAGAGCGGTCCCTCACGCACCAGCACGGGCGGCACCACCGGTTCGAAGCCCTCCGCGCGCACCCGGTCGACAGCGAAGCGGATCAGCGCGAGCTCGACCATCACCAGGTCGCCGAGCAGGTAGGCGAAGCGGGTGCCCGACGCCTCGGCGGCCTTCTCCGTGTTGATCCAGCCGTGCTCGGTTCCCAGGTCGAGGTGGTCGCGAACCTCGAAGTCGAAGGCGGGCGGCTCGCCCACCTCGCGCAGGGTCACGGCGTCGTCGGGGCCGCCGTCGGGCGCGTCAGGGTGGGGGATATTGGGGAGCGTTGCGGCGAGCTCGTCGCGGCGTTCTTCGACCTCGGCGAGCTCCTTCTCCAAGCGCTTGATCTCGCCGCCCAGCTCGCGCATCTGCTCGATCGCCTGCGCGGCGTCCTCGCCCGCGCGCTTGGCTTGCGCGATCTGATCGGAGACCCGGTTGCGCTCGGCGCGCCCCTCCTCGACGCGGGGCAGCAGCTCGCGGCGGCGGGCGTCGAGCTCGAGCAGTTCGTCGAGCGCCTCCGCGGCGCCACGACGCGCGAGCGCGGCGCGCGCCGCCTCGGGCTCTGACCGGATTCGGCGGAGATCGAGCATCGCCCGGCCGGGCGCTACTCGTCCTGGCCGGAGTACTCCGCCACGAACTCCGCGACGGCCTGGGCTTCCTCGCCGACGACGATGTTCTGCGGCATCAGCGCGCCCGCGAAACCGCCGTTGGCGATCGCGTAGAGCACATCCTCGGTCGTCTCAACGCGCTCGTCCAGGATCGGCCCCTGATGCGGCAGCTTGCGGTTCGCCGAGCCCTTGGCCCCGGCCGCCTTCAGCGTGTGGCAGCCCGAGCAGCGCTCGGCGAAGAGCACCGCACCCTCGTAGTGCGGATCGTCGGCCGAGAGCTGAACGCCCTCGCTCCCGCACGCCGAGCCGAACATGGCCAGCGCGATTGCTGCTGTGGTTGCGATTACTCCACGCACCGCGGCGGCATCATACTTTCCGCTACGCCTTGTCCGCGCCAACGCCAGAAGAGTTTCGCCGCGCGATGGCGCTGGTGCCCACTCCGGTGACCGTCGTTACCGCTCCAGGAGTGGGTTCTCCGGCGGGCGCGACGGCCAACGCCGTCGCCTCGCTCTCGCTCGAGCCACCGCTCATGCTCGTCTGCCTGGACCACCGTTCGCGCACGCTTGGCGCCGTGCGTGCTCAGGGCCGCTTCGCCGTGAACGTGCTCGGCGCGGACAGCGAAGACCACGCCCGCCGCTTCGCCGCGCCGGTGCCCCACGAGGAAAAGTGGGACGGCGTCGGCTGGGCCGAGCGCGCGGGCACGCCCGTGCTCGACGAGGCGATCGTGTGGGTCGCCTGCGAGCTGCGCGACCTGCTCGACGGCGGCGACCACACGATCGTCACGGGCTCGGTCAAGGAGATCGGCAGGCGCGACGGCGACCCGCTGATCTTCC
>CBFGWL010000065.1:0-16473 GCA_965652565.1 uncultured bacterium
TCGCCCCCGACCACCCGAAGATCAAGAACGTGATCCGCCGCTACGAGAAGACGGCGGCCAACGAGGGCTTCAGGTTCTTCGGGAACGTCGAGATCGGCTCGGACGTCGCCGCCGCTGAACTCGCCGAGCGCTACCACGCCGTCATCTACGGCTACGGCACCTCCACCGACCGCAAGCTCGGCATTCCCGGCGAGGATCTGCCCGGCAGCCATCCCGCCACCGCCTTCGTCGCCTGGTACAACGCGCACCCCGACTTCGCCGACGCCGAGTTCGACCTCTCCTGCGAGCGCGCCGTCGTGATCGGCAACGGCAACGTCGCCGCCGACGTCGCCCGCATGCTCGCCCTGACCCGCGAGGAGCTCGAGGTGACCGACACGGCCGACCACGCGATCGGGCCGCTCGCCGACAGCGCGATCCGCGAGATCGTCATCGTGGGGCGCCGCGGCCCCGCGCAGGCCGCGTTCACCAACCCCGAGGTGCGCGAGCTCGGCGAGATGACCGACGCGGACGTGATCGTGGATCCCGGCGAGTGCGAGCTCGACGACGTGAGCCGCGCCTACCTCGAAAACGACGCGGATGCGACGGCCCGCAAGAACGTCGAGATCTTCACCGAGTTCTCCCAGCGCCAGCCGGAGGGCAAGCGCAAGCGGATCGTGCTGCGCTTCTGCCGCTCACCGATCGAGATCCAGGGCGACGGCAAGGTCGAGCGGATCGTCCTCGCGCGCAACGAGCTGGTGCGCGACGAGTCGGGGCGCATCCGCGCCCGCGACACCGGCGAGCGCGAGGTGCTCGAGTGCGGCCTGGTCCTACGCTCGATCGGCTACCGGGGCACCGGGGTCCCCGGGCTGCCGTTCGACGAGGACCGAGGCGTCATCGCCAACGAGGGCGGACGCGTGATCGGCGCCGACGGCCGGCAGGTGGAGGGCCAGTACGTCGTCGGCTGGATCAAGCGCGGGCCCAGCGGCGTGATCGGTACGAACAAGAAGGACTCGCAGGAGACCATCGACAACCTGTTCGCCGATCTCGAGGCCGGCCTCGTCCCGGCGCCGCCGCTCGCGCAGGACGCCGACGCGATCGTCGAGCTGCTCGCCGAGCGCAAGCCCGACGCCGTGGTCAGCTACGACGACTGGCAGGCGATCGACGCCGCCGAGCGTGAGCGCGGCGAGCCCCAGGGCCGCCCGCGGGTGAAGTTCTGCCGCATCGAGGAGATGCTCGAGGCCGCCCGCGCGGGCAGCCCGGTCGCCGCGGACTGAGCGGATCCGGCGGACTCGCGGCCGCCCGAACCCCCTCACTAGGATTGGCGCCCAATGGCTGACCTCGCGGAGATCAAGGCGATGATCGAGGCGGCGCTCCCCGGCGCCGACGTCGAGGTGATCGACGAGGGCAACGGCGACCACCTCCGCGCGATCGTGAGCGCTCCCCAGTTCGAAGGGCTGAAGCGCCTCGACCAGCACCGGCTGGTGCGCAACGCCGTGCGCGAGCGCTTCGAGGACGGCTCGATCCACGCCCTCTCGATCCAGACGCAGCCCAAGTAGCGCAGGCGGCGCACCGAGCCCGTGCCGCCCGATCGCTAATGTGGGTGACATGGCAGCCGACCCTGAGCTCAAGCAGCAGATCGAAAAGCTGATCGCGGAGCACCCTGTGCTCCTCTTCATGAAGGGCACGCCGGAGCAGCCCCGATGTGGATTCTCGATGCGCGTCGTCCAGGTGATGGAGGCGATGGGCGTCGAGTACGGGGCGATCGATGTCCTCCCCGCGCTGCAGCCGCTGCGCGAGGTGACGGCGGAGATCTCGGACTGGCAGACGTTCCCGCAGCTCTACGTCAACGGCGAGCTGGTCGGCGGCTGCGACATCGTCGAGGAGATGTTCGAGTCCGGCGAGCTCGCCGACGTCTTGGGCGTCGAGCAGCCGGAGGCCGACATCCCGGACCCGCAGCGCATCGTCCCCGGCGGGCCGCAGCAGAGCCCGCCCATCCAGCTCGGCTAGCGCCCCGGACCTCCGCACCGTGACCGCGGCCAACGCCGGCGGGAGCTCCCCCGAGGCCGCGGCGCCTACGCGCTTTCCCTTCGACGAGGAGATCACCCTCGAGCCGCTCGGCGACGGGTCGTTCCGGGGCGCCGTCATCGAGCGGTGGTTCACGCCCGCCGGGCCGCTCGGCGGCTTCGTGATGGCGCTCATGATCGCCGCCTTCGACCGCGTCGTCGCCGACCCCGAGCGCACCGCGCGCTCGGTCACGATGCACTTTTTGCGCGCCCCGGTGGCGGGTTCCGTCATCGCGCGCGCCGAGCTCGTCAAGGGGGGCCGCACGCTGAGCTCGCTGCGCGGCGAGCTCGAACAGGACGGCCGGATCGTGGCAACCGCGCTCGCCGCCTACGGGCGGCCGGTGGCCGCGCCGCGCTACGAGGACGCGCCGATGCCGCGGGTCAAGCCCCCGGGCCCCGAGCCCGACCTCTTCGGCGCGCCGCCGGGCGAGCTCCCGGCGATGGTCAGGCGGCTGCGCATGCAGCACCGCTTCGGCGAGGCGGCGCTCAGCCGCGCCGACCGCGCGGAGATCGGCGGCTGGTACGAGCTCGACGAGGGCCGGCCGGTGGACGCGGCCGCCCTCGCGGTGCTCTCCGACGCCTGGTTCCCGGCGCCGTGGCCGCGCCTGGGAGCGCTCATGGCCGCCCCCACGATCGACCTGACCGTGCACTTCCGCACCGCGCTGCCCCTGCCGCCCTCGCCGATCCTCGGCCGCTTCCGCAGCCGCGTCGCGCGCGACGGCTACTTCGAGGAGGACGGCGAGATGTGGGCGCCCGACGGGACGCTCGTCGCCCAGTCTCGCCAGCTCGGCCTGCTGCTGCCGAGCTAGCGCCTACTCGACGGCGCACGCCTCCTTCTTCGCGGGCGGCCCGGGAGTCAGCCCGCGACGCGCTCCCAGCGCTCGTAGAGCTCCTCGAGCCTGCGCTTCGCCTCGGCGTGCCGCCGGGAGGCCTCGTCGGCCCGCTGCGGATCGGCCCAGATCGCCGGGTCCGCGAGCTCGTCCTCGAGCGCGCGCAGCGCGGCCTCCGCCTCCTCGACCTGCTGCTCCAGGCGGCGCTCGTCGGCCGCCGCGGCGCGCTGGCGCGCGCGGCGCCGGCGGGCCTCCGGGCCACGGTCCGTGCGCTTCGGCTTCGCCGGTTTGGCCGCTCGCTCCGCCTCGCGCGCCCGCTCGCGGGCCTCGCGGTACTCGGTCCAGCCGCCGAGATAGTTCCGCAGCCGCCGGTCCTCGAACGCGACCGTGCGGGTGCCGATCGCCTCGAGCAGCGCGCGGTCGTGCGAGATCAGCAGCAGGGTGCCCTCGAATCCGGCGAGCGCCTCCTCGAGCGCCTCGCGGCTCTCCACGTCCAGGTGGTTTGTGGGCTCATCGAGGATCAGAAGGTTCGCGTCCGAGCTCACGAGGATCGCGAGCGAGAGCCGCTGGAGCTCGCCGCCGGAGAGGTCGGCCACCAGCTTCTCAACGTCGTCGCCCGAAAACATGAAGCGACCCAGAAGCGCCCGGGCCTTTGCCTCCGAGAGCCCCGTCGAGCGCTGCGCGTGCGCGAGCGCGGTCAGGCCCGGCTCACGCGGAACCTCCGCGTGCTGGGCCAGGTAGCCGAGCTTGACCTTGTGCCCGAAGCGCAGCTTGCCCTCGTCGAGCGCGCGGCGCCCGGCGAGCGCCGCGACCAGGGTCGACTTGCCGGTCCCGTTGGGGCCGATCAAGCACACGTGCTCGCCGCGCTCCAGCCAGAACTCACCGTCCTCGAGCAGAACCCGGTCACCGACGCGCAGCTGCCCGCCTTCGAGCTCGAGCACCACGCGCCCGGAGCGCTCCGCCTTGCCGAAGCTGAACGAGAGCGATTTGCCGTCGGCCGGGGCCAGCTCCGGAGCGCCGGCGCGCAGGCGCTCGATCTGCTTCTGCTTCGACTTCGCCTGCCGCGCCTTCGTCGCCTTGGCGCGGAAACGCTCCACGAAGCGCTCGAGCCGGGCGATGTCCGCCTCGCGCCGAGCGAGGTCGCGCTCGACGGCGAGCTCGCGCGCGAGCTTCTCCTTGCGCCACGCGTGCCACGGTCCCGAGAAAAACCGGCCGCGGCCGCCCTCGAGCTCGAGCACACAGGTACCGACCGACTCCAAGAACCAGCGGTCGTGCGCGACGAGCACGACCGCTGCGTCCAGCTCGTTCAGGTACTGCTCGAGCCACTCCAGCGACTCGATGTCCAGGTGGTTCGTGGGCTCGTCGAGAAGCAGCAGATCGGGGCGTGAGGCCAGCACTCGTGCCAGCGAGGCGCGCGTGAGCTCACCACCCGAGAACGTGGATAGGGGACGAGCGAGCTCGGCCTCGCCGAACCCCAGCCCGCGCAGCGTCCGCTGGGCGCCGTCGCGCCAGCGGTAGCCGCCCGCGACCTCGAGGCGGGTCTGCGCGTCGGCGTAGGCCGCGAGCGTGCGCTCGTCCGCGCCGTCCGCCATCCGCTCCTCGAGCTCGCGCAGCTCGCGCTCGATCTCGAGCACCCAGTCGAGGCCCGAGACCACGTACTGCTCGAGGGTCAGGCCCTCGTCGCGCGGGGGGCGCTGATCGTGCAGCGCGACCCGCACGCCCTTGCCGAGAGCGACCGTGCCGTCGTCGAGTGAGACCTCCCCAGCCAGGATGCGCAGCAGGGTCGTCTTGCCGGAGCCGTTGCGGCCCGAAAGCGCCATGCGATCGCGACGCTCGAGCTTGAACGAGACGTCGCCGAAGAGCTTGCGATCTCCGATGTGCTTGGTGAGGCTCGCGGCCGTAACGGTCGCCAAGGTCTTCCTCCTGCAAGGAACTCGTGACGGCGTCCGCCCGCGCGGGCGGACGTGAGCGCGGCGCCAGCCGAGCGGCGCGCGCGAAAGAAGCTAGCCGGTGGCGGTCGCTAAGCGGCCGCGGGCGCGTCTTCGCGAACCTGGAACGAGGAGCCGCAGCCGCAGGCGGCGACGACGTTCGGGTTGTTCACGGTGAAGCCGGCGCCCTGCAGGCCGTCGACGTAGTCGACCTCGGAGCCGAAGACGAACTGCATCGAGACCTTGTCGACGACGACGGAGACGCCCTTGTGCTCGAAGACGTGGTCGTCCTCCTTCACCTTGTCGAGCGCCAGCGCGTACTGGAAGCCCGAGCACCCGCCGCCCTTCACGGCGACGCGCAGCGCCTGCTCGTCAGGGTTGCCGCTGCCGGTGAGCTCGCGGATCTTCTCCGCTGCCGTATCGCTGAGGGTTACCGCTGCCTTCGGAGTCTCCATCGTGCTTCACATAGTAAAGGACTGTGCTCCCGTCATCTCACCCGTCGCCCCCGCGGCTCCACTCCAGGTACTCGATGATCCGCTTCGAGTCGGAGACGACCTCGTCGCCGTCGACCAGAACCGGCACGCGGCGCTGGCCGGTCAGCTCCTCGATCTCGGGGCGCTTCCTGCGGTTGTAGGGCACCCGCTCCGTGCGGTACTCGACGCCGAGCCGCCGCAGCCGCCGGGCGACGGCGCCGCACGGGCACAGGACGTTGGTCGGCGTCGGACAGCGATACAGGACGACGGTGTCGCGCTTCGCGCTCACCGCCGGGCCAGCCTCTCCCCCATCCGCACGGCCGTCCCGGCAGCGCCCACCGCCAAGCGCTCGAACCGCGAGGCGCGGCCGCCGATCGCGTGGTTCAAGGCCTCGGTCTGCCAGCGCACCGCGTCGACGAGCGTCTCCTCGTGCGGCCGCGGCTTGAAGCCGAGCTCGCGCTTCGCCTTCGTGTTCTTGTAGGTCCACCACTGCATCGCCGAGCGCACCTCGTCGGGTTCGCTCGGCAGCTTCACCCCCAGCCGCCCACCGGCATTCAGGGCCGCCAGGACCAGCGGGCCCGGCAGCTTGAGCCCGGGGGCCTCGACCCCCGAGATGCGCGAGAGGTCCGCGAAGAGGCGGTCGAGCGTGAAGTTGCGCGCGGCGAGGATGTAGCGCTCGCCCGGCTCGCCGCGCTCGTCGGCGAGCAGATGCCCGCGGGCGACGTCGCGCACGTCGACGATGTTGAGGGCGCCGTCCACATACAGGGGGATGCGCCGCTGCAGAAACCGGCGCACCAGCCCCATCGAGGTCCCGGTGGGGTCCTCGGGCCCGAAGACGAACGACGGGTTCACAACGACGACCGGCAGGCCGCGCGCGCCGATGCGCAACGCCTCCACCTCCGCCTCGTGCTTGGAGTTGACGTACGCGATGCCGAGATGCGCGGCGTTGAAGGTCGCGGCCTCGTCCAGTGTTCCGCCGGGCTTCGCGACCCCGATCGCGGCGACCGATGAGGTGTGGACCACCCGCTCGACGCCGGCGGCGAGCGCCTCCTCGAGCAGCACGCGCGTGCCGCGCACGTTCAGGTCGAAGACGGCCTCGCGGTCGCGGCTGCGCATCGAGGTGCTCCCGGCGACGTGAAAGACGCGCTCCACGCCGGCGAGCGCCCGGCGCACCGCGCGGCGGTCGCGGACGTCGCCGGTGGCGCGCTCGAACTCGATGCCCTCGAGGTGATCGGTGGACGACGTACGCCGCACGAGCAGGCGCAGATCGTCGCCGCGCTCGGCGAGGGCGCGGGCGAGGTGCGAGCCGATGAACCCGGTGGCGCCGGTGACGAGCGTCTTCCCCACGGCGGGGGATCGTACCCCCGCGCCCCGGGGCCCGTTCCCGGCCGCGTGATAGAAGTCAGGCACGTGAGCGCCAATCCAGCTACCGCCGTCGTCTGCGACACGACGGCCTACCTGCCCGACGAGCTCATCGCCGAGTACGGCATCCGCACCGTCAGCCTCTACGTGACGATCGACGGTGAGCAGCAGGCCGAGGGCTCGATCTCCCGGGCGGAGTACGACACCTTCTACGAGCGCCTCAGCGCGAGCCCGGGCATCGCCACCACCTCGCAGCCTTCCGTAGGCGACTTCGTGGCGACCTACGGCCCACTGCTCGACGAGGGCCGCGAGATCGTCTCGCTGCACCTCTCGTCCGGTATCTCGGGAACCTGCGACTCGGCCCGACAGGCTCGCCAGCAGCTAATCGACGACGGCCGCGGCGGCGAGCGCATCCACGTCTTCGACAGCCGTTCGGCGTGCGGCGGGCTCGGGCTGAGCGTGCTGGCGGCCGCGCACGCCGCGCGTCAGGGCGCGAGCGCCGAGGAGGCGCTGGCCGCGGCGGAGCGGGCGCGCGCGGGCCTCAAGATCTGGTTCGCCATCGACACGCTCGAGTATCTGCGCAAGGGCGGGCGCATCGGCGCCGCGCAGGCGCTGCTCGGCTCGGCGCTGCAGATCAAGCCGATCCTCACGCTCGAGGAGGAGATCCGGCCGGTCGAGCGGGTGCGCACCCGCCGCCGCGCGTTCGAGCGCCTCGTCGAATACGCGCGCGAGCGCCGCGCCGACGGCGCCGACGCCTGGGTCGTGCAGCACATCCACGATCGCGAGGCGGCCGACCGGCTGGTGGCGCACTGCCGCGAGATCTTTGGCAGCGACCCGGTGTTCATCGGCGAGATCGGGCCGGTGATCGGGGCGCACGTCGGCCCGGGGCTGCTGGGCGTGGGCGGCACCTCGCGCGAAGCGCTCGGCTTCTAGCTACCAGGAGGTCCGCAGCGGCGGCCGGACTCAGTCGCGACCGCGGCGGCGCATCGCCATCACGCCGATCGCGAAGCCCACGACGGCGGCGCCGATCGCGAGCTCGCGCTTGTGCTTGCGCACCTGCCCGCGCCAGTCGGTGAGCTCGGTGACCTTGCCGCGGAGCGCCTCGACGGACTGTCCGAGCGCCTCGCGCTGGCGCTGGATATCGACCCTGATCTGATCCGGGGTGCGCGAGCCGGGCAGCGGGCGCGGGTCGCTCGCCGCCGGGCGCGGGCCGGGCGCGGCGGGCACTTCCCGGGGTCCCTCAGCCATGGTTGCCGGTCTCCAGCGTCTCGCGGATTTCCTTGGCCTCCTCGATCGCCATGGTCGGCTTGGGCGGCGAGCCCGCGCGGACCGAGCGATACGCGAAGTAGCCGGCGCCGGCCGCGAGCAGGAACCACAGCAGCGCTTCGACCAGGAAGCCGAGCCACGGCGTGCTCTCGAAGAAGAGGTCGTTGAGCAGCCAGGCGAACGCGTGCATGAGCATGATGAAGCCCAGGAACGCGATCGCGCCGGCGACGATGCCGACGACCGATCCGGTGAGGAGCTTGCGCGCCTTCTCGGCGACCTCTGCCTTCGCGAGCTCGATCTCCTCGCGGACGAGGACCGAGACCCGCTCGGACACGTCGATCACCAGCTCGGCTAGCGAGCGGTCCTCCGTTGGTGCGCCGCGCGGGTCGGGTGGGGTGCTCACTCGGGCGGGTCCTCGTTGAAGATCCGTGTGTAGATCATCGCCGACAGGCGGGTGGCCACGATGCTGGCGAGGGCGCCGGTCCCGGCGACCAGGCCAGCCCAGACGAGTCGGCGGACGATTTGGTTATCCACAGCGTTCCCTATCTCCCGTTCGCCGGGCAGTTAATCACGTCGCGACTCGAGCCCTCCGCAAACCGTCTCGACGACCATCGAGCGCGCGCGGTCGAACGAGTCGTCGTCGTCCGGGATTAGACCGAAGACCCAGGCGGAGAGCAACTGCTCGATCGCGCCGTAGAACCACATCGATGCGAGCTGCGGGTCGATGTCGTCGCGGAACTCGCCGGCGCTCTGCGCGTCCGAGACGATCTTCGCGATGCCGTCGTAGGCGCGCTTGATCTCCGGCATGTGCGTGCGACCGAACGAGTTCGCCGCGCGGGTGACCTCGACGATGATCACCTTCATCAGGTCGGGGTCGTGGCGGTAGGAGTCGATGATGAAGCCGGCGACCGCGTCGAGCTTCTCGCGGGGCGGGATGTCGCGCTTGTCCACCTCGTCGATCGCGGCAAGCAGCAGCGACCAGCGCTCGGTGAAGAGCTCGTTCATCACCTGGTCCTTCGACTTGAAGTAGTGGTAGACGAGCCCGTAGGCGACGCCCGCCTCGTCGGCGATGTCGGAGACGCGGCAGGAGTGGAACCCCTGGCGCGCGAAGACGCGCACGGCGGCGTCGAGGATCTGCCGGCGTCGGTCCACGGGTGGCGCCTTCGCCATCAGCGGCGCTCCGATCGGCTCTCGATGATTTCGCCCGCGCTCATCAGGGGATTCCAAGCCTTTGACTGACCAGTCAATCGACTGCCGCAGTATACGCCTGGAAGCGCGATCGGTCCGGGCACGCCACAGTTAACCTGGCACCCCGGACGGGAAGCCCCATTAGCCATGAGCAGGTTTCGCGACCTAATCCGCCTGCGTAGGACGCGCGAGCGCAGGCTCCTGCGTGAGCGCAACCTGTTCGAAAGCCGCACCGAGGTCTGGCGGCAGGTGGGCCTGGGCGCCGAGGTCGACGCCGCCAAGGCGACGCGCGCACGCGGGCGGCTCGTCGTCCAGCTGATCTTCCTCATCGCCGTGCTGGTGCTGTTCAACCAGCGCAGCACCCTCTTCCCCGGCTACGAGCTCGAGGTGCGGATCGCCACCGTGGTCGCGCTGGTCGCCGTCGGGGTCGGGATCGCGCGCTCGCTCGGCAGCGGCATGGCGCCCCTGCTCTTCAAGCGCCTCGACCCGGCGACCGCCGGGACGATCGGCTTCCTCGTCCGGCTGTTCACCGTGCTGCTCGTGCTCACCGTGGCGCTGCGGATCGCGGGCGTCGATGCGCGCACGCTCGCGCTCGGCGGCGCGTTCACCGCGGTCGTCGTCGGCCTCGCCGCGCAGCAGACGCTCGGCAACATGTTCGCCGGGATGGTGCTGCTCTCGACGCGGCCCTTCCAGGTGGGCGATCGGGTGCGTCTGCAGGGCGGTGTGCTCGCCGGCGAGCTCGAGGGCATCGTGGGCTCGCTCGGTCTCTTCTACACGACGCTCGTGCGGGGCGCCGACCGCATCCTGGTGCCGAACAGCACCGTGATCCAGGTTGCCGTGATGCCCCGGCGCGAGCCGGAGCGGGTCGAGCTGCGCGCGCGGTTCGAAGCGACGCGCACGCCCGCCGAGGTCCAGGAGATGCTCGACGAGGCGATCTCCGTCCCGCTGCGCTACCCGCCCGAGATCCAGCTCGAGGAGATCGACGGCGACGAGGTCGTGCTGCGGATCTCCGCGACCCCGCAGAGCCGCGCCGACGGCGCTCGGCTGGCCGCCGAGGTGCTCGCCGCGGTGCGGCGCACGCGCGGGGCCACAGCCTTCCGCGCGGGCGATGGCGCGCCCTGAGACTCAGTCGTCGGTGCGCTGACGTTCGAGCTCGTCGGTGAGGGCCTTCGCGTGCAGGGCCCCGATCAAGTCGGTGAAAGTCGCAGCGCCCTTGTCGATCAGCTCGGCGGCCCGCTCGGCGTCGAGCGCCGCGAAGCGCTCGACGAGCAGCTGCAGCTCGTCGGCGATCACCGGCTCGAGGCCGCGCATGAGGCGGGCCACGTCGCGCGCCCCGAACCCGGTGCGCTCGTTCCAGCCCGCGGCCCGGAAGGCGGCGATCGCCTCGAGGATGCGGACCTCGGACGGCGAGTAGCCGTCCTCGCCGGAGCCGATCACTCCAACCTCGGCGAGGCGATCGAGCGCCCGCTCGGGCAGATCCAGGCGCGCCAGGACCGTCGCCCGGTCGGTGCGCTCGCGCTCGCGCTCGAGCGCGCGCTCGAGCACGGTTTGACCCGTGCCCGCCAGCTCGCGAACGCGGTCGAGATCGCCGTCGGCCGCGGCGAGCAGCTCGCGGATCACCCGCAGCGGCATGAAGCGCTCCTCCTGCAGCTGCTTGATCACCTTGATGCGCTCGGCGAACTCGGGCGGGTAGTACGCCATGTTGCGCGAGGTCTTGACCGGCTCGGGCAGCAGGCCCTCGCGCAGGTAGTGCCGCACGGTCGCGACCGGCACGCCCGCGCGCTCCGCGAGCGCGGAGATCTTGAGGAGCTCGCCGTCCGGGGGCGCCGTCTGGCGCGCGCTCATGCGCGGAACTCCCCCTGCTCGCCGCTGCCGGGGCCGGCAGCCGCGCCCTGGGCGACGAGCTCGTCGATCTGCGCGTCGGTGTAGCCCACGTCGGCGAGCAGCTCCCGCGTGTGCTCGCCGAGCGCGGGCGCCGGCCGCTTCGGGTTGCCCGGCGTCGCCGAGAGCTTCACCGGGTTGCCGAGCGTGCGGATGGTCCCGAGCTCGGGCTGCTCGAACTCGACGAGCATCTCCCGTTCACGCACCCAGTCGTCCGCGAGCGCCTCGTCGAGGTCGAGGATCGGCTCGATGCAGCAGTCGTGCTCGTCGTTGAAGGCCCGCCACTCCGCGCGGGTGCGCTCGCGGAAGACCGCGGCGATCGCCGCGTGGCCCTCGGAGCCGGGCGGAGCGAACTGGTGCTCGAGCAGGTCGGGCCTGCCGACCCCCTCGCAGAACGCGCGCCAGAACTTGGGCTCCAGCGCGCCGCAGCTCACCCACCCGTCGGCGGCCTCGTAAGGGAGGTAGCAGGCGATGCCGCCGTTGAGCGGCTCGGCGCCGCGGCGCGGCACGCGCCCGTCGCACAGGTACTGCGCGGCGGTCATGGCGAGCCACGAGAGCGCGCCGTCGGTCATCGAGATGTCGACGTACTGGCCCTCGCCCGTGCGCTCGCGACGCATGAGCGCGGCGAGCACTCCGAACGCCGCCATCAGCGCGCCGCCGCCCAGGTCGGCGATCTGCCCGCCGGCTTGCACCGGCGGCCCGTCCGCCTGGCCGGTGAGGCCGAGCAAGCCGTTCAGCGCGAGATAGTTGGTGTCGTGGCCGGCGCGGTCGCGGTTGGGTCCGCTCTGCCCGTAGCCGGTGATCGCGCACATCACCAGGCGCGGGTTGAGCTCGTGCAGCGTCTCCCACCCGCACCCAAGACGGTCGAGCACGCCGGGCCGGAAGCTCTCCAGCACCACGTCCGCGTCGCGCGCGAGGCGCAGGAAGGCCTCGCGGCCCGCGCCGGACTTGAGGTCGAGGCGGATCGAGCGCTTGCCCCGGTTGAGCGCGAGATAGAGCGCGGAGCGGGTGCCGAGGTCGTTGTGCTCGTCGTCCCCGTAGTAGGGCGGCGACCAGCGGATGTAATCGCCCGCCTTCGTGTCCTCGACCTTGATGACGTCCGCCCCAGCGTCGGCGAAGAGCAGCGAGCAGAAGCCACCCGGGAGCAGGCGCGTCAGGTCGAGGACGCGGATGCCTTCGAGCGCGCCGCTCATGCCGCCGCGCCGGCCGTGAGCGCCCGGGTGCGCTCGCCGAGGCCGAGCAGCTCGCGCGCCTCGGCGACGCTGGCCACGCGGCGACCGACGTCCTCGGCCATCTGCCGCGCCTTGGCGATGAGGTCGCCGTTCGAGCGCGCCATCTCGCCGTTCGGGAGATAGAGGTTGTCCTCGAGGCCGGCGCGCACGTTGCCGCCGAGAGCGAGCGACGCGGCCAGCAGCTTCCACTGATCGCGCGAGATGCCGATCACCTGCCAGTTGGCGCCGCGCTCGGGGCCGCCCGGGATCTGCTCTGCCATGAGCTCGACGTTGCGCGGCGTCGGGCGGATGCCGCCGGTGACGCCCATGACGAGCGAGACCTGGTGAGGCTCGGAGATCAGCCCCATGTCGATGAGCGGGTCGAGGCTCGCCACGTGCCCCGCATCGAAGCACTCGTGCTCGGGCTTGATGCCGAGCTCCTTCATCGCGGTGATCAGCTCGATGATCGTGTCGAACGAGTTCTCGAAGACCGCCTTGAAGACGAAGTCCTTACGGCGCCGCGAGTACTTCGCGTAATTCATCGAGCCCATGTTGAGCGCGGCCACGTCCGGCGTCAGCTCGCGCAGGTACGCGATGCGCTTTTCGACCGGGATCCCGATCGCCCCCGTCGAGTAGTTGATGATCACGTCGCCGACCTCGTCGAGGATCGCCTGCGTGATCGCACGGAAGTCCTCGATCTCGAACGAAGGCGTGCCGTCGGGCTTGCGGGCGTGGATGTGGATCTGCGAGGCGCCCTCATCCACGGCCCGCCGCGCCTCCGCCGCGTACTCCTCCGGCGTATACGGAATCGCCGGGCACTGCTCGCGGTTGGCGATCACGCCACTGATGGAGCAACTGATGATTACGGGGTCGTCGAACGAGCTCATGGTTCAGTCCTCCCGGTCGCAAGAAGTCGCCAGTCGCCAGTCGCCGGTCGCCAGTTCCTAGGGACGAGGGGGCGAGGTAGAGCGTCCGAGGCCCTTCTGTGAACGTGGGCGACTTTCGCGAACTGGCGGTGTACCAGCGATACGCCACGCTTTCGGATGCCGTACACGAATTGGCGGCTCGCATGGCGAAGTTCGAACGCTGGACGATCGGCATTCAGCTCGTACGGGCGGTGGATTCGATCGGCGCGAACATCGCCGAGGCCTACGGAAGGGGGTCCGACCTTGACCGCCGTCGCTTCCTCCTCATGGCGCGCGGCTCGATCAATAAAGCGGAGCACTGGCTCGACCGCGCAGCTGCCCGGGGCCTGTGCGACCCCTCCCTCAAGGGCGACATCCGCGAAGTCGGCCGCATGCTCAACGGCCTGCTGAAAACCTTCCGCCCTACCTAACTGGCGACTGGCGACTGGCGACTGGCGACTCTTGGCGACTGGCGACTGGCGACTCATACGGGCATCACCCCATGCTTCTTCCACGGGCGCTGGACACGCTTGTCCTTCGCCATCCGCAGGGCGGCGATGATCCGGGGCCGCGTCTCGCGCGGATCGATGATGTCGTCGATCATCGCGTTGCCCGCGGCGATGTACGGGTCGATCACCTTGCGGACCTCCTCGAGCATCGCCTGTCGCGTCGCCTCCGGGTCGTCGGAGGCCTCGATCGCCGAGCGGCCGATGATGTTCACGGCGCCCTCCGCGCCCATCACGGAGATCTCGGCCGACGGCCAGGCATAGATCTGGTCGGGCTCGTAGGCCTTGCCGTTCATCACGTAGTAGCCGGCGCCATACGCCTTGCGGATCACGACGGTGACCTTGGGCACGGTGGCGCGTGAGACCGCGTAGAGCATCTTCGCCCCGTGGCGGATGATCCCGGCGTGCTCGACCTTCGAGCCGACCATGAACCCCGGCACGTCCTGCAGGAAGACGAGCGGGATGTTGAAGGCGTCGCAGAGGTTCACGAAGCGCGCCGCCTTGTCGGCCGAGTCGTTCTCGAGGATCCCGCCCAGGTGCTTGGGCTGGTTCGCGACGATGCCGACGGGCTGGCCGCCGAAGCGCGCCAGGCAGGTGATGATCGTCTTCGCGAACTTCGGCTTGATGTCGAAGATCTCGCCGTCGTCGACGATCTCGCGGATCACCTCGTACATGTCGTACGGATGCCGTGAGGACTCGGGGACGATGTCGAGCAGACGCTCGGACATGCGGTCGTCGGGATCGTCGGTGGGACGCACCGGCGGGCGCTCCTCGCAGTTGGACGGGAAGTACGAGAGGTAGCGCTTGACGACCTCGATGCACTCGCGGTCGTCCTTCACCTCGAGGTCCCCCACGCCGGACTTGCGGCAGTGCACCTTCGCCCCGCCCAGGTCCTCCATCGAGATGTCCTCGCCGGTGACGGCCTTGGTGAGGTGCGGGCCGGCGAGCGCCATCGCGCCCTGGCCGACGACCATCGGCACGAAGTCGGAGAGCCCCGGGATGTAGGCGGTCCCGGCGGCGCACGGGCCCATCATCGCCGCCACCAGCGGCACCACCCCGGACATCTCCACCTCCTCGCGGAAGAGATGGCCCGAGCCGGCGAAGAGCGAGCCCGCCGCCTCCTGGATGCGAGCGCCGGCGGAGTCGAGCAGCCAGATCATCGGCATGCGCTGCTGGAGCGCCATCTCGCGCAGGCGGGCGACCTTGATCTCCCCCGTCATGCCCATCGAGCCGGCCATCACCGTGAAGTCGTAGGCGGCGATCGCGCAGGCGCGCCCGTCGACCTCGCCCCACCCGGTGATCACGCCGTCGGCGGGGGCGTCCTTGCCCTCCATCGCGCGCTGCGAGAAGTGCGGGCGGGCGTGGATGCCCATCTCGACGAAGGTGCCCTCGTCGACCAGCAGGTCGATGCGCTCGCGCGCGGTGAGCTTGCCGCGCTCGTGCTGCTTGGCGATCTTCTCGGGCCCACCGCCCAGCTTGGCGCGCTCGCGGCGTTCGTGCAGATCGCGCACGAGCGCCTGCATGCCGGTCTCGCCGCCCGCCTCGGTTTGGGCGGGCGCCTCTGGTGCTTCGCTTGTGTGTTCCGACTCAGCCATGAATGCGCTCCTAGTCGCCAGTCGCCAGTTGCCAGTCGCCAGTTCCTAGGGACGGAACGGTCGGTCGATTCCAAGCCACCGCTCTAACTGGCGACTGGCGACCGGTAGCTGGCGACTCATCTGCCCTTCCATTGCGGTTCGCGCTTTTCGAAGAACGCCATGACGCCCTCCATCGCATCCTCGGTCGAGAGCTCGATCGCGAGCTGCGAGCGGAGGTAGTCGAGGGCGTCCATGAGCGGCATGTCGAGCTGCCGCCACATGGCGTCCTTCCCCAGCTTCATGACGAGCGGCGACTTCGAGGCGAGCTTGCCCGCCCAGTCGGCGACGGCCGCGTCGAACTCCTCCGCCGGCACCACCTTGTTGACGATGCCCGCCTCCCGCGCTTCGGCCGCCGTGAGCCGCTCGCCGAGCAGCAGCATCTCGGTCGTCTTCTTGCGCGGCACGTTGCGGTAGATCAGCGCCATGATCATGAACGGGAAGAGCCCGACGTTGATCTCGGGCGTCCCGAAGCCGGCGGTGTCCTTGGCGATGATCAGGTCGCAGGCGAGCGCGATCCCGAGCGAACCGGCCAGCACGTGGCCGTTCGCCGCGACGATCGAGGGCTTGCCGAGCTCACCCAGCTCGCGGAAGACGTCGACGAAGAGCTGCGCGCCGAAGAACTTGTGCGCCGTGGGCGCATCGCCGCCGAAGGCACCCAGGTTGCCCCCGGCGGAGAACACCTTCTCGTGCGAGGACGTGAGGACGACGACCCGGACTTCGTCATCGCCCTTCGCCTCGCGGAGCGCCGCGAGCAGCTCGGTCAGCAGCTGGTCGGAGAGCGCGTTGCGCGTCTCCGGGTCGTCGAGGGTGATCGTCGCGACGTGGTCGGCAACCTCGTAACGGATCTTTTCGAGCTCGGGCATCGGCGAGAAAAGTGTGAAGTACAACTCGCCACTTTATACACGGGTTCGGGACATTCAGCCCTGGTGTTCGAAATCCGAACACCACAGCTGAACCTCCGCGGGCCCGGCGGAACGTTCAGCCCTCGTATTCGAAAAACGACGACGAGGGCTGAACGTGCGCGCGGCGCGCACGTTGCGGGCTCTCGCCCCGCGGCCCTCAGCGTGCCAGGCCGCGCGCGGCGAGCTCACTGGTCGCGGTCGCCACCCGATCGACCGCCTCCTGCTCGCGCAGCCAGCCGAGCAGATCGCTCATCCCCTCGCTGAAGGGCACGCGCGCCTCGAACCCGAGCAGCTCGCGGGCGAGCGTGGTGTCCGCGTAGCAGTGGCGGATGTCGCCGGAGCGGT
>CBFGWL010000066.1:0-16463 GCA_965652565.1 uncultured bacterium
GTCCGCAGCAGCGCCGGCGGATGGCCGGCGCGCACGTAGCGCGCGCTTGCGCGCGAGGCGTCGTACTGCAGGTGAAAGAGGGTCGCCATCACGGGGTCGTCGAGCCCGTGCATCAGGCGATCCAGGCGGCGGACGGCCTCCTGGGGGCCATGGCCGTCGACGACGTAGGCCGCGAGCGCGGGTCGGATGCGGCCCATCACCGAGGCGGCGCGCACGCCGCGGCCGGCGACGTCGCCGATCGTGAGCCCCACGGTGCCGTCCTCGACGTGCACCACCTCGTACCAATCGCCGCCGACCTCGAGCCCTGGGGCCGCCGGCTCGTAGCGAACGGCGAACGACAGGCCCGGGATCTCCGGCAGGGAGTGGGGGAGGAGTGAGCGCTGGAGCGTGACCGCCGCCTCGTGCTCACGACGGAAGAGCTGGGCGTTCGCGACCGCGAGCCCGGCGCGCTGGCCGAGGTCCTCGCCGAGCAGCAGATCGGTGCCCTCGTAGCGGCGGGCCTGGGCCGCCGCGCCGAAGGCGAGCGCGCCGAGGATGCGCCCGCGCGCGTGCATGGGCACCACGACCAGGGAATGGGCGTCGAGCCGGCCGGCGAGCTCTCGGCCCGTCGCGTCGTCGTCGAGCCAGGACCTGCCCCGGGCGTCGCCGTGGAGCTCGCCCCGCACGCTGCGCACGACCCGGTCCACCACTGTGGACCCCGAGGACCCGCCCAGGTGCTCCGCGAGCTCGCGCGCGGGCGCGAGTCGATCGGGCTGGGAGTGCGTCACCGCCGCCAGGCCGAGCCCCCCGGACTCGTCGAGCAGGTAGGCGCAGGCGAAGTCGGCCACGTGCCGGACGCTGAGCTCAGTCAGTCCGCTCAGCGTTTCCTGTGGGTCAAGCGAGCCAGCCAGCAGGCCACCCGCCTCACCCAGGAAGGCTTGGCGTTCGGCGTCCAGGCGCTGCACCTCGTAGATCTGGGCGCGACCGAGCGCGTAGGCGGCCTGCTGGGAGGCGGCCAGCAAAAACGCGCGCTCCTGGGCGTCGAACTCGCGGGGATCGCGGAAGCTGAGCGAGAGGGCGCCGAGCGCAGCGCCGCCGGCGAGCAAAGGCAGGATCACGATCCCCGGGAACTCGAGCCCGCGCTCGGCCAGGTCCGAGTAGCGCTCTGCGGCCGCGATCGAGGCGCTTTCCCAGACCGGCGCGCCGGTGCGCACGGACTCCGCCATCGGGAGGTCCGCGTCGAGCGAAAACCGGGCGAAGCGCTCGAGCCGCTCGGGGCTGTGCCCGGCGCTGCCCGCGATCACGATCTCCTCTTCCTCCAGCAGGCCGAGCGCCACCGCGTCGGCTCCGAACGCATCGACGGCGTGGGCGACGGTGACCTCGACCACGCGGGCCGGCGTGATCGCGCGCGAGAGCTCGGCGGTGACCTCCTGAAGCAGGGTGGTGAGCCGCGTGATCTGGTGTTGGCGCGTCACGTCGCGGGCGATGACCGAGGCGCCCAGGATGTCGCCCTTGTTGCTGCGGACCGGCGAGATGGAGAGCGAGACGGTGATCATCCGCCCGCCCTTCGTCAGACGCTCCGTTTCGTAGTGCTCGACCCGCTCGCCCGCGAGGATGCTCCGCAGGATCGCCATCTCCTCGCCCGCGCGGTGGGGTGGGATCAGGATCGAGATCGGCTGGCCGATGGCCTCCTGGGCCGTGTACCCATACATCCGGGTCGCCCCCGGGTTCCAGGTCATGATCCGCCCGGTGGGGTCCTTGCTCAGGATCGCGTCGTCGGAGTTCTCGACGATGGCCGCGAGATGGTCGCTCGCCGGCCCGGCCGGCAGATGGAAGGGGGGCCCGGCCGGATCAGCCCTCATCCGCGCGTGCCGCCGTCCGACACGGCGGCGACGGCGGCTCCTGGATCCCGGAATGTGGCGAGCGACTCGAGCACGCCCGTCAGGTCGAAGAGCCGCTCCACCGGGGAGCCCTCCTCGAGGACGGCCGCGAAGCGTTCGGTGAGCCGGTCGGCGGTGCGCATCACGACGGCGAGCCCGCTGGAGTCCATGAACGGCACATGGCGCAGATCGAGCACGAGCGCCGGGGCGTCTTGGCGCTCCGGGTCGAGCGCGCTCGCGAGTTCCTCGGCGGTGGCGAGATCGACGTCGCCCTTGACGGTGACGACGGCCGCATCGCCGCGCCGCTCGGTGGCGACCGCGAGCTGGTGAGAGCCGCGCGTCACGAGACCGCGGCGCCTTGGCTAGCGGCTGCAAAGGTCATGCGCACTGTTGTTCCTTCCTCCGACGAGCTGAAGCTCGCATCCGTCGCCAACCGCGAGATCAAGGCGATGCCTACCCCTAGGCCGCGGCTGGTCGAGTTGAGTCGCATCCCGCTGCCGTCGTCCTCGACCTGAACGGTGAGCCCGTCGGCAGCGCAGTGCGCCAGTACACGGATGGTACCGGCGCGTCCGCTCGGATAGGCATGGATGACGGCGTTGGCGACGGCTTCGCTGACGGCGAGGCCGACGTCGCTCGGATCCGCCCCGTGCTCGGTGGCAAGCGCTTCGACGGCCCGCCGCGCGGTGCCTACGCTCGCGGGCTCGCTCGGCAGAGCGAGGTCGAGCTCCACGCTCGCATCCTCAGGATCCATGACCCGCTGCCGCAACTAGGAGCCTTGCGGGCTCCGGCGCCGCGGCGAATGCCGCAAAGGGCGTGTTGATGCGGTGATCATGGACCATGTGCGTACCCGTACATGTGCACCGGCTAAACGCGCGGGCTGCGCGCCGGCCGCAGTTTGCGGGTACCCAACGGGCGCGGGTCTAGCGCCGCCTTCGGCCGAGTGGTTCGTTTTCTCCCGCGCGGAGCGGGAATCGTCAGCCTGAATGGCTGGCCGCGGCGAGACCACCGAGACCGATTCGGGCGGACGCAGCTCGGACGAGGTGCTGCAGGACCATATCCGCCTGCGGGAGCAAGGCGATCTCGAGGAGGACCTGCGCCGCAACTACGCGGAGGACGTTCTCGTTCTGAGCGGGCGGCGCATCTTTCACGGCCATGACGGCGTGCGCGAGTCGGCGGCGCTGCTCGCGGAGGCCGTCGATCCCGAGTCCTACCGCTTTCGCACGCTGGTGATCGGCGATCGCATGGGCTTCGCGGAGTGGACGGCGCGCGGGGAGGACGTGCTCATCCGCGACGGTGTGGACTCCTACCTCGTCGAGGACGGGCGGATCAAGGCGCAGACCATCTATTACACGGCCGTGTCCAGCGCGTTGAGCGCTGCGACGACGAACGCCGACGGCCCCGGGTCGGGCCGCGTCAAGCGCGTCGAGGAGTGACGAGGGCGAACAGGAACGTCGCGAGCGCTGCAAGCGCGATCGCGGCGCCGGCGGCGATCTCCAGGTAGTGGCTCGCGTACAGGCCGGCGGCCCCGGCCAGCACGCCCAGCGCGGCGGCGAGCGCGAGGGCGCTGCCGAGGCCCCGCGTGAGGCGCAGGGCGGCCGCGGCCGGCGCGACGATCAGGGCGACCACGAGAAGGTTGCCGAGCGCCTGCACGGCGAGCAGGGTGGTGGCCGCGAGGAGCAGCAGCAGCGCAAGGCCCGTCGCCCGGACGGGTGCCCCGAGGCTTGGGGCGACCTGGGGATCGAAGGCCGCGGCTCCCAGCGGCCTGTGTAGCAGGGCGAGGGCGCTCAGCACGACCGCCGCGCCGACCGCGGAGGCGATCAGGTCCGCTCCGGAGACGCTCAGCGGGTCGCCGAAGAGCAGCTCGCTGAGGCGCGGCGGGGCGTCCGGGGCGAGCGCGAGGACCGCGCCCAGCCCGAAGAGCACGGTCACCGCCACCGCGACGGCAGTGTCCGGCCCGATCGCTCGCTGGCGCTGGGCGGCTGTGATCGCCAGCGCGGCGACCAGCAGTCCCGCAGCCGCACCCACGCCGAGTGGGATCCCGAGCAGCGCGGCCGCGACGAGCCCCGGCAGCATCGCGTGCGCGAGCGACTCGGCTGCGTAGCTCTGCCGGTAAAGGACCACCCACACACCGAGCGGGCCGCACACGACGCCGATCAGCATCACCTCCAGCAGCGCACGCTGGCCGATTCCCTGGGCGAATGGCTCGATGAGCGCGTCGAGCATCAGTGCGCGTGGTGTTGCACGACGACCGCGCGCTCGCCGTCGTCCAGCCTGACGAGCTCGCCCCCGTAAGTGCGCGTGAGCGTGTCGGCGGTGAGCGCCTCGTCAGGAGCACCGCACGCGATCTGCTCTCGGTGGATGCAGAGCACGGTGTCGAAGCGGCGTGCCTGGTCGATGTCGTGCGTTGAGACGAGCACGACGCGACCCTCGTCGCGGAGCTCCGCGAGCAGCTCGAGGATCCGCTCCGCGGACGGCCTGTCGACGCCGCTCATCGGCTCGTCGAGCAGCAGGATCCCGGCGTCCTGGGCGAGCGCGCGGGCGATCAGAGCGCGCTGGCGCTGGCCGCCCGAGAGCTGCCCGTAGGGCGTGTCCGCATGCCGGGCGAGGCCGACGCGCTCGAGGGCGTCGCGCGCCGCGCGCCGGTCCTCGCCGGAGAGGCGCCGGTACCACGGCGTCCGTCCGTAGCGGCCCATGAGCGCGACGCCGAAGGCATCGATCGGGAAGTCGAGCCGCGAGCGCTCGGTCTGCGGCACGTAGGCCAGCGCGCCCCGCATGGTGACGTCGCCGCGCCGCCACGGCGTCTCTCCGAGCAGCGCGCGAAACAGTGTCGTCTTACCGCCGCCGTTCGGCCCGAGGACCGCGATCGAGCGCCCACCCGCGACGTCGAGCTCGACACCGCTCACCGCCGCGACGCCTTGGACGTAGCCCGCGGCGAGGCCGCGGACCTGCAGGAGGGCGGCGCTCATGCGGCGGCCTCCATCCGCGCGCGGACCCGCGCCCGAGAGCGCTCCGCGAGCGCCATCGCCGCCGTGAACGCGACGCCGCCGATCAGGGCGATCGCCGCGCCGGGCGGCACGTCCAACTCGTAGGCGATCCACAAGCCCGTCAGGCCCTGCGCGAGCGCCAGCGCCGCAGCGGCGATCTCCAGGCCGCGCAGGGTGCGCGCGAACGGGCTCACGGTGGCCGCGGGGAGGACGAGCACCGCGCTCACGAGCAGCGCCCCCACCGCGTCGAGGGCCGCCACGACCGCGAGCGCGATCGCCAAAAGCAGCGTCCAGTCACCCGCGCGCCGCAGGCCAAGCGACGGGCCGTGCTCGGGATCGAACGCGGTCACCAGCCAGTCGCGCCGAAATACGGCCGTCAGGCACGCGACGGCGACCAGCGCGGCCAGCGTTGCCAGAAGTTCCGCCTGGCCGATCGCGAGCAGGCTGCCGAACAGCATCTGATCGACCCCCGAGCCGACCGCGAAGATGTCGCTCGCCAGCACGATGCCGATCGCGAGGGCGCCGACCAGAACGAGAGCGGTTGCCGCGTCGATGCCGAGCCGGGGCGCGCGCACGCGGTTGGTCAGGCCGGCGAAGGCGAGGCCCGTCCCCAGCGCAGCGGCGGGCGCGGGCACGCCGGTCGCGCTCGCCACCACCAGTCCCGGGAAGGCCGCCGTGCCGACTCCGTGGGTGTAGAAGGCGAGGCCGCGCAGGACGATCTGCGCGCCGAGGATTCCCGCCAAGGGGGCGAGCAGCGCGAGCTCGAGCGCCGCGCGCTGCATGAAGGGGAGCTGGAAGGAATCGAGCACTGGGCCTGCGAGGATAGGGGTAAACTGATATCGATTCCCGATTCACGTTAGTGGACGACCCCCAGTGACGCCAGCCAAAGCCGAGATCCCGACACCTCCAGCCAGCGAGTGGGTCGAGCTCGCCGAGCGCGAGTTGCGCCGTGCCGGCCACCGGGCGAGCCGGCCGCGCTCCACGGTGCTGCGCATGATCAGCGAGCAGGAGTGCGTGCTGACCGCGCGTGAGATCGCCGACGAGCTGCGCGCCGCGGGCCGGCCGGTGGGCGTTGCGACCGTGTATCGCACGCTCGAGCTGCTCGAGGAGCTGCGCCTGGTGCAGCGCCTCGACGTCGGGGGCGAGTCCGCCCGCTACGAGCCGGCGCTCCCGAGCGGCGAGCACCATCACCACCATCTGGTCTGCGACGACTGCGGGCGCGTGACGCCCTTCCAGGATCCGAGCCTGGAGCAGGCGATCCACCAGGCGGCCAACCGCGTGGACTACCGCGTCGGCGATCACGACGTGATCCTGCGCGGCAATTGCCCCGACTGCGCGGGCGGCCGGGCGCGCCGGTCCGGGCGCCCGCCCGCCTAGAGCTCGCAGGCGGTCGCGCGGCTCCCCAGCCCCGCTGCGATCGCTTCCGCGTTCGCGGCCAGCGCCCCGAGATATGTCTCCGCCCCGCTGCCGGGCGGTCCGAGGGTGTCGGCCCAGAGCTCCTCGCCGAGCCGTGCCCCGGCCTCGTCGGCGATCGCGCGCTCGAGGTCGGTGCTGACGCCGGCCTCGCCGAAGACGGCAGGCACCCGCTCGTCGCGGATCAGCTCGACCAGCTCGGCGATCTGGCCAGCGGACGGCTGCGCCTGGGTCGTGAGCGCAGGCAGGGCGGCGCCCACGACCTCGAGGCCGTAGTGCTCGGCGAAGTAGCCGAGCGAGTCGTGCGCGGTCACGAGCTTGCGCTGGGCCGCGGGGATGCGCTCAAAGCAGGCCGCGATCCGCCGGTCGAGGGCCGCGATGCGCCGGCTGTAGCGGCGCGCGTTGTCGCGGTACGTCGACGCGCCCTGCGGGTCGATCGCGATCAGCTCGTCGCGGATGGTCGCGACCGCGACGCGCGCGGCAACCGGGTCGTGCCACCAATGTGGATCCGCCTCCCCGTCCCCGTCTTCGTGCTCGTGCTCGTCCGCGTGGTCGTGGTCGTGCTCGTGCGAGCCGGGAATCGTCGCGACCGAGTCGATCAGCGCGACGCGCTTCGCGTCGGTTCCAGAGGCCTCGATCAGCTCGTCCATCCACAGATCGAGATCGCCGCCGGAGGTGAGCACGAGGTCGGCATCGAGCAGGGCCTCCGCGTCGCTGGGCCGCGGCTCGTAGTCGTGCGGGTCCGCGTTCGGCGGGAGCACGCCGATTACCTCTGCGCGCTCGCCCGCGACGTTTTGCGCGATGTCGGCGACGTGGGTCGTGCTCGCGACCACGCGAGCCCCGTCCGCAGGCTCCTCTTCCCCGCAGGCGGCGAGGGCGGCGCCGAGGGCAACCAAAGACATAATGAGAATCGTTCGCAGCACGCGGCCACGGAATATACAGGCGGCCTGCGTCCGCATTACATTCGCCCGGCGAGTCCGCGAGCGAAAGGAGTGCTGGGATGGAGATTGGAATCGGCTTGCCGAACGCGGTCCCCGGGACGACGGGCGCACAGCTGCGCGACTGGGCGCGCGAGGCGGACGCCGCGGGGTTCTCGACGCTCGGCACGATCGACCGGATCGTGTACGGCAACTACGACCCGCTCGTCGCGCTGGCGGCCGCGGCCAGCGTCACCGAGCGCATTCGCCTCGCGACAACGGTCGTGTTGGGGCCCACCTACGCGCCCCCGGCGCGGCTCGCGAAGCAGATGCTGAGTCTCGACGCACTCGCCGGTGGCGGCCGCGCTGTGCTGGGGATCGCGCCGGGCGGTCGCGCGGACGACTACGAGGCGGCGCGGGTCTCGATGAGCGAGCGTGGGCGATGGATGGATGAGGCCGTGGCTCAAATCCGCAGCGTGTGGTCCGGTGAGCAAGGGCTCGAGAAGATCGGCCCGCGTGCAGCCGGCAAGGCGCCGACGCTGCTCGTCGGTGGATGGGTCGAGGCTTCGTATCGCCGCGCCGCCCGGTACGGCGACGGCTGGATCATGGGCGGTGGATCGCCGGATCAGTTCCGGGACGGGCTCGACTCGGTGCGCGCGGCTTGGCAGGACGCTGGCCGTGACGGCGAGCCGGCGTCGGCGGCCCTCGCCTACTTCGCGCTGGGCTCCGATCCGGAGGGCGCCGCACGGGCCTACCTGGGCGACTACTACGCGTTTCTGGGCGAGCAGGGCGTCGAGATGATCGTCGGCGGCGCCGCGAAGGACGCCGACACAGTGCGCGCCTATCTCGAGGGGTTCGCCGCGGCGGGTTGCGGAGAGCTGATCCTGTTCCCCTGCTCGAACGACCCGGAGGAAGTGGGCCTCCTGGCGGAAGCCGCCGGGATGTAGGCAGCTCCCGGCAACCAGCCTCGGCTCAGCGCCGCCGCAGATTCCTGCGCCTACGCCCGGGCTTCTTGCGCGCGCGCTGCTCCAGCCGATCGCGCCGCGACTCGACCGCGGCCACGGGCTGCAGGCCGCGCAGCTGATCGATCAGGATCTCCTCGACGCAGCGCCGGTGCCAGTGTTGGTGTTCGGTCCCGCCGACGCGCAGGACGTACTGGACGATTACGTGGTCGTCGCCGATCTGCACGGCGCCGCCGCATCCGGGGCAGCGGTAGAGCTTCTGCGAGATGCCGCGGATCAGCCAGGCCTCGTCGCCCTCGGCGGTGAGGCCGCGCAGGCTCGTGCGGGTGTCGGGCAGTCCGTAGAACGCGCTCATGGGAAGGAGGCGCTAAGGCTAGGAGCTGGCTGCCTACCGGCGAGCCGGCGACTTCTACCTGCGCCGAGCGAGCCAGCCGAACCCCGCCGCCATCGCCGCGTTGGCGGCGCCCGCGAGCCAAAGCGTCGCGGGAGCGCCGCGACGCCTGAAGGCGGGCGAGCGCGACCAGACGATGTCCGTGGCGAGCTCGGTGCCGCGCAGCCAGGCGAGCGCCCACCAGTCCTCGCGGCGGCCGCGCGCGGCGGCGACGCCGTGCGCTGCCGCGAAGGTGAACCAGATCGGCGCGCACCGGCGAAAGAGGTGCTCGGCGTCGGGCGACGGTTCGTCGTGGCCGAGTGCCGCGAGCGTGGCGCGCGGCGCGAGCAGCGCTCCGCTGCCGAGCGCGAGATCGAAGCCGATCATCACGCGGTTGGTGAGCTCCAGCGCCCGCTCGGGTTTCACGGCGCCGATCCAACCACATCGCTACGTGGCGGGGAGCCGCTGGCGGGCGGGTTCGCCCACTTCGGGGCGTCGGCGGAAGGGAATCCGTGGGTGGGGGCGAAACAACCCGCCGTGAGCAAGACGGCGACCAAGACACGACCCACTTCGAACTCGACCCAGACGACCGGCCGGCGCAACGGCACCACCACCCGGCGCCCCCGCAAGCGCGATCCGAAGAGCCTCTCGGCGTTCATCACCGAGCGCTTCGATGAGTTCTCGCGCTCGCAGAAGGACGTGGCCCGCTACATCGTCGACCACCTCGACGAGGCCGCGTTCCAGACCGCCGAGGAGCTCGCCCGCCGGGCCAACACTTCCTCCTCGACCGTGGTGCGCTTCTCGCAGGCGCTCGGTTTCGAGGGCTACCCGGAGCTTCAGCAGGCGGCGATCGAGGAGTACCGCACGAAGGCCCCGAGCGGTGGCAGCTCCGGCGGCGCATCCCTGTTCGACTTCGACCACTCCGAGTTCGAGGCTTCGATCGCAGCTGACTACGACGATCTCGAGGACACCGCCCGGCGCCTGACCCCCGAGCAGGTCGAAGCGTGCGTCGCGGCCCTGGCCGGCGCGCAGCGCGTGATGATCGTCGGCATGGATCAGCTCGCCTTCTTCGCGAGCTACCTGCGGCATCTGCTGGCGCTGCTCGACATCCGCGCCGAGGTCGTCGCGAGCCCGCGCCAGGACTCGATCACCCGGCTGTCGCGCGTCGACGAGGGAACCCTGGTCATCGCCTTCTCCGCGGGCAGCGCGCATCCGATGGTCGTGCGCGCGATGAAGCTCGCCCGCCATCGCGGCGCGCGCACGCTCGCGATCACGGACGCGACGCTCTCCGAGGTCGCCGAGCACGCCGAGCTGATGCTCTATTACTCGTCCAACAGCCCGTCGTTCCTGCAGTCGAACACCTCGCTCCTCGCGATCGTGCAGGCGCTGGCGTATGGCGTGTACGCGCAGGACAAGGCCGCGTTCAAGGACCGCATCCGCGCCTTCAAGCTGAAGTAGCCGGGTTCGCCCGCGCGCCGCTCAAGCGAGCCAGCGGGCGGCGAGCCACTCCGGCAGGGCACCCACGCCCTCGTTACGGGCGACGTCGCGCTGGCGCACCGCGCCGTTGCGCTCGGCGAGCTCGGCCGCCAGCGCGAGCTCGGCTTCGCAGCCCAGCTCGCGGGCCGTCGGTCGCAGCTCGTCGATCAGCTGCATGAGCCGGTCGCGGGTCGGCTGGCGCAGCCCGGTGTCGAGATCGGCGAGCGCTCCCTCGACGCCGTCGCGCGCCGCCCACCAGCGGTTCTCCGCGATCACCCAGTCGGGGTGGGTCGGGAGCTTTTCGCCGGCGTCGACGCGCGCGCCGAGCCAGGCGACGAGCGCCTGGGCGAACGCCGCTACCCCGGCTGCTTCGCGCACGGTGGTCTGCGCGTCGGGGACGCGCAGCTCGAGCGTCCCGAAGCGCGGGTGCGGGCGCAGCTCCCACCACCACGCGTTCGGCTCCGCGATGGAGCCCGCGTTCGCGCCCCACTGGAGGGCCCGCGAGTACTCCTCCCAGGAGCCCAGCGCCGGCGGCACGCCTTGGCGCGGGAGCTGTTCGGCGATCTTCGGGCGGATGGACGCGAGCCCGGTGTCGAGGCCCGCGTGGAACGGTGCGTTGGCGGCCAGCGCCGCGATCTCGGGGAGGTAGGAGCGCAGGCCGTTGTAGATGGCAAGCGCGCGGTCGGCGCTGCCGGGTGCGACGTGGACCTGGAGGGCGAATACGATCTGGCTGCGGGCGATCCCGCCGTACTCGGCCGCGGTGCGGTCGTAGCGCCGACCGCGGTTGAGCTCGCCCCGCGCCGGGGCGGTCGGGTGCACGCCGGCCGCGGCGAGCGCGAACCGTCCGCTGAGGGCGGCAGCGAGATCGCGGCGCCCGTCGCGCAGCTGCTCTGCGGCCTCGCCCGCCGTGCGGCAGGGTCCGACCATGATCTCCAGCTGCGCGGCAGGCAGCTCGCGCTTGAAGCGGGGGTCGCCGGCGGTCAGCGCGAGCGCGTCCTCGGCCGCGGGCAGCAGCTCGGCGGTGTCGGGATCGAGCAGCATCAGCTCCTCCTCGAGGCCAAGCGTGTAGGGCTGGGTGGAGCCGAAGGCGGCGCGCAGCTCGTCTGCGGTCGGGACGCTTGGCATGGTTCAACCTCTCGCCAGCGGGAACAAGGGCCGGCAGATGAGGCTGCTCACCGTACCCGGGGTCTTCAAACCTGTGAGCGACGGCCGCATGCTCGCCCACGAGCTCGGGCGCCGCGTGCGGCCCGGCGCGCGCGTCCTCGACCCGTTCACCGGGAGCGGCATCCTGGCGATCGCCGCCGCGCGAGCCGGCGCCGGGGAGGTCGTGGCGGTCGACGTCTCCCGGCGGGCGGTCGCCTGCGCGGCGCTGAACGCGCGGCTGAACGGCGTGCGCATTCGTGCGGTGCGCGGCGACATGTTCGAGCCGGTGCGCGGGCGGCGCTTCGACGTGATCGTCGCCAACCCGCCGTACGTCCCCGCCGTGGACGAGTCGCGCCCGAGCGGCGCGGCGCGGGCGTGGGACGCCGGGCCGGACGGTCGCGAGCTGCTCGACCGCTGCTGCCGCGAGGCGCCCGCGTACCTGGCGCCCGGCGGCGAGCTCCTGCTTATCCACTCCTCCGTCGCGGACCCGGGCCGCAGCCGTGAGATCCTGGAGCACGGTGGCCTGACGGTGCGCACGCTCGCGAGCCACCGCGGTCCGCTGGGGCCGATCCTGGCCGCGCGCGCCGACGCGCTCGAGCGTCGCGGCCTGCTGGCGCCCGGCCAGCGCGACGAGGAGTTGGTCGTCCTCTCGGCAGAGCGGGCATGAGCCAGGCGCGCGTGATCCCGTACCGCGACGGGCCCTACCTCGTGCGGGGTGAGTTCGAGCTGGTCGATCAAGACGGGAAGGCGATCGAAACGCGCCGGGGGACGATCGCGCTCTGCCGCTGCGGCGCCTCGCGGACCAAGCCCTTCTGCGACGGCACGCATAAGGCGATCGGCTTCAAGGCCCCCAGCGACGCTTCCGATCAGCCGTTGCGGCCCAAGCCGAACGGCGATCAGGCGTAGGCCGCCCTCGGGGCCGTCGCGGCCGGCTCGAGCAGCGAGCTGCGCCCGGCCTTCCACGAATCGAGGATGTGCGTGACGAAGCGTTTCTCGGTGTGCAGCAGGGCCTGTACGCCGAAGATCACGTCGGGGGCGAGCGCGGGCTCCTGGCGGGCGAGGCCGCCGGCGAGATCGTGCGCCGCGATCTGCTCGTGCACCGAATCGGCCTCGACGTGCTCGTCGTAGAACTCCGTCGCCTCGGGCCCATAGCCGAGCCGTCGCAGCCCGTTGCCGTACCGGCGGTTGGGCTCCGGTGAGGTGATCTCGAAACCGGCGAGATGCCCCACCAGGGCGCCGCGCCAGCGCCGGTGCAGGCTGAAGACGGAGATCAGGTTCACCGTGGCGAGCGTCGTCCCCGGCAGCAGGTGCACGTAGGCGCCGTAGGTCGTGTCGAGCCCGAGCTCCCGCATCGTCTTGGCGAAGAGCTGCGAGTGCATGCTCTCGAAGTTGCCGCCGCCGTACTCGTCGGCCTGGATCTCGACCATCGCGGCCTTCGCGGGCCCGCGGACGCGTGGCATCGCGAACGTGTGCGGGTCGGCCTCCTTGAGCTGATAGGCCGAGCGGTGCATCACGAACTCGCGGAACTGCTCGAGCGTCGCGCGCAGGGCCACGTAGCGGGAGAGCGGCGGCGCGTCGTCGCGCTCGACGAGCTCGAAGATCGCATCCCCGACCTCGTCCGGCGGGATGTCGCCGGGCGGCCGGATCTCCTCGCGGAGCTGGGTGAGCATCAGGCGCTCGAGCTCGAGACGGAAGGCGACGATGCCGAGATCCCATTCGGCTTCAGCGTCGACGCCTTCGATCCCGCCGTAGTGCAACTCGTGGCAGAGGAAGAGCGCGAGCTGGAAGTCGTCGTCGCCGAGGACGTCAGCTGTTTGCGTCGGCGGAGAGGGAGGCGGCCCGCCCCGCAGCGCCTCGGCGAGCGCGGCCGAAAGGGGACCCCGTGACTGTGGTAGCTGCATTGCCGGCCGAGTACCCGCGGGAGTGGCCTTCGAATCGCCCATTCGGCGGGGTTGCGCGCCGGATTTTGGCCTCCGTGGGCCCCGCTCTCGAACGGGCGTCTCGTATGCTTCGCTCGTGATGAGCGAACGGGGCACATTCCGCGTCAAGCGCGGCCTTGCGGAGATGTTGAAGGGCGGCGTGATCATGGACGTCACGAACGCCGAGCAAGCTCGAATCGCCGAGGCGAGCGGCGCTGTCGCGGTGATGGCGCTCGAGCGCGTTCCCGCCGACATCCGGGCCGAGGGTGGCGTCGCGCGGATGGCGAGCCTCAAGGTCATCGAGGAGATCCAGAACGCGGTCACGATCCCCGTCATGGCCAAGGCACGGATCGGGCACTTCGCCGAGGCTCAGGTGCTGCAGTCGATCGAGGTGGACTACATCGATGAGTCGGAGGTGCTGACGCCCGCCGACGAGGCCAACCACATCGACAAGCACGCGTTCGAGGTGCCGTTCGTCTGCGGCGCGACCAACCTGGGCGAGGCGCTGCGGCGGATCGCGGAGGGCGCCGCGATGATCCGCTCGAAGGGCGAGGCCGGGACCGGCAACATCGTCGAGGCCGTGCGGCATCTGCGCGGGATCGTCGGCGGGATCCGCAAGCTGCAGAGCGCCGGTCGCGAAGAGCTGCCCACGATCGCCAAGGAGCTTCAGGCGCCGCTCGAGATCGTCGCGGAGGTGGCCGAGACCGGCTGGCTGCCGGTCCCGCTGTTCTGCGCGGGCGGCATCGCGACGCCCGCGGACGCATCGCTCACGATGCAGCTCGGCGCGGAGGGCAACTTCGTCGGCTCGGGCATCTTCAAGTCGAGCGATCCGGAGCGGCGCGCCCGGGCCATCGTCGAGGCGACCACGCACTTCAAGGACCCGAAGCGCGTCGCCGAAGCCTCGCGTGAGCTCGGCGAGCCGATGCGCGGCGACGACATCGCACAACTCGCCGCCGAGGGCGAGCTCCTCCAGCACCGCGGGGCCTAGGCCTTTGGCGGGCGCCGGTCCAACGGTGCCGCCGGAAACAGGCGCAGAACGCCTGCGCGTCGGGGTGCTGGCGAGCCAGGGCGACTTCGCCGCGCACGCGCGGATGGTCGCCGAGCTCGGCGCGGAGGCCATCGAGGTACGCACGCCTGAGGAGCTCGGAGGGCTCGACGCGCTCGTCATCCCCGGCGGGGAGTCCACGACGATCAGCAAGGCGATCGAGCGCGATGGCTTGGCGCCGGCGATCGCGGCTCATCACGCCGCCGGCAAGCCGATCCTCGGCACGTGCGCGGGGATGATCGTGCTCGACAGGGCGCACCTGGGGCTGCTCGACGCGACCTGCCGTCGCAACGCGTTCGGGCGGCAGATCGCGAGCTTCGAGGCGGATCTCGAGGTGGAGGGCATCGGCCCGGAGCCGATGCGGGCGGTCTTCATCCGCGCGCCTTGGATCGAGGAGCGGGGGCCCGGCGTGGAGGTGCTGGCGAGCGTGGACGAGCATCCCGTCGTGGTGCGCGAGGGCTCGGTGCTCGCGGCGGCGTTCCACCCCGAGCTGACCGATGATCCACGGCTGCACGCGCTGTTGATGGCGATGGCCAGCGGCCGGGGCACCCAGGCCCGAGGGATGGGCGAGACGAAAGGAGCGACCGAGTGAGGGACCCGCGCGTTGCCAACCTGGCGAAGATCCTGGTGCGCTACTCGACCCGCGTGGGGGAGGGCGACACCTGCCTGATCGAGGGCTCGGCCGCCGCCGAGCCGCTGATCGCGGCCGTCTACGACGAGGTGCTGGAGGCTGGCGGCCATCCGGTGGCGACGATGTCGTTCGAGGGGCAGGCGGCATCCTTCTTCGAACGCGCGAGCGATGCCCAGCTCGAGTGGATCTCGCCGGTCGCCGAGTGGGGCGCGGAGCAGGCCGACTGCCGGATCGTGATCGGCGCCGACACCAACACCCGCGAGCTCTCGGGCGTGCCGCCCGAGCGCCAGACGAAGCGCGAGGCGGCAACGCGCCGGCTGATGCAGCGCATCATGGAGCGCTCGGCGGAGGGCGACTTCCGCTGGGTCTACACGATCTTCCCGACCAACGCCTATGCCTCCGACGCCGAGATGAGCCTGCGCGCGTTCGAGGACTTCTACCTCGGCGCGTGCCTGGCGGACGAGGCCGACCCGGTCGCCGCGTGGAAGCGCGCGTCCGAGGAGACGCGCCGGCTTGCCGAGCGGGTCCAGGGAGCGAGCGAGATCCACGTGACGGGGCCGGGGACCGACATCCGGCTCGGCGTCGAGGGGCGCACGTTCATCCCGTGCTTCGGCGACCGCAACATGCCCGACGGCGAGTTCTTCACCGGGCCGATCGAGGATTCCGTCGAGGGCGAGGTGACCTTCCACCTGCCCGCGATGGTCGGCGGGCGCGAGGTCGCCGGGGTGCGCCTGCGCTTCGCCGCGGGCAAGGTCGTCGACGCGAGCGCCGAGCGCGGCGAGGAGTATCTCCTGCAGCTGCTCGATACAGACGAGGGCTCGCGCCGCCTCGGCGAGCTGGGTATCGGCACGAACTACCGCATCGACCGCGGCACCCGCAACGTGCTGCTCGACGAGAAGATCGGCGGCACCGTGCACATGGCGCTCGGCGCGAGCTACCCGGAGAGCGGCGGCCGCAACGAGTCGGCCGTGCACACCGACCTCGTCTGCGACCTGCGCGGCGGCGGGCGCATCGAGGCGGACGGGAAACTCATCCAGGAGGACGGGCGGTTCGTGGTGTAGCGGGCGGCGCGGGTCTGTGGCGGCTCGGGCGTTTGTGGTGGCCCGGTTGACGGCGGCCTGGGCGTTTGTGGCGGCGGAGCCGGGGCGCGCCGGGCGGGCGCGGCGTCGGGTAGTGCGGGCGTAGGTGGCGGCGTAGCCGGTGCGTGCCGCGCGGGCTCTGGACCGGGTTGATGGGCAAGTAAGAGGGGAGAGAGGTCTGCGGGGGCGCGGGTTCGCAGCGTCTCTTGTGAGGCCTGGGGCACACGGCGCGCGCGCCTTGGGGCACATGGGTTGCGCCTTGCGCGCGCCGTGCGCCCGGCAACCCCGACGTTCAGCCCACGTAGTCGAAATCCGACGACCAGGGCTGAACCCCGCGCGAAACGCCGGCGGCATCCCCGACGTTCAGCCCTCGTAGTCGATATCCGACGGCCAGGGCTGAAGCTCGCGCAGGGCGCGCCCGGCAACCCCGACGTTCAGCCCACGTAGTCGAAAACCGACGACCACGGCTGAACGTCGCGCGAAACGCCGCCGGCGACGCCGACGTTCAGCCCAAGTGTTCGAAATCCGGCGATGAGGGCTGAACGTCGCGGCGGGCGGGCGCGCGGGTGACGGGATCGCAGGGTTCGTCTCTCCCTTCGCGATCGAACCTGTGATCTCGCTCCCTTATGTGACGAGATCGCGGGTTCGCGGGAGGGGTCGGATCG
>CBFGWL010000067.1:0-16453 GCA_965652565.1 uncultured bacterium
GGCCGCAAGCGCGGTGGCCTGGGTACCCGGCGCATCATGCGCATCGGCGAGGGCGCCGAGATCACGGCGAGCGCGCTCTTCGATCGCACGAAGGGTCAGTTCCAGGCGTGGGGCCTCGAGGGTGGCCTGCCCGGCGGGTACGGGGCAATCCGGGTGAAGCGCAAGGGCGAGAAGGAGTTCAAGACCTTCCCGGAAGCGTTCGGGACCGTCTCGGCTTCGAAGTTCACGAACATCGTGCTCTCCGAGGGAGACGAGGTGATGCTCGACTCCCCCGGCGGCGGGGGGTTCGGGGACCCGCGCGAGCGCGATCGTGAGGCGCTGGCGCACGATGTCGCGGAGGGCATCGTGAGTCGTGAAGCGGCGCGCGAACTCTACGGGTGGACGGAGGCCTAGGGCTATGGGCCACTGGGAAGAGATCGAGACCCAGGTCTGGGATACGGTGATCACGCCGTGCGACAGCTGCGGCCAGGTCGTCGCCAAGCGGCTCTGGGTAGCCGAGGTCGAGGGCGAGGAACACCGCTTCTGCAGCGAGCGCTGCGAGGAGCTCTACCGGACCCACGTTGTCCCGAAACGGGCCGCCGCGAAGTGAACGAAGTCGCGGCAGCCGACCCTCCTTCAGCCCCAACGGAAACGGCGCGTGGCGCGGCGTGGATCGACGGGCGTGCGGTCGCGATCGGCGACGCGCGGATCCCGGTGCTCGACACCGGCTTTCTGCGTTCGGACGCGACCTACGACGTGGTCGCGGTGTGGGAGGGCGCCTTCTTCCGGCTGGACGACCACCTCGAGCGCTTCGAGCGCGGCTGCCGGAAGCTGCGGCTGGAGCTGCCGCACGCGCGCGACGAGATCGCGGCCATTCTCCACGACCTCGTGCGCCGCGCCGATCTGCGCTCGGCCTACGTGGAGGTGATCTGCACGCGCGGTGTGCCGCCTCCGGGTTCCCGCGATCCCCGCGAGTTCGAGAACCGCTTCATCGCCTTCGCGATCCCGTACGTGTGGATGTGCAGGCCCGACGACCCGCTGGGCGGCATGGACGCGATCATCGCGCGCACGGTCCGGCGGATCCCAGCCGACAGCGTCGATCCGACCGTCAAGAACTACCACTGGGCGGACCTGACCAAGGGGCTCTATGAGGCGTACGACCGCGGCGCTCGGTACCCGATCCTGCTCAACCACGAGGGCAACGTCACCGAGGGCCCCGGGTTCAACGTTTTCGCGCTGATCGACGGCGTGCTCACGACCCCTGACACGGGGGCGCTCGAGGGCATCACGCGCCGCACGGTGCTGGAGCTCGCGGAGCGGGCAGGTATCCCGGCGAAGGCTGCGCCCATCTCGGAGGCGGCCTTCCGCACCGCTATCGAGCTCTTCGGAACCTCCACCGCCGGCGGCGTGATGCCGATCGTCTCGCTTGATGGACGGCCGCTCGGCGACGGAACGCCCGGGCCCGTGACGAGGACCCTGCGCGACAGCTACTGGGAAGCGCACCAGGATCCCCGGTATTCATCGCCGGTTGAGTACGCCGCATGAGCCATGTCCGCCGAGGCCACTGAGATCAGCGCGGACCGGCTCGTCGAACTCGCCACGGCGGTGCTCACGGGCGTGGGCGTCTCCGAGGAGGACGCGAAGATCGTCGCCGCGAGCCTCGTCGACGCGGACATGCGTGGCATCCACTCGCACGGGGTCAGCCGCCTCGGGATCTACGTCGAGCGCATCCGCGCCGGCGGCAACCGCGCCACCGGCAAACCCGAGCTCGTGTTCGACGCGCCCTCGCTCGCCATCCTCGACGCTTGCGACGTGCTCGCGCAGGTCGCGAGCCTGGAGGCGATCGAGCTCGCGGCGAGCAAAGCGTCGGAGACCGGCGCCGGCGTGATCTGCGTGCGGGGCGCCGCCCACTTCGGCGCCGCCGGCTACTGGGCACGGTTGCTGGCGGAGCGGGGCATGCTGGGCATGGCTGCCTGCAACACGACCCCGGTGATGGCACCGTACGCGGGGTCGACCACCGCGATCGGCTCGAACCCGCTCGCGATGGCGTTTCCCTCCGCCGGCGACGCCCCGGTGGTTGTGGATCTCGCGACCAGCGAGACCACCTGGGGGGCGCTCCTGCACGCCGAGCAGGTCGGCGCCCCGATCCCCGAGACGTGGGCGCTCGGCCTCGACGGGCGGCCCACCACATCGCCGGTGGAAGCGGTCGCCGCCGGGCGCCTGCAGCCCTTCGGCCGCCACAAGGGCTACGCCCTGGCGGTGGGGGTCGAGCTGCTCTGCGGCGCCCTCGCCGGCGCGAACTGCCTTTCGCAAATCGCCCACCTCTACCTCGAGCCCGACCGGCCCATGGGCGCGGGCCTCTTCTTCTGCGCGGTCGATCCGGGCACGCTTTCCGACGAGCTCGCCACCGGCTTCGGGGAGCGCGTGCATCAGGTGCAGACCGAGCTGGAAGCGATGCCGCCCCGCAAGCCCGGCGACCGGGTGCTCTGGCCCGGGCAGCTCGAGGCCGAGCGCGCGCAGCGCGGAGCGCGCGAGGGTGTGGCCCTGCCGAGCGAGATCACCGAATCGCTGCTCGCGCTCGCACGCGAGATGAGGGTCCCGGCGGAGGTCGTCGAGCCGCCGCGGGCGGATCAACCGTAAGGTGGCCAGCGATGTCGCCTGATCACGACAAACCGACCGTCGCCATCCTCGGCACCGGCACGATGGGCGCCCCGATGGCCCGCAACCTCCTGCGCGCCGGGTTAGGAGTGATCGCGTGGAATCGCACCGCGAGCAAGGCCGAGCCACTGGCGGCTGACGGGGCTCGGGTCGCGGCGTCCGCTGCGGAGGCCGCCGCCGACGCGGACCTGCTGATCACCATGCTCGCCGACGGCTCGGCTGTCGAGTCGGTGCTGGAGGCGGACGGGGTGCTCGACGCCGCGCCGGACGACGCCATCTGGATCCAGATGAGCACGGTCGGCGCCGCCGGCATCGAGCGACTCGCGGCGCTGGCCGCCGCTCACGGGACCACGTTCGTTGACGCGCCGGTGCTCGGCTCGGTGGGGCCGGCAACGGAGGGCGAGCTGGTGGTCCTCGGCTCGGGCCCCGACGAGGCACGCGCGCGCTGCGCCCCGGCCTTCGAGGCGATGGGCAGGCGGACCGTGTGGCTGGGGCCGGCGGGGGAAGGTAGCCGGCTGAAGGTGGTGGTGAACGCCTGGCTCATGGCACAGGTGGCCACCCTGGCCGAGACGCTGGCCCTTGGCGAGAAGCTGGGCGTCGACGCCGAGTGGTTCTTGGACGTGACCGACCGTGGCCAGGTGGCCGCGCAGTACGCGGACTTCTACGGGCCGGCGATGGCCGCGCGCGAGCTGCCGCTGACCTTCCCGCTCGAGCTGGCCGTCAAGGACACCTCCTTGGCGCTCGAGGTTGCGGGGGAGGGCGCCGGCCTGCGGGTGCTCGAAGGCACGCTCGCGCAGTACCAGAAGGCCGCGGAGCTCGGACTCGGCAAGGGGGATTGGGCGGGGGTGATTCGCGCCGCCGCGGGCGACGATCCACCTGGGGTGACTTGAACGCGAGCGCGGGCAGCTCGGCCCTCGGGGGCCTGGTCGTCCTCGACTTCACCCGCGTGCTCGCCGGCCCGCTGGTGACGATGCTGCTGGCCGACTACGGCGCGACGGTGATCAAGGTCGAGCGCCCGGGCGGCGGCGACGACACGCGTAGCTGGGGCCCGCCGTGGGACGACGCGGGTAACGCCACGTACTTCCTCTCGGTGAATCGCAACAAGCGCAGCCTCGCCCTGGATCTCACCGACGAGGGCGACCTCGCCGTGGCCCGCGGGCTCGCCGAGCGCGCCGACGTCGTGGTGGAGAACTTCCGTCCCGGGGTGATGGACGGCTTCGGCCTGGGCTACGAGGACCTCGCGGCCGCGAACCCCGGGTTGATCTACTGCTCGATCACCGGCTTCGGACGCGGCCGGGGCGCCCGCATGCCCGCCTACGACCTGCTCCTACAGGCACTCGGCGGATTGATGAGCATCACCGGCCCGCCCGACGGGGAGCCGCAGAAGGTCGGCGTGGCCTTGGTTGACGTGATCGCGGGGCTGTTCGCCACCACCGGGATCCTCGCGGCGCTGCGCCACCGCGAGGCCGGCGGCGGCGGCCAGCGGATCGAGGTCGATCTGCTCTCGTCGCTGCTCGCCGCGCTGGTCAACCAGGCCGCGGGCTACACCGCGGGCGGCGTCGTGCCGCAACGCATGGGCAACCGCCACCCGAGCATCGCCCCCTACGAGCCGCTCGCCACGGCGCAAGGCGAGCTCGTCGTCGCCTGCGGCAACGACCGCCAGTTCGCCGGCCTGTGCGAGGTATTGGGCGCGCCCGGGCTCGCCACGGACGAGCGCTTTGCCACGAACGATCAACGGGTGGCGAACCGCGAGGAGCTGCGGTCCGAGCTCGAGCGCCGGCTGGCCGCCAAGCCCGCGTCCGAATGGGTCGCTCCGTTGCTGGAGGCAAAGGTGCCCGCGGGCGAGATCAACGACCTCGAGGGCGCGTTCGCGCTCGCCGAACGGCTCGGGCTCGATCCGATCGTCGAGCTCGACGGCGCGAATCCCACCCGCGTGCCGCGCAACCCCGTGAGCATGAGCGGGACCCCAGCCCGCCACGAGACGGCGCCGCCGTCCCTCGGGGATCTCACCGTGGACGAGGCGCTCCAGCTGATCGCCCGCGCGCGCAGCGAGGATCACCGGTGAGCCGGTTCGCCGGGCAGACGGCGATCGTTACCGGGTACTCACGGGGCATCGGCCAGGCGACCGCATATCTGCTGGCCGAGGAGGGCGCCGAGCTGGTGTTGGTCGGGCGGCAACGGACCGACATCGGCCTGCCGCGCGAGCCCGTCTTCATCCAGGGCGACGTCGCCGACCCGTCGACGGCCGCGGCGGCAGCCGACGCGGCGGCGGATCGGTTCGGGCGGCTCGACGTGCTCGTCAACAACGCGGGCATGGACCACGCGGACGATCTGCTGACCACGAGCCCGGAGGATGCCCGGCGCGTGTTCGACACGAACTTCTTCGGTGCGCTGTTCATGTTGCAGGCGGCCGCGCGTCGGATGGAGGCGGGCGGTGCGGTCGTGAACGTGACGTCGCGCCTCGCGGCTATCGGCGTGGAGACGATGTCGGTCTACGGCGCCTCGAAGGGCGCGCTGGCGAGCCTGACCAGGGGCGCGGCCATCGACCTCGCGCCGCGGGGGATCCGGGTGAACGCGGTTGCGCCCGGGATGACCGCGACGCCGCTGTACGAGGCGTGGGTGGCCGAGCAGCCGGACCCGGAGGCGACGCGGCGCGAGGTCGAATCACGCATCCCGCAGGGCCGGCTCGGCACGCCGCGCGACGTCGCCGCCGCGATCGCGTTCCTCGCCTCGGAGGACGCCGGGCACATCACCGGCGCGTCGCTCCCTGTCGACGGGGGGTACACGGCGGCATGAGCGCGGGCTCGCGACGTCCTCCCACCACCGATGCGGTCATGGCGCTGACGGCCCGGCGGGCCGCCGGGATCACCGGCTCGGTAATCGACTCGAGCACGAGCCTGCTTCAGCGTCAGACGCACGACGTGGTCCGCTTCGCGATGGGCAGCCCGGCCGCCGAGGCGATCCCGGCGCGCGCGTTCGCGGAGTCGCTCGCGGAGGTGGCGAGCCCCGAGGGGACGGACGCGTTCGACTACGGGCCCACCGAAGGGGAGGCGGTGCTGCGTGAGGCGCTCCTGCCGTTCCTCGACTCGGCCGGGATGCCCGTCGCGCCGGAGAGCCTGCTCATCACGGCGGGCGGCATGCAGGGCATCGACCTGACGGCGAAGCTCTTCGTCGACGCGGGCGATCTGGTCGTGGTGGAGTCGCCCACCTACACGAACGGCTCCGCGGTGATCTCCAGCTACGAGGGCGAGATCCTGGAGGCCCCGTGCGACGCGGAGGGAATGATCGTCGAGGACTTGCCGCGCCTGGTGGAGCAAGCGGGCCGCGAGCCGAAGCTGATCTACACGATCCCGACCTTCCAGAACCCGGGCGGCACGACCATGTCGCTGGAGCGTCGCCGGCGCCTGATCGAGCTCGCCGACGAGTGGGGCGCGCTGATTCTCGAGGACGACCCGTATGGGCTCCTGCGCTTCGCCGGCGAGACGCTGCCGGGCATCCGCGAGCTGAGCGGGAACGCCCCGAACGTCGTTGGCGTCTACACCTTCTCCAAGATCCTCGCCCCCGGCCTGCGCGTAGGCTGGGTTGCGGCGGATCCCGCGATCGTCAGCCGGATGATCGACGCCAAGCAGGGGCTGGACACGTGCACGAACGTGCCGATGCAACGCCTCGTGGCCGCGTTCATCAACGCCGGGCGGATGGACTCGCACCTCGACGCCGTGCGCGAGACCTGCCGCCGCCACAAAGAGGCGATGGCCGCGGCTCTGGAGCGCGAGCTCGGGGGCGGGCGTGTGCGCTGGACCGATCCCGAGGGCGGGTTCTTCATGTGGGTCACGTTCCCCGAGAACGTCGATACCGAGGCGCTCAGCAGCGTCGCGATCGAGGAGGGCGTCGCGTTCGTCCCCGGCCCCGCCTTCTCGGTGGGCGGTCGCTTCCGCAACGCCCTGCGGCTCTCGTTCGCGACGAACTCGGGTGAGCGCACCGCCGAGGGCGTGCGTCGCCTGCGCGCCGCGCTCGAGCGTGTTTACGGGGACGACTGGCTGTGAGAGACTGACTCGGTGGACGCGGATCTCATCATCGCCCTGAGCGGCGCCGAGTGGCAGGACGACGTGCCGGGCATTCGCGCCAAGGAGGAGCACGTCAACGGCCGGCGCTGGGCGCTCGTCGCCTACGACCCCGGCGCGATGCGCGAGGAGTACTGCAAGGACGGGCACTGGGGCTACGTACTCGCCGGCGAGATCGAGTACGAGTTCGAGGACGGCGGCGATCCGCTGCGGGTGAGCCAGGGCCAGGGGTTCGCGCTCAAGACCGGGCGCGGGCACCGCGGCCGCAACCTGTCCTCGGGCGAGGCGCAGCTCTTCTTGATCGACGATCCCGCCTGAGCGTCGACGCTCAGGCGGAGAGGATCCGCGACAGCGGGGTCACCGCGACCCCCGCGTCCTCGAGCGCGGCCTTGACGGCGCGCACGACGTCGGCGGCGTTCGGCGCGTCGCCGTGGAGGCAGATCGTGGGCGAGTTCACCGGGATGTCCGTCCCGTCGTTCGCGTCGATCACGCGCTCACGCGCCACGCGCACAGCACGCTCGGCCACCCGCTGCGGGTCCCAAGCCTGCTTGACCCCCTCGATGATCAGGTTGCCGTCGGCGTCGTAGCCCAGATCCGGGAACGCCTCGGTCACGAGTGTCACGCCGTGCTTCTCGACTCGCGGGGCGACGTCGTCTCGCAGCGCCAGCAGGGTCAGGTTGGGATCGACCTCGGCGACCGAGCGCGCCACGGCCTCGGCCAGCTCGGGATCCTTCGACGCCATCGCGTAGAGGGCGCCGTGCGGCTTGACGTGTGAGACCTTGCCGCCCTCGGCTTCGGCGAAGGCCGCCAGCGCACCGATCTGGTAGGTGCAGTAGTCGACGAGGTCATCGGGGCTGACGCTCATCGTGCGGCGCCCGAACCCCAGCAGGTCGGGCAGCGCCACGTGGGCGCCGATCTGCAGCCCGTGCTCGACGGCCGCGGCGACCGTCCTGCGCATCGCCCCGGGGTCGCCCGCGTGGAAGCCGCAGGCGATGTTGGCCGACGAGATGTAGGGCATCAGCGCGGCGTCGTCGCCCAGGGTCCAGCGCCCGAAGCTCTCGCCCATGTCGACGTTCACGTCGATCGCGCTCAGTTGGTTCATCTTCGACCTCCGTTCCCACGCGTCGGATACCTATGCATCGCCGCCTCACCCCTCGGCGAGCAAGTTCTCGAGGTAGTGGATGTCCACCCGGCCGGCGCGCACGCGCTCGTCGTCGACCAGCCGCAGGTGCAACGGCGTGGTCGTCGCGATGCCCTCGATCGTGAGCTCGTCGAGCGCGCGGCGGCCGCGGGCGAGCGCCTGGTCGCGAGTCGGCCCCCAGACCATGAGTTTCGCGACCAGCGAGTCGTAGAACGGAGCGATCGAGTAGCCCGTGTACAGCGCCGTGTCGACCCGCACGCCCGGGCCGCCCGGCAGCTCGAGCGTCTCGACCTTCCCGGGGGAGGGCAGAAAGCCCTTGTCGGGATCCTCGGCGTTGATGCGGAACTCGATGGCGCTGCCCTGGATCCGCACGTCGTCCTGCCTGAACTCGATCGGCTCGCCGGCGGCGACCAGGAGCTGCTGGCGCACGAGGTCGGTGCCCGTGATCAGCTCGGTGACCCCGTGCTCTACCTGCATCCTCGTGTTCATCTCGATCAGGTAGAAGCGCTCGTCGGGGCCGACCAGGAACTCGGCCGTGCCGGCGCTCTTGTAGCCGGCCCAGTCCGCGAAGCGGACAGCCGCGGTAGCCATCGCCTCGCGCGTGCTTTGCGAGAGGCGGGGCGCGGGAGCCTCCTCCAGGAGCTTCTGGCGCCGCCGCTGCAGGGAGCACTCGCGCTCGAACAGATGGATCGCTCGCCCGTCCGCGTCGCCCAGCACCTGCACCTCGATGTGGCGCGCGTCCTCGATCAGCTTCTCGATGTAGAGGCTGGGATCGCCGAAGGCCGCCTCGGCCTCACGGGAGGCGGCCGCGAGCGCTCCCGGCAGCTCGCCCGGCTCGCGTACGGTTCGGATCCCGCGGCCCCCGCCGCCCGCGGCGGCCTTGACGAGCACCGGGAAACCCACCTCCTCGGCGACCGCCAGAGCATCGTCGCCCTCGGCACTCACGTCCGAGCCGGGCACGATCGGTACGTCGGCCTCACGGGCGAGCTGCCGCGCAGACGTCTTGTAGCCCATCGTCGCGATCACGTTCGACGGGGGGCCGATGAACGTGATGCCGGCCCGCTCACACGCGGCGGCGAACTCCGCGTTCTCGGCCAGAAAGCCGTATCCGGGGTGGATCGCGTCCGCGCCGGTCTCCTGCGCCGCCGCGATGATCCGGTCGATGTTCAGGTAGGACTCGGCCGCCTTGGGCTTGCCGAGCAGGACCGCCTCGTCGGCAGCCCGGACGTGCAGCGCTTCCGCGTCGGCCTCGGAATAGACGGCCACCGTCGCGAGGCCCAGCTCCTTGCAGGCGCGCAAAACGCGCACCGCGATCTCGCTGCGGTTGGCGATCAGGACCTTGTTCATCGATCCGCCTCGCCCCGCGAGGGTCAGCCCTCGGTGAGCTTGGCGATGTCCTGGCCGGCTTCCACCAAGTCCTCGTTCTCGACCAGGAAGCTCTCGAGCACACCGTCGCGGTCCGCGGTGACCTCGAGGAAGTTCTTCATCACCTCGACGAGACCGATCACCTGCCCGCTCTCCACCCGGTCGCCCTCGTTCACGTAGACGTCCTCATCGGGACTCGGGCGGCGATAGAAGGTCCCCGGTGCGGGCGCCTTGATCGTGCTGTCTTCAGCCATGCGGTCCTCTCATCTCCGATCGACGCGGTCTGCGCCACTCACGCGCTTAATACCAACGCATTCGGCCCTCCAGAACCACCTTCTCATGGATGTGCGTTCCACAGCCGGGGAGCCTTCGATTTGTGCAAGCGGCCGATGTCCGATGCCCAGGGGCTGGGGATATGTTCTGCCCAGCGGAGGTCGCCAGCGCGAACCAGCGCGAGGAGAGGAAGTGTGAGCGAACCGATCGCACCAGTTGTCGACCGGGCTCCGGCCGCGGACGGCAAGCCAAGCATCGTCTACCGCACCGCCGGCGAGCGTTCCATGCTCATCGAGTACGGCGTCATGGATCTCGACCTGACGCTGAACTTCTTCGTGCTCGCGGTGGACGGCGCCCTGGCCGAGGAACCGATCAAGGGTGTGACCGAGGTCGCGCCCGGATTCCGCTCGATCCTGATCCGCTTCGACCCCTTCGAGATCTCGGCCGACGACCTGCTGGCCGAGATGAAGAGGGTTCATGAGGCGCTGCCAGAGCAGAGCGAGATCGAGATCCCCAGCCGGCTGATCCGCATGCCGGTGGCGCTCGACGACTCGACGTCGCGCCTCGCCGTGAAGCGGTACATCGACGGGATCCGCGCCGACGCGCCGAACGCCGAGGGCGGCAACAACATCGATTACACCGTCCGCTACAACGGTCTGACGAGCCGCGAGGAACTCTGGGACTCGATCACGGGCACCGAGGTGTGGACCGGGTTCATGGGCTTCTTCCCGGGCCTGGCGTTCATGTTCCCGATGGATCCCAGGTACGTGATCTCGGTCCCCAAGTACAACCCCACGCGGGTGTGGACGGCCGAGGGCGCGCTCGGAATCGGCGGGCCCTGCATCACGATCTACCCGGTCGAGTCGCCCGGCGGCTACCAGCTCGTCGGCCGGACGCTGCGGATCTTCGACCTCGAGCGGCGCAACAAGGGCTTCGGCGACAGCCCGTTCCTGCTGCGCCCGGCCGACCGCGTGAGCTTCTACTCGGTCGAGGAGGACGAGCTCAACGCCGAATGGGAGCGGGTCGAGGCGGGCGAGTACGAGTACGACATCCAGGACAGCCCGTTCGATGTCGGCGAGTACCTCAAGTGGCTGCCCGAGATCGCCGACGAGGCGGCTGAGAGACGCAAGCGAGCCGAGGCCGCCTGGGCCTCGACCCCGGTGCCGTGACGATGGCTGCGGAGGCGAGAAGCGGGTTCGAGGTCCTGCAGGGCGGGATCGAGACGACCATCCAGGACTACCCGGGCCGCACCGGCATGCTGCGCGACGGCCTGTTCCCGGCGGGGCCGATGGACCACTTCGCGTTCCGGGCGGCGAACCTGCTGGTCGGCAACCCATTGGGGACGGCGGCCCTCGAGGTCACGCTCGGCGGGCTGGCGCTGCGCTTCGACGCCGACGCGGCGTTCGCGGTCTGCGGAGCCGAGGCCGACGTCACGCTGGACGGCGAGCCCATCCAGCTCTGGCAGAGCTACGCGGCCAAGGCCGGTGACGAGCTCAAGATCGGTATCGCGCCCGGCCCCGGGTTCCGTCAGTACGTCGCGATCTCCGGAGGCATCGATGTGCCTCCGTTCTTCGGGTCGCGCTCGACCTACACGATGGGCGGCCTGGGCGGCCTCGAGGGCCGCTCGCTCCAGCCGGGCGATCACCTCGCGCTTGGCTCCGAGGGCGACGGCGCAACTCCCGGGAAGCGGCTGCGCGAGGACGCGCGCCCGGCCTACGCGCGCGAATGGGAGATCGAGACGGTGCGCGGCCCGCAGGCCTCCCCCGATTACCTGACGGAGGCGGACATGGAGGTCTTCTTCAGCCGCAAGTGGCCCGTCGACAAGAACTCCAACCGCACGGGCATTCGCCTCGAGTCCTACAAGTTCGAGTGGGCCCGCGAGGGCGGCGGGATCTCGGGCGGCCACCCGTCCAACATCCTCGACAACAGCTATCCCGTCGGCGCGATCAACATCAACGGCGATCTGCCGGTGATCCTGGGCCCCGACGGCCCCACGGCGGGAGGCTTCGTCGTGCCGGGCACGATCGCCCACGCCGGGTTCTGGAAGCTCGGCCAGCTACGCCCGGTCGGCGACACGATCCGCTTCCGGGAGGTGTCCGCCGAGGAGGCCGTGGAGCAGGACCGCGCGATGGACGAGCGCCTGACCGCGGCAAGCCTTGAGGACGTCTGAGCGTGAGGCTCGCAAGTTCACCAACCAGTCGGAGGACGCATTGAGCGAAGACATCGTGGCAGTGGACGTGGGCGGGACCTTCACGGACATCTGCATTCTCAACCGTGAGAGCGGCGAACTGCGGGTGGCGAAGGTGCCGTCCACCGTGAACCCGATCGAGGGCGTGATCGCGGGCGTCAAGACCGCCGGCATCGACCTCAGCAAGACCGCGCTCTTCTCGCACGGGACCACGGTCGCAACCAACGCGCTGATCACGCGGAGCTTCCCGCCGGCGGCGATGGTGACGACGGCGGGCTTCCGCGACGTGATCGAGATCCGCCGCGGCACCAAGGAGGACCTCTGGGACGCCTACAAGGACGTGGCGCCCCCGCCGATCAAGCGGCGGCATCGCTTCGAGGTCGCTGAGCGCGTCGACTTCGCGGGGAACGTCCTGGAGCCACTCGACGAGGAGGGCGCGCGCGAGGTGGCCCGCCTGCTCCGCCGCCACGGCGTCGAGACGGTCGCGGTCTGCTTCATCAACTCCTATGCCAACCCCGCGCACGAGGTGCGCATGCGCGAGATCCTCGAGGAGGAGCTCGACGGCGTCTTGGTCTCCACCTCCAGCGAGGTGCTGCCCGAGATCTTCGAGCACGAGCGCTTCAGCACGACCATCGCCAACGCGGTCCTGCAGCCCCTGGTCGGGAGCTATGTGCGCAATCTCGAAACCGAGCTGAAGAACGACGGCTACGAGGGCGATCTCGTGATCCTGCACTCGGGCGGCGGGGTCATGACGCCGGAGACCGCCGATCGCTGGGCCGTGCGCCTGGCCGCATCGGGCATCGCCGCGGGCGCGATCGCCAGCCGCCACATCGGCCAGCTCTGCGGCTTCGAGAACACGATCGGCCTCGACATGGGCGGCACGAGCACGGACATCTCATTGGTGTACGAAGGCGAGGCGCGGACCACCAACGAGTGGAACGTCCAGTACGGCTACCCGATCCGCTTCCCGAGCATCGAGGTGCTCACGATCGGCGCCGGCGGCGGCTCGCTCGGCTGGCTCGACGAGGCCGGCTCGCTGCGGAACGGCCCGCAGTCGGCGGGTGCTGAGCCGGGGCCGGCGTGTTACGGCCAGGGCGGCACGGAGCCCACGAACACCGACGCGCACCTCGTGCTGGGCAGGCTCGACGATGAGCTCATCGACGGCGCGATGACCCTTGACAAGGGGAAGGCCGAAGAGGCGCTGCGGATGCGCCTGGCCGATCCGCTGGGCCTGTCCGTCACCGAGGCGGCGGAGGCGATGCTGGAGGTCGCCAACGCCAACATGGCGGACGCGATCCGGCTGATCTCCGTGCGCCGCGGCTACGACCCGCGTGAGTTCGCGCTCGTCTGCTTCGGCGGCGCCGGGCCCCTGCACGGGGCCGCGCTGGCTCGCGAGCTCTCGATCCCGACCGTGCTCGTGCCGCCGCACCCGGGCACCACGTCCGCGCTGGGCTGCCTGCTCGTGGACATCCGCCACGACTTCTTCACCCTGCTCCTGGGCACCACCGACCAGGTGGACCCGAGCGAGGTGGAGGCCAAGTTCCGTGAGCTCGAGGAGCAGGCGATGGAGCGGATGCGCGCCGAGGGCGTCGCGGAGGACGAGGTCGAGCTCACCCGGACGATCGACATGCGCTACGCGGGCCAGTGGCGCTCGATCGCGGTGCCGGTCGCGGGCGAGGTGACCTCGCTCGACGACCTCGCGAAGATCTTCGAGGACGAGCACGAACGGGAGCACAGCTACCGGCACGAGGGCAGCCCGATCGAGGTGTACCGCCTGAACCTCCGCGCCACGGGAGCGACGCAGAAGGCCGAGCTCGCGCGCCACGAGCTCGGCGGTGAGATGCCGGAGCCGATCAACAGGCGCACCGTCCACTACGCCGACGGCGACGTCGCGGAAACGCCGATCTACCGGCGCGAGGACATACCGGCGGGCGCGACCTTCAAGGGGCCGGCGATCATCGAGCAGCTCGACTCGACCGTCGTGGTGCCGCCTGGCTGGGGAGTTGAGATCGACGAGTACTTGAACATCCGGATGTCGGAGGAGGCCGCATGACTACCTTGGGCGGACAGCAGGCCACGGGGAAGGCGGGCGAGACGGCGCTGGATCCCGTCACGCTCGAGGTGCTGAAGAACTCGTTCGTGACGATCGTCGACCAGATGGCCGAGCAGATCCTGCGGACCTGCCACTCCTTCGTCATCTACTCGCGCGACTTCTCGAGCGCCCTCTGCGACCCCGAGGGGAACACGATCATGCAGGGCAGCCAGGACATCGCCGTCCACGTCGGCACCCTGCATCTGACGGCGAAGGCCGTGGTGGACGCCTACGGGGACGAGATGCGCCCCGGCGACGTGTTCATGATCAACGACCCGTACGTCGGCGGCACGCATTTCAACGACGTGCGGATCATCCGGCCGGTGTTCTACGACGGCGAGGTGATCTGCCTGGCCGAGTCGAACGGGCACTGGGCCGACATGGGCGGCAGCGTGCCCGGCTCCTTCGACGTGAGCGCGCGCGACCACTTCGGCGAGGGCGTGCGGGTGCCGCCGGTCCGCATCTACGACGAGGGCGTGTATCGCGCCGACATCGTCCGCATGGTGACCTCGAACACGCGGGCGCCCGCGGATGCGGAGGGCGACTGCCTCGCCCAGGTCGAGGCCACCGCGGTCGCCGAGCGCGAGATCCTGCGGCTCTGCGAGAAGTACGGTCGCGACACCGTGGTCGCCGCCTTCAACGAGGTCCAGGACTACGTCGAGCGGCTCACCCGCAAGCGGATCGCCGAGCTCCCCGACGGGACCTGGGAGACCGAGGACTACATCGACTTCGATCCGGACGAGCCCGAGGGCCTGGTCCCGATCAAGGTGAAGATGACGATCGACGGCGACGTGGTCCGGTACGACCTATCCGACTCCCATCCGGCCGTCGGGACGTTCCTCAACTCCGGGTTCGGCGCGAGCTTCTCGGGCGTCGTTGCGGGGACGAAGACATTCTTCCCCGACGTGCCGCTCAACTCCGGGTTCTACCGGGCGCTCGACGTGAACCTGGGCCCGGAGGGCAGCTGCGTGAACGCGGCGTGGCCGACAGCGGTCACGGGATTCTGCTCCGGTCCCTACGAGAAGATCATGAACGCGATCTTCGAGCTGTGGTCCGAGGTCATGCCCGAGCGCGCGATGGCGGCATCGTTCAACCTCGAGTACCTGCTCGTCGGCGGCACCGATACGCGCAACGAGGGCGAGTCGATCTTCATGTGGTACGACTGGATGGCCGGCGGCTGGGGCGGGCGCAACGGCAAGGACGGCTCGAACGCGACGTCGCCCGTGTTCGGCGTGGGGCTCGCGGTTCAGCCGCTCGAGGGCCAGGAACGCCTGTGCCCGGTGGTCACCACGAGCCACGAGATCCTCCCCGACACGGGCGGCCCCGGTAAGTACCGCGGCGGCTGCGGCGTCGAGAAGGGCGGCACGCTCACCAAGACCCGCGGCACGGTCATGTCGTACTGCTGCGACCGGGCGCGTTCGGTTACGTGGGGGATCAAGGGCGGCCTGCCCTCCTATCCGCACGGGGTCTGGCTGAACCGCGGCACCGAGAACGAGGAGTTCCTGGGCGCGGTGTTCTCCAACTTCAAGGTGAAGGAGGGCGACTCGTTCATCCGCCCGAGCGCGGGCGGCGGGGGCTTCGGCGATCCGCTCGAACGCGATCCCGCCCAGGTCGTGGAGGACGTGGCGGACGGCTACGTCACCGTCGAGCGGGCCGCGAAGGACTACGGCGTGGTCGTCCGCGAGGTCGACGCTGAGCTGTCGGAGTATGAGCTGGACGCCGAGGCGACCGAGGCCGAGAGGAAGAAGATCCGCGAGGCGCGGATGGGCTGGCTCGAGGAAGACCCGGCGAAGGTGGCCGAGCGCTACCGCGCCGGCGAGCTCGACCTGCTGGACGTCCTGCGGCGTTACGGCGTGATCCTCGACTGGGGTACGGGCGAGCTCTTGGAGCGCACCACCGAGCAGTACAGGGCGATGCTCAAGCGGCGCGCCGCGCAGTACTGGGCCTGAGGAAGTCCCGCTCCGGCGCATGGAACCGGGCAGCACCAGGACCGAGCGCACCGGCCTGCGACGGCTGCCGAAGCGCGGCCACTACGACCGCGAGACCATCGACGCCATCCTCGCCGAGGCGCTCGTCGGTCACCTCGCGTTCACCGATGAGGACGGCCAGCCGTACGCGATCCCGACGCTGCAGGCGCGCGTGGGCGACGAGGTCTGGGTCCACGGCTCATCGGCGAGCCGCACGCTCCGCCGCATCGGCGAGGGCATCCCGGCGTGCCTGACCGTCACGTTGATGGACGGGATCGTGCTGGCGCGGTCGATCTTCAACCACTCGATCAACTACCGCTCGGTGATCATCCTAGGGATCGCGCGCCCCGTGACCGATCGCGAGTCGAAGCTGGCGGCGCTCGAAGCGTTCTCCGAGCGCATCGCGCCCGGCAGGTGGGCGGACGCGCGGCCGCCGACCGAGCAGGAGCTCAAAGCGACCTCGGTGTTGGCGCTCCCGCTCACCGAGGCCTCGGCAAAGATCCGCACCGGGCCGCCCGGCGACGAGGGCGCCGACCTGGACCTGGACGTCTGGGCCGGGGTGGTGCCGTTCGAGACGGTGCGCCGCGAGCCGATCCCGGACCCGCGGCTGCGGCCGGACATCGAGCTGCCCGACTACCTGCGGACGTAGGTCGCGCGCCCGGCGCGCCTACTGATACTCGTAAAACCCCCGCCCGCTCTTGCGGCCCAGCCGGCCGGCGGCGACCATCC
>CBFGWL010000068.1:0-16097 GCA_965652565.1 uncultured bacterium
CTACCAGGGTATCTAATCCTGTTCGCTCCCCACGCTTTCGCGCCTCAGCGTCAGTACCGTCCCAGCGAGCTGCCTTCGCTATAGGTGTTCCTCCTGATATCTGCGCATTCCACCGCTACACCAGGAATTCCACTCGCCTCTTCCGGACTCTAGCCCGGCAGTATCCATCGGCTTTCGAAGGTTGAGCCTTCGACTTTCACAACGGACTTACCGGGCCGCCTACGCGCGCTTTACGCCCAATGATTCCGGACAACGCTTGCCCCCTACGTATTACCGCGGCTGCTGGCACGTAGTTAGCCGGGGCTTCTTGTGGAGGTACCGTCAGTCCGGACGGCTATTCACCGCCGAACCTTCGTCCCTCCTGAAAGGGGTTTACAACCCGAAGGCCTTCTTCCCCCACGCGGCGTTGCTGCGTCACGCTTTCGCGCATTGCGCAAGATTCCCCACTGCTGCCTCCCGTAGGAGTCTGGGCCGTGTCTCAGTCCCAGTGTGGCTGATCGTCCTCTCAGACCAGCTACCCATCGTTGCCTTGGTAGGCCGTTACCCCACCAACAAGCTAATGGGCCGCGGGCCCCTCCCAATGCGGAAGCCGAAGCTACCTTTACGCGCCGGACTGATGTCCGGCGAGCACATCCGGTATTAGCCCGAGTTTCCTCGGGTTATCCCGGTCATCGGGGCAGGTTACCCACGTGTTACTCACCCGTTCGCGGCTTTGCCCCAGGGCAAGCCCTGGTTCGTCGCTCCACTTGCATGTGTTAGGCACGCCGCCAGCGTTCGTCCTGAGCCAGGATCAAACTCTCCGTGAAAAGTGGACGGACGGCGTCCGTGCCGGCGAACCGGACGGAGCCTTCCTTCCAAACTCGGAAAGTCGTCATGCGCTCTCGCGTCGCTCGGTACACCCAGCGACACGCATGACGGGGTCTGATTCAGTCCCGTCGCGGCACCGAAAGACGGCACGCGACGGGGTCGAACCTGGACGCGACGGGACCTGGGCGGTCAACCGTCGCGCGCTGCTCAGTTTTCAAACACCGCTCCGCCGTGTTGCGAGGGGCTCTCGCCACGCGACGGTCCGTTTCAAACGCGACCAGTGAGTATATCCGGATCGCTTCGCTCCGTACAAGGCCCGGAAGACTTCCGGCCCCGGACCCTGCCCGGCGCGGCGGCAGAGTGTAGCGAACGTCCGCGCGACCTTCTCAGGCGTCGTCGGAGCCTGCAGCGGCGCCTTCGGCAAGCCGCACGAAGCGCCGCTTTCCGACCTGCAGAACGCGGCCCGCGAGCTCGTCGACGGGCATATCCAAGCGGCCGGCGGCGAGCGGCTCGCCGTCGAGCTTCACGCCCCCGCCCTGGATCAGGCGACGCGCCTCGCTCGTGCTCACCCCGAACTGCGCCTTGATCAGCGCCGGTAGGTGCACGACGCCGTCCGCGTTGGCCTCCGGCTTCGCGGTGGGGATCTCGTCCGGGATCTCGCGGCGCTTGTGGACCGCGTCGAAGCGCTCCTCGGCCCCACGTGCCGCGTCGGCCGAGTGAAAGCGCTCCACCAGGGCGCGTGCCAGGGCGCGCTTCGCTTCGTTGGGGTGCGCCTCGGGGTCGCGCGCACGGCCGAGCAGGAGCACGTAGTACTCGTCCATCGCCTCGTCCGGGATGCTCATCAGCTTCCCGAACATGTCGGCCGGCTCGTCGGTCACGCCTACGTAGTTGTCGTAGCTCTTCGACATCTTGCGTACGCCGTCGGTGCCGACGAGGATCGGCATGGTCAGGATCGACTGGGGCGCCTGGCCGTAGGCGATCTGCACATCGCGCCCGAAGAGCAGGTTGAACTTCTGGTCCGTGGCGCCAAGCTCGATGTCGGCTTCGACGGCCACCGAGTCGTAGCCCTGCAGCACGGGGTAGAGCAGCTCGAGGGCCGAGATCGCCTGGCCCGAGCTCATCCGCTTCTGAAAGTCCTCGCGCTCGAGCAGGCGCGCGACCGTGAAGCGGCGGATCAGTTCGAACATCTCGCCGCTCGTCATGTCGAGCCACTCGCTGTTGTGGCGGATCTCGGTGCGCTCGGGGTCGAGCACCTTGAAGGCCTGCTCCTGATAGGTGCGCGCGTTCGCCTCGATCTGCTCCGCGCTCAGCACCGGACGCGTCGCGTCGCGGCCGCTGGGGTCGCCGACGCGCGCGGTGTAGTCACCGACGATCAGGACCACCGTGTGACCGAGATCCTGGAACTGACGCAGCTTGGTGAGCACGACACAGTGGCCCAGATGGATGTCCGCGCTGGTCGGATCCATCCCGAACTTCACGCGCAGCGGACGCCCCTCGCGAAGCTGCTCCGCGAGGCGTCCCTCGGGCAGTACGTCGACCGCCCCGGCCAGCAAGCGCTCCAGCGCGGCGGCCTCGTCTGTGCCCGTTTTCGTCACGGGGCCCAATGCTAGACTGGCTCGCCGGCTGCGGGGGAGGCGCTCTTCGCCCCCAAGCGGCAACTGGCCCCCGTGGTCGGGCCGATGCCGAAACGGTCTGGGCGCCCGCTGCGGGGCCGCATCGCCCAGCGCGATGCCGACCGCCGATTGACATCCAGATGGGCTCCGAAGACACACCCAAGCGGCGCCGGCGGGAACGGACCCCGAGAAGGAGAGGTCCCACGGCTGCCGAGCGCGCCGCCGCACGCATGCGCGCGAACGGCGCGTCCGCGATCGCGGGCGGCGGCGCCACCACCAACGGCGCCGGCAGCTCGGATGGCAACGGCGCGGCCGACCCATCCGGCAGCGGGTCGGATGGCGATGGGCGCAACGGGCGGCGGGCCCAGCTCGCCGTGATCGACGGCGGCAACGAGCCGGCGGCGCGCCGCCCCAAACTCAAGAAGCTGCGCGCCCTGCTCGTGATCATGGGCCTGTCGCTGCTCGCGGCCGTCTCGTGGGTGTTCGGCGTGATGATGGCCGTCGCCCAGGACCTGCCCTCGCTCGAGAACCGCGCGCAGTACGAGGCCGCCGAGAACTCGGTCATGGTCGACATCAACGGCGAGGAGCTGGGCACGCTCACCAACAACGAGGGGCGGATCCTCGTCGCGTCGGAGGAGATCGCGCCGATCATGAAGTCGGCCGTCGTCGCCATCGAGGACGAGCGCTTCTACGAGCACCGGGGCGTCGACTTCCAGGGCATCGCCCGCGCCCTCTACCAGGACGTCCTTTCCGGATCCCCGTCCCAGGGCGGCTCGACGATCACGCAGCAGTTCGTCAAGAACGCCCTGGAGGCGCAGGACAGCCGCACGATCTTCCAGAAGCTGCGGGAGGCGGCGCTCGCCTACCACCTCGAGCGCCAGTGGTCCAAGGACAAGATCCTCACCGAGTACCTCAACGCGGCGTATTTCGGCGAGGGCGCGTACGGCATCGAGGCGGCCGCCCAGACCTACTTCGGCTACGCGCACCCCGGCTGCGTCGAGGCCACCAACTGCGCACAGGAACTCCTGCCGTGGGAGGCGGCGCTACTGGCGGCGATCATCTCCTCCCCCTCGGCGTACTCGCCACGCGACAACCCTGAGGACGCGAGGCGCCAGCGCGACGTGGTGCTCCGCAAGATGATGGAGCAGGGCGTGATCACCGAGGCCGAGTACGAGGAGTACATCCAGAAGGAGCTGCCGGTGCCCGCGCAGATCGAACCGCCGGCGGAGGATTCCGAGGCGCCGTACTTCACGTCATGGGTGCGCCAGCAGCTCGTCGATCGCTACGGCCCGGGCAAGGCCTTCGGCGGTGGCCTGACCGTGAAGACGACGCTGGATCTCGAGTTCCAGCGCCAGGTCGAGGAGATCGCGCGCAGCCGCGTCGGCGGCGTAGGGCTCGACAGCGCCGTCGTGGTTCTCGACAACGAGACCGCCGGCGTGCGCGCGATGGTCGGCGGCTTCGACTTCGAGAAGAGCGCCTTCAACCTGGCGACGAACGGCCAGCGCCAGCCGGGCTCCTCGTTCAAGCCGTTCACGCTCGTGACCGCGCTGCAGGAGGGCGTCTCCCCCGAGGACGTCTTCACCTCGGCGCCGAAGCAGTTCACTTTCAAGGCCAAGGTCCGCAAGAAGAACGGGAAGAAGAAGGTTGTCACCGACGTCTTCAAGCCCGCCAACTACGAGGACTCCTACCTCGGCTCGGCGTCGCTCACCTCAGCGACTACGCACTCCGACAACTCCGTGTACGCCGAGCTCGGCCTGAAGGTGGGTCTCAGCGACATCGCCGAGACGGCCCGGAAGATGGGTATCCGCAGCGACCTGCGCACGGACACCAAGTACAAGATCGGGAAAAACTTCGAGCCGTACAACCCGGCGATGATCCTCGGCGGCCTGGCCACCGGCGTCACCCCGATGGAGATGACGCACGCCTATCTCACCCTCGAGGAGGACGGCGATCGCATCTCCGGCACGATGGCCGCGAGCCCCGGCGGCCCGGTGGGCATCCAGGAGGTGACCGACGGCGACGGAGAGCTCGTGGAGGACCGCACCGGTGCGAGCGGCGAGAACGAGTCCGTACGCCGTCAGGTGATCGATCCCGAGGTCGCGGAGACCGCCACGACCATCCTCTCCGGAGTGGTCTCGAGCGGGACGGGCACGAACGCCCGGACCGGCGAACCGACCTGGGGCAAGACCGGCACCACGGACGACAACGGCGACGCGTGGTTCTGCGGGGCGACCCCTGACATCACGGCGTGCGTGTGGGTCGGACACGCGGACTCCAACCAACCGATGACGAGCGAGTACGGCGGCTCGCCGGTCGACGGCGGCACCTATCCGGCGCTGATCTTCGCTGACGTCGTGAATGCGTGGGTGACGCTCAACGACGCGCGCAACGCCGAGAAGGACGCCCGCAAGGCCGAGAAGGAAGCGGCCAAGGCGCCCCCGGTGGAGCCGGCCCCCACCCCCGTCACGCCCACGCCGGCTCCCGAGGAAACCCCGGTCGCGCCCGCGCCCGAGGAAGAGGCGCCCCCAGCGCAGCCCGAGCAGCCCGCAACCGAGGAGCAGCAGGGCGGCTCGACGCCGGCCGCGCCCGAGGAGGGCGCGCTCGCCGCGCCCTAGGAGCCGAGCGGGCCGCCGCGCCCGGCCGCTATTCGCGCGGCAGCGGGCGCGAGACGAACCGGCTGCCGCGCGCGCAGAAGCGCCACGGCAGATCCGCTGCCTTCGTGATGCCGACGCGCGGGCCGATCGTGATCTCAGGGACCTGCCACTCGCCCGTGCGCGCCCGCACCTCGAACGGCGGCGCGGCGAGCGAGGCACGGTTGTGCTGAAGGCCGACCCCGAGCGCCTCGGTGAGCTTGCCCGGGCCCGAGCAGAGCTCGCGCAACTCACTGCGCCCTCGGCGCTCCCGCATGCGCTCGATCCCCCAGCGCGGCTCCAGGGCGCGGATCAGCACCGCGGCCGCCTCCCCCTCTGGCTCGGCGACGGCGTTCAGGAGGCTGTGGATCCCGTACGAGAGGTACACGTAGGCGCGGCCCGGCGGCCCGAAGAGCGGCTCCGTGCGCTCGGTGAGGCCGACGTAGGCGTGGCAGGCCGGCTCCGAGGCGTGGTAGCTCTCGGTCTCGACGATCACGCCGCCCACGCCGTCGACGAGGAGCGCGCAGCCGATCAGATCGCGGGCGACGTCGTGTACGGAGCGGTCGTAGAAGCTCTCGGGAAGGAGCTCACCGACGGGCGCGGCGGACGGTGGCGCGCCCGTGCTCACCCCAGCTCCGCCAGGGCCGCGCGCGCGGCCTCGAACTGCTCGCGGATGCGCTCCGAAGCGGTGCCGCCCGGCGAGCGCTTCGACTCGAGCCACTGGCCCTCGCCCAGCACCGCGTAGTACTCGTCGTCGAGCAACTCGGAGTGCTCCCGGATCTCGTCCGGCTCGAGCTCCGAGAGCCGGCGCCCGCTCGCCAGCGCCTCGCGCACGAGGCTGCCGACGACGCCGTGCGCCTCGCGGAACGGCATGCCCTTGCGCACGAGCAGATCCGCGACGTCGGTCGCGGCGGGGAACTCGTCGGCGGCGGCGTCCGCGAGCCGCTCCCGGTTGAAGGTGATGCCGGCGAGCATCTTGTCGGCCGCCGCCAGGCACGTCTCGAGCGTGTCGACGGCGTCGAAGAGCGCCTCCTTGTCCTCCTGCAGGTCCTTCGAGTAGGCGAGCGGCAGCGCGTGCAGAACGCCGAGCAGGGTCTGCAGCGAGGCGGCGACGCGCGGCGCCTTCGCCCGCAGCAGCTCCGCCGCGTCGGGGTTCTTCTTCTGCGGCATGATGCTCGAGCCCGAGGAGAAGTCGTCGGCGGGCTCGCAGAAGCCGAACTCCTGGCTCGACCACAGGACGAGCTCACTGCCCAGCCGGGAGAGATGCGTAGCGCAGATCGCCGCGGCCGAGAGGTAGTCGAGTACGGCGTCGCGGTTGGAGACCGCGTCGAGCGAGTTCGGCGACGGCGCCGCGAAGCCGAGCTCCGCGGCGGTTCCCTCGCGGTCGAGCTCCCAGTTGAGTCCGGCGAGCGCGCCGGAGCCCAGCGGCATCTCAGCCGCCGCCGCGTCGCGGGCCGCGGCCAGGCGCCGGGCGTCGCGACGGAGCATCCAGAAGTAGGCGAGCAGGTGGTGCGCCAGATACACGGGCTGGGCGCGCTGCAGATGCGTGTAGCCCGGAAGCTGCCAGTCGGCGTGGGCCTCGGCGAGCTCGAGCAGCGTGCCCATCAGCCCGCGCACGAGGGTGAGCGCGCGCTCCGAGGCCTCGCGCACGAAGAGCGCGACATCGGTCGCCACCTGGTCGTTGCGCGAGCGCGCCGTGTGCAGCTTGCCCCCGACCGGCCCGACGAGCTCGGTCAGCCGGCGCTCGACCGCCATGTGGATGTCCTCGTCGTCGTCGCGGAACGGAAACTCGCCGCGCTCGAGCTCATCCGCGACGGCCTTCAGGCCGCGCTCGAGCTGCGCGAGCTCCTCGTCGGTCAGCACGCCCGCCCGGCGCAGGCCCCGCGCGTGCGCCAGCGAGCCGCGGATGTCCTGCGGCCAAAGGCGCCGGTCGAAGGAGATCGACGCGTTGATGCGCTGAAAAAGCGGGTCCTGCGGCGTGTCGAAGCGTCCCATCGTCTACGTCCAGCTCCCCGCGAGCGCCTCGGCGAGCGCCTCGCTCACACGCGCGACTTGGTCTTCGGTCATGGCCGGGAAGAATGGCAGCGCGAGCGAGCGCGCGGCGACGTCCTCGGCCACTGGGAACTCACCGCCCGCAAAACCGAAGCGCTCGCGGTAGTGCGGCATCAGGTGGATGCACGGCAGGTAGGCCTTCGCCGCAATGCCGCGCTCGGCCAGGGTCGCGATGACCGCGTCGCGATCGGCGCCGCGCGGCAGGCGCACGGGGTAGACGAACCAGCTGCGCCGCTCCGCCCCGCGGTCCGCGCAGGGCAGGACGAGCCCGTCGAGCTCAGCGCCGGGCGCCGCGGGGACGCCCCCGAGCTCACCGAGCGCCTCGGCGTACAGGCCCGCGACGCGCGCCCGGCGGGCGAGCGTCTCGTCGGCGCGCTCGAGCTGCGCGACGCCCAGCGCCGCCTGCAACTCGGTCATCCGGTAGTTGAAGCCGAGCCGGTCGTGATCGAGCCAATCCATGTCGAGCGCGCGCCCCTGGTTGCGCTCGCTGCGCAGAAGCGCCGCCTCCTCGGCCGTCCGGGGCACGAGCACCCCGCCCTCCCCCGTCGTGAGCTGCTTGTTCGCGTAGAAGGCGAAGCTCGCGAGGTTGCCGCGGGCTCCGACGCGGACGCCGTCGGCATCCACGGCGCCGGGCGCCTGGCAGGCATCCTCGAGGACGCCCAGGCCGCGTTGCGTGGCCAGTTCGCCGAGCTCGCGCAGCGCAGCGGGATAGCCGAAGATGTGAACGGGCAGAAGGCCCGCGGTGCGCTCGCCCACCGCGGCCCGGGCGGCCTCGGGGTCCAGATTGAGCGTCACCGGGTCGACGTCGGCGAAGACCGGCGTGGCGCCCTCGTACAGAAGGCAGTTCGAGGAGGCGACGAAGCTGAACGGCGTCGTGACGACCTCGTCTCCCGGACCCCAGCCGAGACGCCGTACGCCGAGGTGAAGCGCGGCGGTACCGGATGAGACCGCGACCGCGTCGCCCGCGCCGATCCACTCGGCGAAGGCGCGCTCGAAGCGCTCCTGGACTGGACCCAGGGAGAGCCGGCCGGAGCGCAGGACTTCGAGGACGAGCTCCTCCTCCCGCTCGCCGAGCTCCGGCCGCGCGAGCGGTATCCCGTCCGCGCCGCTCAAGCGCCCGTCTGGACGGCCTCGCGCGCCGTCGGCTCGCCTTCGCGTTCGGCGGCGGGGCGCGGCTGGAACGCGTACTCCAGCGAGTCCACGAGCGCCTCCCAGGAAGCCTCGATCACGTTCTCAGACACGCCGATCGAGCCCCACGATTCGTGCCCGTCCGAGGAGTCGAGCAGCACGCGGGTGACCGCGCCCGTGCCGTCGTGGGAGTCCAGGATGCGGACCTTGAAGTCGGTGAGCTCGATGTCCGCCAGATGCGGGTGGTGGTCGGTGATCGCCGCACGCAGCGCCTGGTCGAGCGCGTTGACGGGGCCATTGCCCTCCGCGGTGCGCACGTAGCGGCGCCCGTCCACCCAGATCTTGATGGTCGCCTCGGTCTCGACCTTGCCGTCGGCGCGCTTCTCGGTGATCACGCGGAAGCTCTCGAGCCGGAAGAGCGGCTCGTATGCGCCCGCCTCGCGCCGCAGCAAGAGCTCGAACGACGCGTCGGCGGCCTCGTAGTGGTAACCGCGGTGCTCGCGCTCCTTGACCCGCTCGACGGCCCGCTTCGCGGTGTCCTCGTCGAGCTCGATGCCCGCCCGCTCGGCGCGCGAGAGCACGGAGCCCTTCCCGGAGAGCTCGGAGATCAGCACGTCGCGCGAGTTGCCCACGAGCTCCGGGTCGAGGTGCTCGAACGTACGCGCGTCGGCCTGGATCCCCGCGACGTGCATGCCGCCCTTGTGTGCGAAGGCGTTGCGACCCACGTAAGGCTGATCGGGGTTCGGCGTCACGTTGAGCAGCTCCGCCACGAAGTGCGACGTCTCGGTGAGCAGCCGCAGCTGCTCCGGGGCGACCACGTCGTAGCCGAGCTTGAGCTGCAGGGCCGGGAGGATCGAGACGAGGTTCGCGTTGCCGCAGCGCTCGCCGTAGCCGTTCATCGTGCCCTGCACGAGGCGCGCGCCTTCGCCCACCGCGGCGAGCGAGTTGGCGACGCCGCACTCGGCGTCGTTGTGGGTGTGGATGCCCACCGTGGCCGCGCCGTCCAGCTCGGCGACGACGCGCGCCGTCGCGGCGGCGATCTCGCCGGGCAGCGTCGCGCCGTTCGTGTCGCACAGGGTGACGTTCTCGGCGCCGGCGCCGGCGGCGGTGCGCAGGCACTCGAGCGCGTAGCCCGGGTCGTCGGCCCAGGCGTCGAAGAAGTGCTCGGCGTCGTAGATCACGCGCTTGCCGCGCGCCCGGCAGAAGGCCACGGACTCGGCGATCATCGCCAGGTTCTCGTCGCGGCTCACCTTGGTGACCTTCTCCAGATGCAGGCCCCAGGTCTTGCCGACGAGCGTGACCACGGGCGCGAACGAATCCGTCAGCGTGCGCAGCGCCGGGTCCTCCTCGGCCGAGACGTCACGCCGGCGCGTCATGCCGAACGCACACACCGACGCCTGCTCGAGCGGCACCTCGGCGAGCCGCTCGAAGAGCTCCTCCTCCTTGGGGTTGGAGCTCGGGAAGCCGGCCTCGATGAACTGGATGCCCAGCCGGTCGAGCGCCTGCACGACACGGACCTTCTCCGCGGCGGAGAGGGACATGCCGTGCCCCTGCATGCCGTCGCGGAGGGTTGTGTCGTAGAGCTGAATCGTCGTCACGGTTGATGCCTTTCGGGTTGCGAGGGGTGCGAGCTCGTTGCGCGCCTTCGCAGGGGCGCGCGGCCGCGGGGGCGTCAGGCCGCCGCGGCCCTGCTAATTCGCTCGATCGCCTCGAAACCCGGACGCATCACGGACTGACTTTACTGGGCACTTCCACGACGTCCAGCCACTCCAGGTACTCCTGCGCGCGCCCGTGCAAGGCGTCCTCGAACTTGGCCTGGATGACCCGCGTGATCTCACCGGGCGCGCCGATCTCGTGGTCGTCCACCTCCCGCACCGGCACGAGCTCCGCGGCGGTGCCGCAGAGGAAGATCTCGTCCGCGAGATAGAGCTCCGAGCGCGCGATGTCGCGTTCCTCGACCTCGTAACCCAGATCGCTGGCGATCTGGATCACCGACTTGCGCGAGATCCCGTCGAGGATCGAGTTCGAGTGGCCCGGCGTCGCGATCACGCCGTCGCGCACGACGAAGATGTTCTCGCCGGACCCCTCGCACACGTAACCGGTCTCGTCCAGCAGGATCGCCTCGTCGTAACCGGCCCTCGCGCTCTCGGTCTTGGCGAGGATCGAGTTGAGGTACTGACCGGATGCCTTCGCGTGCGGGATCAGGCTCGCGGGCGAGATGCGCCGCCACGAAGAGACCTTCACGCGCACGCCCCGGCGCTTGGATTCCTCGCCCAGGTAAGCGCCCCACGGCCAAGCCGCAATGACCACGTTGACCGGGGCGGTCTGGGCGTAGAGCCCCATCTCCCCGTAGCCGCGGAAGGCCAAGGGACGGATGTAGCAGCTCTCCAGGTTGTTGCGGCGGATGAGCTCGTGCGTCGCCTGGCGCAGTTCCTCGCGCTCGTACTCGAGCGGTAGGTAGTAGAGCTCCGCCGACATCGCAAGCCGGTCGAGGTGCTCGGTGTGCCGGAAGATCGCCGGGCCGCGTTCCGTCGCGTAGCAGCGAACGCCCTCGAAGACCCCGGTGCCGTAGTGGAGGCCGTGGGACAGTACGTGGACCTGGGCGTCGTCCCAAGCGACGAATTCGCCGTTCATCCAGATCCACTCAGACTTCTCCACGATTGCCTCCGGTTGTGGGTTTATTCGGTCGGGAAAGTATGAACCACGCCTCAAGCGGCGTCGAGGGCGCTCAGCACGGCGGTCGTCATCTCCTCGGTCCCGACGGTCCGCTCGCCGTCCACGCCGCGCGCCAGATCAGGCGTGCGCAGGCCTTGTGCCAGCGCCGCGTCCACGGCCTCCTCGACGCGGGTCGCCTCCTCCGCGCGGCCCAGGCCGTCACGCAACAGCATCGCGACCGACAGGAACGTCGCCAGTGGATTGGCGACGCCCTGGCCCGCGATGTCGGGCGCCGAGCCGTGCACGGGCTCGAACAGGCCGGGGCCGTCGCCACCGAGGCTCGCTGACGGCAGCATCCCCAGCGAGCCGGTCAGCATCGCGGCCTCGTCGGAGAGGATGTCGCCGAACATGTTCTCGGTGACGATCACGTCGAACCGGGACGGGTTCGCGACGAGCTGCATGGCGGCGTTGTCGACGAGCATGTCGTCGAGCTCGACGTCCGGGTAGTCGCCGGCGACGCCGGCGACGACCTCGCGCCAAAGCCGCGAGGTCTCCAGCACGTTCGCCTTGTCGACCGAGGTCACCCGGCCGTTGCGTCGCTGCGCGGACTCGAAGGCGACGCGCGCGATGCGCTCGATCTCCTCCGTGGAGTACACGCATGCGTCGGACGCTGAGTCCTCGGTGCGGGTCTTCTCGCCGAAGTAGATCCCACCGGTGAGCTCGCGCACAACGAGCAGGTCGGTGCCCTCGATTCGCTCGCGGCGCAGCGGGCTCGCGTCGAGCAGCGCCGGGCTCGGGCGCACCGGGCGCAGGTTCGCGTAGAGCCCGAGCCCCTTGCGCAGGCCGAGCAGGCCCTGCTCCGGGCGCGGATCGTCCGGATTGGTGGAGTCCCACTTCGGCCCCCCGACCGCGCCGAGCAGGACCGCGTCGGCCGCGCGGCAGGCCGCGAGCACCTCGTCGGTGAGCGCCGTCCCGTGCGCGTCGATGGACGCGCCGCCGAGCAGGTGCTCCGAGTAGTCGAACTCGCCGACGGCGTCGAGCACGCGCCGCGCGGCGCCCACGATCTCCGGGCCGATGCCGTCGCCCGGCAGCAGGACGATGTGCGGGGCGCTCATGCGGGCCTCCGCGCAGAGATGTTGAGGCGCACGTAGTCCAGCGTGAGCGGCCGGGCCATCGAGCCCAGGACCGCGTCGACGAACTCGTCGTGGAGGCCCTCTGGGAGGCGCGCCAGGTGCTTGGCGAGCCCGACGGAGCGCACGAACTCGCGCGGTTCGGAGGGGACGTACTGCTTGCGCTCGAGCCAGACCCGGCCGACGTCGAACCCTGCGCGTTCGAGCCGGTGGCGGGTGTCATCGACCGAGGCGAAGTTGTAGGTGGCAGGCATACCGCGGAGGTACGCCGCGAAGCGCTCGTCCCCTTCCGCCGCCTCGATCGCCCTGATCCACTCGGCGACGTTGCCCTCGCCCCCGCACTGCGCCTCGAGCTGCCCACCGGGCCGCAGGGCGGCAAAGAGCCGCCCGAAGAGGCGGTTGTGGTCGAGGATCCAGTGGAAGGTCGCGTTCGAGAAGATGGCGTCCACGGGCTCACCGAGCTCGAGCTCGGTGAGATCCCCCACCCGCAGCTCGACCCGCGCGCCGAAGCCCGCGAGGTTCTCACGGGCGCGCTCGATCATCGCCTCCGAGGCATCGACGCCGAGCACCTTGCCCCGCGGCACGCGCTCGGCGACCAGGCCGGTGAGGCGGCCCGACCCGCAGCCGGCGTCGAGCACCGCCTCGTCGCCGTCCAGCGTGAGCCGCGCCATGACCTCGCGGCCCCATTCCTCCTGTGGATCGGCAAGCCGGTCGTAGGTGGCCGCGTCCCACTCGACCGTGCGCTCGGCCACGATCATCCCGCCAATGCGGTGGTCACGGGGCCGCGATACAGGCGGTCGGATGACTCGTACGCGTCGATCGCCTCGACGTTCTGCAGGGTGAGGCCGATGTCGTCGAGCCCGTTGAGCAGGCGGTGCTTGACCTCGGGGTCGATCTCGAACTCCGCCTCCTGGTCGCCCCAGCGCACCGTCTGCGACTCGAGATCGACGCGCGCCGAGCCGGCCGCCGCGATGGCCTTGCAGGTCTCCTCGGGGAGCTCGACCGGGAGCAGGCCGATCTTCGTGCAGTTCCCGTAGAAGATGTCCGCGAACGACGGCGCGATGATCGCGTCGAAGCCGAAGTCCTGAAGCGCCCACGGGGCGTGCTCGCGCGAGGAGCCGCAGCCGAAGTTCGGCCCGGTCACGAGGATCGGGTTCGGCTCGAGCTCGATCTCGCCGTCGCGCAGCCAGTCGTAGAAGAGGAACTCACCGAAGCCGGTGCGCTCGATCCTCTTGAGGAACTGCTTGGGGATGATCTGGTCGGTGTCGACGTCGGCGCGATCCAGCACCGACACCGGGCCCTCGATGGTGTTGACGGGTTCCATGGGTTAGCTCCAATCGCGGATGTCGACGAAGTGGCCCTCGATGGCGGCCGCGGCGGCCATCTTGGGGCTGACGAGGTGGGTGCGCCCGCCCTTGCCCTGGCGGCCCTCGAAGTTGCGGTTCGAGGTCGAGGCGCAGCGCTCTCCGGGGCTCAGGATGTCCGGGTTCATGCCCAGGCACATCGAGCAGCCCGCCGAGCGCCAGTCGAAACCGGCGGAGCGGAAGACCTCGTCCAGGCCCTCCTCCTCGGCCTGCGCCTTCACCTGCGCGGAGCCCGGGACGACCATGCCCTTGATGCCGTTGGCGATCTTCTGACCGTCGAGCATGGCGGCCGCCTCGCGCAGGTCCTGCACGCGCGAGTTCGTGCACGAGCCGATGAAGACGCGCTCCAGCGGGATGTCGCGCATCGGCGTGCCCGGCTTCAGGTCCATGTAGCGCAGGGCGCGCTCCTCGGTCTCGTCGCGCGGCTCGGGGACGCGGCCCGTCACCTCGACCACCTGACCCGGGGTAGTGCCCCAGGTGACCATCGGCGAGAGGTCACTCGCGTCGATGTCGACCTCGGTGTCGAACGTGGCCCCCTCATCGGTGGGGAGCTCGCGCCAGCGAGCCACGGCGGCGTCCCAGTCCGCGCCCTTGGGCGCGGCCGGACGGCCCTTCACCCACTCGAAAGTCTTCTCGTCCGGGGCGATCATGCCGGCGCGGCCGCCGCCCTCGATGGTCATGTTGCAGATCGTCATGCGGTTCTCCATCGTGAGCCCGCGAATCGTCTCACCCGCGTACTCGACCGCATGGCCAACCATTCCCCCGGTGCCGAGGCGGCCGATCGTCGCCAGGATCAGGTCCTTCGCGGTGACGCCGTAGCCGAGCTCGCCCGAGTAGTTGATTCGCATCGTCTTCGGGCGCCGCTGGCCGAGCGTCTGGGTGGCCAGCACGTGTTCGACCTCCGAGGTACCGATGCCGAAGGCGAGCGCGCCGAAGGCGCCGTGCGTGGAGGTGTGCGAGTCGCCGCAGACGATCGTCATGCCCGGCTGGGTGAGGCCCAGCTCGGGGCCGATCACGTGGACGATGCCCTGATGGTCGGAGCCAATCGAGAACAGCGGAATGCCGAACTCCTCGCAGTTGCGCTCGAGCGCCTCCACCTGCTTGCGCGAGAGCGCGTCGGCGATCAGCCGCGCGGCGGGGGTGCCGTCGGTGGGCACGTTGTGGTCGGCCGTCGCCACCGTCTTGTCGGGGCGACGCACCTTGCGGCCCGCGAGGCGCAGGCCCTCGAATGCCTGCGGCGAGGTGACCTCGTGCACGAGGTGGAGGTCGATGTAGATCAACCCCTCGGTTACCTCGTGGGCCTCCCAGATCTTGTCGAACATCGTCTTTGGCATTGGCGTCTCCCTAACTGCGGCGGAGCCCAGCGGCTACGACCGCGATGAACTCAGCCGGTTCGTCGGTGCGATTCTCGAAGTGATGCGGCAGGTCGGCGTCGAACGTGACGCTGTCGCCGGCCGCGAGGGTCCGGGCGTTCCCGTCGATGACGAGCGTGAGCTCGCCTGCGAGCACGATCGCCGTCTCGCGCGCGCCCGGCTCGTGGATCGGCGGGTCGTCGGCGCCGCCGGTACTCGCGCCCGCGGCCAGCAGGTGGCGCGAGACGTCCGCCCGCTGCCCGGGCAGCGGGGGCGTGAGCTCCTCGGTGCGGTGCCCGTCGCGCTCGCGCGAGCGCCCCTCCCCCGCACGCACGACGACGACGTGATGCGTCTCGTCGAGGCGCAGGAGCTGCGAGAGCGTGAGATCGAGGCCGGCAGCGATGCGGCCGGCCACCGCAAGCGTCGGGCTCGTCTCGCCGCGCTCCACCTGGGAGAGCATCGGCGCCGAGACGCCGCTGCGCTCCGCGAGGTCGCGCAGGGAATACCCCATCGACTCGCGCAGCGAGCGCACCCGCGCCCCGACCGCGCCGTTTTCCGTCGCTACAGCCATCGTTGGCGCTGTACGTTATCACGTACGCTCGTCTGTTCCGGGGTGGGCCGGGGAGTCGCGGCCCACGCCGCCACGAGATCACGATTGTGTTGGTTGATCCCACACAATCGCGAACTCGCGGCGTGCGATCTCGCGACTTCGTGATCTTGTTGGTTGATCCCACGAAATCGCGAAGTCGGAGGTGGTGGCGAGGTCGGGGTGGTGGTGGCGCCGGAGCGTGCCGCGCGGGCTCGGGCCGGGTTGTGCGTGGCCCCGGCCGTGGTGGCGGCGGGGCCGGGGCGCTACGCGCGAGCGCGGGCCGGGTTGATGGGCAAGTAAGAGGGAGAGAGGTCTGCGGGGGCGCGGGTCCGCAGCGTCTCTCGCATGGATCTCGGCACACGGCGCGCGCCTTGAGGCGCACGGCACGCGCCGTGCCGCCCGGCAACCCCGAGGTTCAGCCCACGTAGTCGTTATTCGGCGACCACGGCTGAACGTGGCGCGGAACGCCGGTGGCGGCCCCGACGTTCAGCCCACGAAGTCGATATCCGGCGGCCAGGGCTGAACGGGGCGCGGGGCGCGGCCGGAGGCACGTAGGTTCAGCCCAGGTGGTCGAAAAGCGACGACCAGGGCTGAACGTCGCGCGAAACGCCGGCGGCGGTCCCGACGTTCAGCCCACGTGTTCGATTTCCGGCGATGAGGGCTGAACGTCGCTGGGGCGGGCGTGCGGGTGATGGGATCGCAGGTTCGACTCTTGGTTTGCGATCGAACCTGTGATCTCGCTCCCTTATGTGACGAGATCGCGGGTTCGCGGGAGGG
>CBFGWL010000069.1:0-15766 GCA_965652565.1 uncultured bacterium
GTGTTGGTGGGTTTCCTGGGGGTTTCCTTTTTGTTGGTAGTCGCTTGGGGGGTGCGCGCGGGGTTCTCCCGCTCGCGGCTTGGGGGGTCGCGCGGCCGGCCGAGCCGCGCCCACTCCGCGCGCGCCCGCTCGAGCGCCTCGGGATCGCGGGCGACGGCGCCGCGCGCCTCGAGCGCGCTGACCTCGCCGACCGGGTAGGGGACGCGCTGCGCGACGCTGCGCGCCTCGTCCGCAAGCGCCTCGGCCTGCTCGCGGCGCCCCCACAGCGCGAAGTTGATGGCGCGCGCGGCGGTCGCCTCCACCGACTGCGCCACCAGGCCCGCCCGCTCGCAGATGTCGAGCGCCATCGCCAGCGCCTGATCGGCGTCGGCGTAGTCGGAGCGATCGCCGAGGACCGTCACGAGCCAGCGCAGCGCGGCGAAGGCGACCTCGGAGCGCCCGGCCTCGTCAGCGAGCATCGCGGCGCGGCGCAGGCTGCGCGTGGCGGCGTCCAGGTCGCCGTCGCGCCAGGCGAGCGCACCGCGCAGCAGGTTCGGGAAGCACAGCTTGCCGGTCAGCCCCTCGCGCTCGATCAGCTCCGCGGAGCGTTCCGCGCCAGCCTCGACCGCCTCCCATTGCGAGCGGTGCAGCGCGAGCATCGCGAGCGAGCCGTGCAGCTCCACCTGTGACGGCACGTCGCCCATCCGCTCGGCGATTTCGAGCGCCTCGTTGTAGGCCGCTGCCGCCGCGTCGTAGTCGGCCTCGGAGGTCTCCAGGTGGTAGCCGAGGGCGAGCAGCGCGCGAACCGCCTCCGCGGGCTCTGACTCGCGCGCGAGCTCGACCGAGCGCTCCAGGTTCGAGCGCGCCTGCGCGAGGTCGCCGATGCGGCCGAACACGCGCCCGAAGATCCCGTGCGCTCGCGACGCCGCCGCGGACTCGCCGAGGCGCTCCGCGAGGCGCAGCGCCTTCTCCGACGTGTAGATCGCGACCATGTTCTGGCCCGTATGCATGTAGAGGGTCGCCGCCTCCTCGTAGAGGCGCACGAGCTCGATCGAGGGCGGGCCGTCCTTGAGCATGTTGATGCCGCGCTGGTAGTGCGCGACCGAGCCCTCGCGATCGCCCTTGTGCCACAGGCCGGCGCCGATCTTGCGGTGTAGGTCGCCGACCCTCGCCAGGTCCTCCTGCCCGCGGTGGTAGTCCAGGCACTCCTCCCAGAGCTCGACCGCCCGGTCGATCCGCCCGAGGCGCAGCGCCACGTCTCCGAGCTTCTCGGCGATCCGAGCGCGCACGTCGGGGTGCGCGCAGTGCTCGCCGTCCAGGCTCAGCGCGGTCTCGTAGTGGCCGAACGCCTCGTTGTTCGAGTAGAGCCCGGCGGCGGCGTCGCCGGCCGCCTCGAGCGCGCGGTGGGCGCGATCGTGGATCCCGTCGAGCTCGGCCTCAGCGAGGCGCGCGTCGGTGCCGACCGAGGCGGCCCGCGCCAGGTGCTCGGCGACCATGCCGACCACGCCCTCGGAGCGGTCGGCGGCGCGGCGCTCGATGAACTCTCCGACCTCCGCGTGCTTGCGGGCCCGCACGGCCTTCGGGAGGGTGGAGTAGGCGACGTCGCGGATCAGAACGTGCTTGAACGCGTACTCGCTCTCGCCCGCGAGGCGGCTGCCCTCGCTCGGCACGATCAAGTCCTTGTCGACGAGCCCGCCGATCGCGCGCTCGAGCTCGTCGGGGTCGCCCACGGCGGCGGCCACCGCTCCCGGCCAGAAGCGCTGGCCGACTACCGCGGCGTGCTGGAGCAGGCGGCGCTCGGGGTCCGGCAGTGCGTCGAGGCGCGCGGCGAGGACGGCGTGCACCGTCTCGGGAAGCGGCGCCCCCGCGCCGCCGCCCTCGAGGATGCGGTTCACCATCTCCTCGGCGAACAGGGGATTGCCGCCGGAGCGCTCGGCTACCTGCGCCACCGTGGCCGGGTCGAGGCCGCCGGCGCCGTTTCCGCCTCCTTCGATGAGCGACGCGACGAGACGGCGGGCGTCCTCCCTGGCGAGCGGCTCGAGCGCGAGCGTCGTCGTGTTGCGGCGCCCGCCTCCCCATGACGGGCGGCGGTCGAGCAGCTCGTCGCGCGCCATGCAGATGAAGAGCGCCGGGCCCTGCGTCCAGCGCGCCAGGTGCTCGATCAGATCGAGCATGCCCTCGTCGGCCCAGTGAATGTCCTCGATCGCGATGACGAGCGGGTGCATCTGCGCGGCGCCCTCGGTGAGCGCCCGCACGGCCGAGAACAGCCGCGCCCGGTTGGCCTGCGGGTCCTCATCAGCGGCGCCGAACTCGGCGGGCGGCTCCACGCCGAAGGCGCGCGCGATGGTGCCCGCGATGTGCTCGGCGGTTCCTGGCTCCGGGTCGGCCTCCACGAGCAGGGAGGCCACGCCCTCGCGCAGCTTGCGCCAGGCGACGTCGGCGGCGTCGGTGTCGACGATCTCGAACTGCTCGCGCACGATCTCACCGAGCGCCCAGAAGGCGAGCCCCGACCCATAGGCGGGGCAGCGGCCGACGCGCACGAGCGGCGCCTGGTCGTGCTCGCTGAGCCGCGCGGCCACCTCCCGCAGCAGCCGGCTCTTGCCGACCCCCGCCTGGCCGACCACGGTGACGAGGTGTGGGCGACCCTCGCGCACGACGCGCTCATACAGTGAGACGAGCAGCTCGGACTCGTCGTCGCGGCCGATGAGCGGCGTCTCGGCGCGGGTCGCGCGCGGCCTGCTGGCGACCCGAACCGCCTCCCAAGCGGCGACGGGCTCGGACTTGCCCTTGAGCGTGAGCGGCGCGAGCTCGCTGTACTCGATCGCGCCTTGGGTCAGGCGGTGGGTGGCCTCGCCGACGGTCACCGAGCCGGGCCGCGCCGCGGCCTGCAGGCGCGCGGCGACGTTCACCGGATCGCCGATGACGGTGTAGCGGTCGCCCACCTGCCCGGCGAGCACCTCGCCGGAGTTGACTCCGACCCGCAGGGCGAACTCGACGTCCGCGTCCGCCGCGATCCGCGCGTTGATCTCGGGCATCGCGGCCTGCATGGCGAGGCCCGCCCGCACGGCGCGCTCGGGATCGTCCTCGTGCGCGACCGGCGCGCCGAAGACCGCCATCACGTTGTCGCCGATGAACTTGTCGACGCTGCCGCCGAAGCGCACGACCTCCTCGCCGAGCCGGCGCAGGGCGCGGTCGACGAGCGACTTGAGCGCCTCAGGGTCCATCCGCTCGGCGACGGCCGTGTACCCCGAGAGATCGGCGAAGAGCACGGTCGCCGTGCGGCGTTCCTCGGGCGGTGGGGCGGAGGCCGGCGTCGCCTGGGGCGCGGACTCCGGCACGAGGCGGGCTCCGCAGTCGATGCAGAAGCGCGCGCCTGGCGGGTTCTCGGCGCCGCAGCTCGGGCAGTTGGCCTCCAGCGGGGCGCCGCACTGCATGCAGAAGCGCGCCCGCTCTGGGTTCGTCGTGCCGCAGCTCGCGCAGACGCCGCCCATGTAACGAAGGTTACGTGGCCGCGGCGCCCGGCGTGTGCGCTACGTCACGGATCGCAAGCGCGCCGCCGCTCAGTCGATCGGGATGTCCTGAACGCGCGGCCCGGGGTCCTCGTCGTCCGAGTCGAGCCGGTCCAGGTAGTGGTCGATCGCGGCGCGCAGCGTCATGAGCGCCTCGCGCTGCACGCCGTGCCACTGCTCGCGCATCTCCGGCGTCGCGCTGGCGCGCAGCACGTCGGCCGCGCGGCAGATCGGGCAGAACTCGAGGCAGCGGGTCTCGCCGCCGAGGGCTTCCCGCAGGCTCGCGTAGCCGCCGAAGGCGTGGGCGTCGCCCGGCTCGGGGTCGGGCTCAGGGTTGTGCGGATCGGGGTCCGACATCGGCGAACGAGACCTCCAGCGAGCCGTCTTCGAGCTTCGCTCCGGACGGGTCGCGGCGGGCGAGTGCGGGCGGGAGGATGATAGTTCGGCGCTCGCGCCCCGCTGAGACGACGAGCTCGGCGCCGACCTTCTTGAGCGAGATCTCCGAGCGCTCTGCGAACGGCACGCGGATGCGCACGCGCGCCGTGCCGTCCGGCTGCGCGGTGATCTCCCGCGCGAGCTCGGCGTGCATGACGTCTGCGGGCGAGCGCTCCCCGAAGAGCTCGTCGCCGAGGCGCTCGAGCATCTCGGCGCCGACCACCTCGGCCGGGAAATAGCGGGCGCGCAGCAGGGGCACCGGGGCGAAGCCGTGCTCGACCTCGCGCAGGCGCTCGGCCTGCAGGCGGCGCCAGTCGCCGAAGTAGCCGGCCTCAAGCTCGGCGGGGAAGATGCGGTTCACGACCACGGCGTCGGTCAGATAGCCGTAGAGGTTCAAGTAGGTGAACGTGCGCTGCGCCTCGCGGATCACCATGCGGTCGGGGTTCATCACGAGGCGGATCGATGCGTGCTCGCGATCGCGAAGGATCTCGTTCATCGCGATCAGGCTGCGCACGAGCCGGTGCACCTCGTCGAGCGCGTCCGCACCGGGGAGGTCGAGGTCGAGGAACGACTTCGCGAACGGGCGCGCGGCCGCCAGCATCCGTCCCTCCAGCGGGAAGACCTTCTCGAGCCACCACTGCGCGATCTCGGGGAACGAGAGCAGTCGCAGCGTCTCCCCGGTGGGGGCGCAATCGACGATGATCACGTCGAAGTCGCCCGACTCCGTGTGGCGCTTGATCTGCAGAAGGCTGAAGAGCTCGTCCATGCCCGGGGGGACGGTGAGCTCCTCCGCGGCGATGTCCATCACCCCGCGGTCGACGAGGACCTGCCCGAGCCAGCGGCGCATCTCGGCCCAATGGGCCTCCATCTCGCGTTGGGCCTGGACCTCCTGTCCCCAGAGGTTGTCCGCGACCGGCGTCGGCTCGGCCTCGAGCTGGGCGTCCAGCGAGTCCGAGAGGCTGTGTGCGGGATCGGTGGAAAGCACGATCGTCCGCAGGCCCTGACGGGCGCAGCGCAGGGCGGAGGAGGCGGCGACTGAGGTCTTGCCGACGCCGCCCTTGCCGGTGTAGAGGATGGTGCGGGGGCGCGCCACGGGAAGCCGCCGCAGCGTATCGCCGGGGGGCGGGGTGCGCGGCGGGGACGACCAGCCTCGCTAGTCTGCGTCGCGGTCTTCCCCCTCAGCCCGAAAGGACGAAACGTTTTGCAATTGAGCCGAATTCCGCTCCTCGCTGCGCTGCTTGCGCTCGCCGTTGCCCTGACCGCCTGTGGCGGCGACGACAACGGCGGCGGTGGCGACGAGGACCCCGCCGAGCTTCTGCGGACCGCGCTGAGCGGTTCCCAGGAGATGAAGAGCGCCGTCGTCGACGTGAGCGTGGACGGCGAGATCGAAGGCGACCAGGGCGGCACCTTCAGCCTGAGCGTCACCGGTCCCAGCCAGAGTGAGAACAAGGGCATCGGGTCGACCGACCTCGATGTGAACGTCGAGGCCGACATCCCGGGCCTCGCCGCGCTCACCGGGGGTGGCGACGAGGTCTCGCTCGAAGGGGGCGTGACGATCGTCGACGAGAAGCTCTTCGTCGAGTGGGACGGCGAGACCTACGTCGCCGACGAGCAGACGTTCGAGCAGTTCGCACCGGGGCTCGGCGACGTGCTCTCGGCGAGCACGAGCCCGCAGGTCGAGGAGGCCGAGGCCGACGAGTTCATCGACAGCCTCGAGGACCTCAAGAACGAGGGGACCGAGGAAATCGAGGGCGTCGAGACGACGCACGTGTCCGGCAAGCTCAGCCCCGAGGGCATCGAAACGCTCGCCGAGCAGCAGGGTCGCCCGGTGCCGGGCCTCGACCTTGGTGATCTGGACCCGATCGATTTCGACATGTACATCGGCACCGAGGACAACCTGATGCGCCGCATGGAGATGGGTCTGGACATGGACCTGCCCGAGGAGGCGCAATCCTCGGGTGCGGAGTCGCTCAACTTCTCGGTCTCCGTGACGCTGAGCGAGGTCAACGAGCCGCAGACGATCGAGGCGCCGAAGGGTGCGCGTCCGATGCAGGAGCTGATCGACAAGGTGAGCGGCTCGCTCGGCCTCTTCGGCCTGGGCCTTGGCTCCGGGGCGGGCCTTCCGGATCTCGGTGGCATGGACGATTCCGGGTCCGCGGACGATGCGGGCGCCGCTGACGACTCCGGCCCCGGCGCCGACAGCGGCAATGGCGGTAGCGGCAAGAACAACAACGGCGCCGCTCCGGCCGGCTCGCCCGAGGCGATCGCCGACTGCCTCCAGAAGGCCGGCCAGGATCCGGACGAGATCGAGGCCTGCCTCACGCAGTAGCAGCTCGGCGGATTCCGCGTTTGAGAGGACCCCGGCCTACGCCGGGGTCCTCGTCTTTTGTCGAGTAGGTTTTCCGGCCCCCGATGCGCTTTCTGCTCTCAGCCCAGGGTTGGCCCTATCTGCTTACGCCCTTCATCCTGGTCGCCGTCCTGCTGGAGTTCGTCTTCCACGCGGACGCCGTCCTGATCTTCGTCTCGGCGGCGCTCGGGATCATCCCGACGGCCGCGCTCATGGGGCTGGCGACCGAGGAGCTCGCGGCGCGCTCGGGGCCCGGGATCGGCGGCTTTCTCAACGTCACGTTCGGCAACGCCGCCGAGCTGATCATCGCGATCTTCCTGCTTGCCGAGGGCCTGCAGGAGGTCGTGAAGGCCTCCATCATCGGCTCGATCCTCGGAAACCTGCTGCTGGTGCTGGGGCTGGCGATGTTCGTCGGCGGCCTCGGCCGCGCCCGGCAGACGTTCAACCGCACGGCGGCAACCGCGCAGGCGGCCATGCTCTTCCTCGCCGTCGCCGCGCTGATCATGCCCGCGATCTACGCGCTCATCCAGGGCGGCGGCCTGCCCGGGGTGGAGGAGGTGATCCACGACTACGGGTCGGATCTGGAGGAGCTCTCGATCGGCGTCGCGATCGTGCTCGGCATCACCTACGTCGGCGGGCTGATCTTCTCGATGCGCACCCACAAGGACCTCTTCAACCCGGTTGCGCACGGCGGGGAGGAGGCCGGGCATCACGCCACCTACGGGTGGTCGGTGAAGCGCGCCGTCGTGATGCTGGCGATCGCCGGCGCGGCCGTCGGCTTGGTCTCCGAGATCCTCGTCGGCTCGATCTCGGAGGCGTCGGAGTCGATCGGCATCTCCGAGTTCTTCGTGGGCGTGATCGTGGTCGCCGTGGTTGGCAACGCGGCCGAGCACTGGGTGGCCGTGCTCGTCGCGCGCAAGGACAAGATGGACCTCGCCGTGAACATCGCGGTCGGCTCGGCCGCGCAGATCGCGCTCTTCGTCGCGCCGATCCTCGTCCTGCTCTCGTTCGCGATCGGCCCCAACCCGATGCCGCTCGTCTTCAACGGCTTCGAGCTGGGCGCGGTGCTGATCGCCGTGCTGATCGGCGCCTACGTCACGCAGGAGGGGGAGTCGAACTGGTTCGAGGGGTTACAGCTTCTCGCCGTGTACGTCGTGTTGGCCTTGGTGTTCCTCTATGCCTGATCAGGGGAAGCGGTAGCCGGACGTGGGCGGATTCCTTCTTCTCATGGCGAGCTTCGCCGTCATCCTGGCGGGCGCGCTGACCTTCACCAACGCGGTCGAGTGGGCTGGCCATCGGCTCGCTCTCGGTCAGGGCGCCGTCGGCTCGCTGCTCGCGGCGGTGGGCACGGCGATGCCGGAGACGCTGATCCCGATCGTCGCGATCATCGGCGGGGCGGAGGGCTCCGAGGACGTCGCGATCGGCGCGATCATCGGCGCTCCGTTCCTGCTGGCGACGATCGCGATGGCGCTCGTGGGGCTCTCCGCGCTGCTCTACCGCAAGCGCCGCACGCAGGGGACCAAGCTGCGCGCGCACGCGCCGACCCTCGAGCGCGACCTGATCTTCTTCCTGATCTTCTTCGGGCTCGGGGTGTTCGTCGGTGCGATCGACGTGCCTACCGCGGCGCAGATCCCGCTCGTGCTCGTCTTCCTCGTCGCCTACGGCTACTACGTGCGCCGCACGCTGCTCGGCGGGGGCGAGGTGCAGGACGTCGAGGAGATCGGGCCGCTCATCATGGATCGCCTCGGCGACCGCACGAACCCGGCGGGCCGCCTGATCGTGATCCAGCTGCTCGTCGGCTTGGCTGCGATCGTGGGCGGCGCGCACCTCTTCGTCGAGGAGCTCCTGCACTTCGCCGAGGACGTGGGGGTGGACCCGCTGGTGCTCTCGCTCATCCTCGCGCCGCTCGCCACGGAGCTTCCGGAGAAGGCGAACAGCTTCTTCTGGGTCCGCGAGGGCAAGGACTCGCTCGCGCTCGGCAACATCACCGGCGCGATGGTCTTCCAGTCGACGATCCCGATCGCCTTCGGCCTCGCGCTCACGCACTGGGACCTCGACAAGTTCGCGATCCTCTCCGGCGCGCTCGGTCTGCTCGGCGGGATCACCGCCTACTTCGCGATGCACCGCGTCGGGCGCTTCCGCTGGCCTGCGATCGGCATCTGGGCGGGGCTCTTCGCGGCCTTCCTGGTCTACGTCGCGGCCGCCGGCTGACCACGCGACTTCGCGATTTCGCCGGTTGATCCCACGAAATCCTGAACTCGTGGGCGGTCCGTACGCGACTTCGTCATTTCGCCGGTTGATCCCACGAAATCGCGCGGTCGCGGGCGACGCGGATTCGGGTAGCGTGGCGCGCCAGTGAGCGACTACCGCCGCGATCTCGCCTACATCCACGCCGCTGGATTCCTGGACTTCGCGCGCGAGGCGACGCCGAGCGTGATCGGCATGCTGCGCGCCGCGGGCATCGACTCGGGGCTCGTGGTGGAGCTGGGCTCGGGGAGTGGCGAGACCGCGGCCGAGCTGGACCAGGCGGGCTACGACGTCCTGGGCATCGACCAGTCGCGCGCGATGGTCGAACTCGCGCGCTCGCGCGCTCCCCGGGCGCGCTTTCGGGTGGGCTCCTGGCACGAGGCGCAGATCCCCTCGTGCGCGGCCGTGATCGCGCTCGGCGAGGTGCTCGGCTACGTGGGCGCGGCCAAGGGCACGAAGGCCGAGTGGCGTGCGTTCCTGCGGCGCGTGCGCGACGCACTGCCCGTCGGCGGCCTGTTCGTCTTCGACCTAGCCGTGCCCGGCCGCGTCCCCGGCGGTGAGCTCGAGCGCTTTCGCACCGGTCCCGACTGGGCGATCCTCACGCGTGCGCGCGAACGCGGGGGAGAGGTGGAGCGCTCGATCGAGACGTTCCGGCGGATCGCGGGCGGCGCCACCTACCGGCGCAGCGTCGAGACCCACCGGCTGCGGCTGCGACCCGCGGGCGAGACGGCGGCGCTGCTGCGCGAGGCGGGCTTCGCGGTGCGCGTCCGCCGCGCCTACGGGGCGCGCCCATTCGTGCCGGGTCACCGGGTCTTCATAGCTCGCAAGCGCTAGCCCGAGAACTGCCTCGGCTTCTGGATCCGGCGCTGCTTTGCGCGGGACTTCAAGCGCCGACTGGACGACTTCGTGCAAACCGCTGGAGCAAGTGATACGGTCGCCCGCACTGGGTTGAGACGGGGCCCCGCGGCCTCGGACAGGAGGAAAGAGGATGGGAAAGCCGGCAACGGCGCGCGCGCGCGTGCGGGGGCTCGCGATCGCGCTTGCGATCACTCTGGGTGCAATCGGTTCCGTCGCGGTCGTCGCCGCGGCCGCGGCTCCCGGCGACGCCGGGGGGCCGATCGTCCCGCGCAGTACGCCCGCGGATCGCCTTACGGGGGAGTTCGACTCGAACGCACCCCGCAACACCATCGTCCTGCTCCTCGACGGCTTCGACGAGCAGCTGCTGACCGCCGCCCGCAACTACGAGCTGGGCGCCGACGGGCGCTTCTTGCTCGACGAGCTGCCCTTCCGCGGCGTGGTCACCACGCACGGCCTGCTGCCCGGCTCGGGCCCCAACTACGGCATCAACTACGTCAACGACTCGGCGGCCACGGCGAGCGCGTGGGCGACCGGGCAAAAGACGCTCGAGGGCCGTATCTCACAGGGCCCCAGCAGCGGCCTCTCGGTGCCCGGCCAGGACCTCGAGTCGGTGATGCTCCGCCACAAGCGGCAGGGCAAGCTCACCGCCAACATCAGCGACGTCGACGTCACCGACGCGACGCCCGCGGCGATGGGCGCCTCGATCAACAACCGCTCCTGCCAGGGCCCGCAGGACATGGGCGACTGCCCCGACGCCCGCAAGCAGAACGGCGGCAAGGGCTCGATCGCCGAGCAGATGGTCGACAACGGCATCGACGTGATCCTGGGCGGCGGCTTCCGGCGCTTCGCGCAGGCCACCGACGCCGGGCCGAGCGTGCTCGACTACGCGACGAATGAGCTCGGCTACCAGGACGTCGGCGACGGCGACATCGCGACCGCCGACGAGCTCGAGCAGGTCGACTCGCTCGACGACGGCCCGGTGCTCGGCCTGTTCGCCGACGGCTACATGACGACGCGCTACCAGCCGCTCGTCGCCGAGACCGGCGGCGCCGGCTCGAACAACTACCGCTGCGCGCCCCAGGACCGCGGCGAGCAGCCGACGCTCGCCGAGATGACCTCGAAGGCGCTCGAGCTCGTCGACAACCCCAACGGCTTCTTCATGCAGGTCGAGAGCGCCTCGACCGACAAGCGCGCGCACGAGTCCGACGTCTGCGGCTCGCTCGGCCAGGTGCTCGAGGCCGACCGCGCCCTCGAGGTGATGCTCGACTACCAGGAGCAGAACCCCGACACGCTGGTCGTGGTCACCTCCGACCACGGCCACGCCACGCAGATCGTGCGCCCCGGCGAGGCGCGCCGCTACGCGACGGTGCAGACCGCCGACGGCAGCCCGATGAGCGTCGGCTACAGCTCCTCGGAGGGCACCGGCCAGTGGCACACCGGCGTCGAGGTGCCGATCGCCGCCAAGGGCCCGCAGGCCGCCAACGTCAGCGGCGTGATGGACCAGACGGAGCTTTATGACCTGTTGGTGGGCTACGAGCCCGACGATCCGGCCGAGCGGACCGAGGAGACCGAGGCCGAGGTCAACCCCTCGAAGCCCCGCAACACCATCGTCCTGCTCCTCGACGGCTTCGACGAGCAGCTGCTGACCGCCGCCCGCAACTACGAGCTGGGCGCCGACGGGCGCTTCTTGCTCGACGAGCTGCCCTTCCGCGGCGTGGTCACCACGCACGGCCTGCTGCCCGGCTCGGGCCCCAACTACGGCATCAACTACGTCAACGACTCGGCGGCCACGGCGAGCGCGTGGGCGACCGGGCAAAAGACGCTCGAGGGCCGTATCTCACAGGGCCCCAGCAGCGGCCTCTCGGTGCCCGGCCAGGACCTCGAGTCGGTGATGCTCCGCCACAAGCGGCAGGGCAAGCTCACCGCCAACATCAGCGACGTCGACGTCACCGACGCGACGCCCGCGGCGATGGGCGCCTCGATCAACAACCGCTCCTGCCAGGGCCCGCAGGACATGGGCGACTGCCCCGACGCCCGCAAGCAGAACGGCGGCAAGGGCTCGATCGCCGAGCAGATGGTCGACAACGGCATCGACGTGATCCTGGGCGGCGGCTTCCGGCGCTTCGCGCAGGCCACCGACGCCGGGCCGAGCGTGCTCGACTACGCGACGAATGAGCTCGGCTACCAGGACGTCGGCGACGGCGACATCGCGACCGCCGACGAGCTCGAGCAGGTCGACTCGCTCGACGACGGCCCGGTGCTCGGCCTGTTCGCCGACGGCTACATGACGACGCGCTACCAGCCGCTCGTCGCCGAGACCGGCGGCGCCGGCTCGAACAACTACCGCTGCGCGCCCCAGGACCGCGGCGAGCAGCCGACGCTCGCCGAGATGACCTCGAAGGCGCTCGAGCTCGTCGACAACCCCAACGGCTTCTTCATGCAGGTCGAGAGCGCCTCGACCGACAAGCGCGCGCACGAGTCCGACGTCTGCGGCTCGCTCGGCCAGGTGCTCGAGGCCGACCGCGCCCTCGAGGTGATGCTCGACTACCAGGAGCAGAACCCCGACACGCTGGTCGTGGTCACCTCCGACCACGGCCACGCCACGCAGATCGTGCGCCCCGGCGAGGCGCGCCGCTACGCGACGGTGCAGACCGCCGACGGCAGCCCGATGAGCGTCGGCTACAGCTCCTCGGAGGGCACCGGCCAGTGGCACACCGGCGTCGAGGTGCCGATCGCCGCCAAGGGCCCGCAGGCCGCCAACGTCAGCGGCGTGATGGACCAGACGGAGCTTTATGACCTGTTGGTGGGCTACGACCAGGACGCCTGCGTCGACCCGGCTGCGAGCGACGAGTTCGACGGCCCGCTCGACGAGGGCTGGACGATCCGCCGCGAGGTCCCGGAGCGCTGGTCGCTCGCCGACGGTGGGCTGACGATCCAGTTCGACGGCAACAAGGACATGACGTCGAGCACGCAGACGTCGACGAACCTGTTCCTGCGCCCGGCGCCGGAGGGGCCGTGGACCGCGACGACGCAGATGGATCTCTCCGAGGCGAAGGAGCAGAGCAACCAGGCGGGCCTGATGCTCTGGCGCTCGGAGGGGCCGCCGGCCGAGGAGAACACGTTCGCGAAGATCGTCGCCAACGCCCGCACGACCGACCCGAACGCGCCCTCGCAGCCGTCCTGGTGGGTCGAGCGCTACGCCGTGGTCGACGGCAGCACGAGCGGGCTCGGCAACGCGAACGCCGGGTTCATCGAGGGCCTGATCCCCGACACGGTCCACCTGCGCATGACATCGACGGGCGGCGAGGAGCAGACGATCCGCACCTACTACTCGCTCGACGGCCACCAGTGGAAGCAGTTCCGCACGCCGTTCACCCTGCCCGCCGACGACGAGCCGCTGATGATCGGCGTGGGGGTGCACCGCGGCGAGAACAACCCGGACGGCTCGGTGACCTTCGAGCACTTCCGGGTCTGCTCGGACGCCGTGGATCTCGCCCATCCGGTGACGAGCGCGGAGACGAACCCGCCGCCCGACGGCCGCAACGGCTGGCACACGACCGACGCTCCGGTCGAGGTGGCGCTGAGCGCCACCGACGGTGAGAACGGCTCGGGCGTCGAGTCGACCGAGTACCGCGTCGGCGACGGCGAGTGGCAGGACTACTCCGAGCCGTTCCAGGTGGGCGGCTCCGGCACGACCGAGGTCCGCTTCCGCTCGGTGGACGGCGCGGGCAACACAGAGCCCGTCCGCACGCTGCGGGTCAAGCGCGACACCGTCGCGCCCTCGGCGAGCGCCGAGCTCACGCCCCCCGGCGACGGGCCGTTTGACGAGCCGGTCACCGTCGAGGTCGAGGCGAGCGACGAGGAGCCCGGCTCGGGCGTCGCGCGCATCGAGACGCGCCTGACCAGCGACGGCGAGCAGGGCGAGTGGGTCCGCCACCGCATCGAGGCGGGCGAGGAAGCGCGGGCCTCGGTCACCGTGAGCCGCAACGGCGCGCACGAACTCGAGTTCCGCGCGGTCGATCGCGCCGGCCATGTCGGAACGACCGACTCGGTCGCCTTCGTGATCGAGGGCCGGGACTCGCCGCCGTGCCTGCCGGCGAGCGACGAGTTCGACGGCGACGCGCTCGACGGCAAGTGGGACGTGCTGCGCGACTCCGGCGGCATCGAGGTCGCCGACGGGCGCCTCAGCATCCCGATCGCCTTCGGCGACTTCATCTCCGACGATCAGCTCGCACAGGACGCGCTCCTACAGGACGCGCCCGCGGGCGAGTGGACGGTGACGGCGAAGCTCGACACGAGCGGCCTGGACGCGAGCGGCAAGCAGGCGGGCCTGCTGATCTGGAAGGGCGAGGACCCGAACACGTTCGCGAAGCTGATCGCGATCCAGTCGGGGTCCAACCCGCGGTTCGAGTTCATCGTCACGCAGGAAAACTCGGTCGACCCGCCGATCTCGCAGAGCATCACCTCGGCACCCGGCGGCCAGCTGCCCGACGAGGCGCTCGTCCGCGCCCGCTACACGGGCACGCAGGTGATCGGCGAGTTCTCGGCCGACGGCGGTGGCACCTGGATCCGCGTCGGCTCGGCGAGTCATGCCGCGCCCTTCTCCGAGCCGATGCGCATCGGCCTGACGGCGTTCTCGTCGAACGCGGGGAACGTCGGCAACCGCGCGGAGTTCGACTGGTTCCGCGTCCACGCGGGCTCCGCCCCCGACCGCGGGTTCGAGTGCGGCGAGCCGCCGACCTGCTTCTCGGATGAGTTCGAGGGCGGCGGCCTGGACACAGAGCGGTGGAGCTTCCTCCATCCGACCACGCCAGCCGAGGGCGAGGGCGCGCCGCACGTAGACGAGGGCGATCTGGTTCTGCCGCTGGGCGCCAACTCCCTGAACGACGTCCGGCAGGGGCCGATCGCCCTGCTGGGTCAACCGCTGCCCGAGGGTGACTTCACGATGGAGGCGCAGATCACCGCCCCCGGGCTGAACTCCGACACGGGCAACATGGACAGCGACTACGCGCAGGTGGGCTTCAAGCTCTTCCAGGACGACGACCACTGGATCAAGCTCACGCAGACGCGCAACGCCGACGACCCGGCGCCCGACAACCCGACGTACTTCGAGCTCATGTATGAGATCGACGGGACGGTCACGCTCGGGCCGCGGGTCGGTGAGGCGAACGCCGAGGTGAACCTGCCGACGTTCTGGCTGCGCGTCGAGCGCACCGGCGACGCGATCACCGGGTCGTACGCCCTGGAGGATCCGGCCGAGGGCGGCGCGTGGAACGACCTGCAGTTCACCGCCGACATGAACTCCGTCTTCGAGCCCGGCGAACCGGTCTACATCGGACCGTACGGCGGCAACGGGACGATCGAGGCGCGTTTCGCGTACGTGCGCTTCGAGCCCGACAACGTCTGCGATGAGCCCGGCGAGGACACGATGGCGCCGACCACGACACACGAGCTCACCCCGGCCGAGCCCGACGGCGACGACGGCTGGTACGTCTCGCCCGTCGAGATCGCGCTGAACGCAACCGACGAGGGTGGTTCCGGTGTTGCCGCGACCGAGTACCGCGTCGCCGGCTCCGACAACTGGCTCGCGTACACCGAGCCGCTACAGCTGGCGCTCGACGGCGAGCACACGATCGAGTACCGCTCGCACGACAATGCGGGGAACGTCGAGGAGACGCGCTCGGTGAGCGTCAAGGTGGACACCTCGCCCCCCGAGACGACCGCGCAGCTCAACGGCACCGCGCCTCAGCCCAGCTACGACGGTGAGGTCCGGATCTCACTCTCCGCAAGCGACGAGGTCTCCGGCGTGGCGGCCAGCGAGGTGCGCGTCGACGACGGCGAGTGGGAGCCGCTCGACGGTGAGCTCACGGTCTCCGGCGTCGGCGAGCACGTCGTCGAGTACCGCTCGCGCGACGTGGCCGGCAACGTGGAGGCGGCCAGGTCGGTCGAGTTCGAGATCCTCGGCTCGCCGCAGATCGCGCTCGCGGTGAAACCGGCCAAGCGCCGGGTTGCCGCGAAGCGCAAGCGCACCGCGTTCCGCGCGATCGTGCGCAGCACGGGCGACGTCGCGGCCGAGGGCGTGCGGGTCTGTGCCCGCTACCAGAAGCGCCGGGTGCGCCTGATCGGGAAGCGGTGCCGCACCCTCGGCGAGCTAGCCGCCGGCAGCCGCAGCGCGGTGCGGTTCAAGTTCGCGATCAAGCGCCAGGCGCGCGGCAAGAAGACCCGTATCCGCTTCGTCGCGAACGGCCCAGACGTAAGCAAGCGCAACGCGGCGGCGATGCTGATCGTCAGGCGCTAGCGGGCTCGTGCTTCGGAGGGTGGGCGGCGGCCGGGGGCCGCCGCCCGTCTGCGTCTGTAGAGTCCCGGCCGGGTTTACCCCACGCGGGGGGGG
>CBFGWL010000070.1:0-15228 GCA_965652565.1 uncultured bacterium
CGCTGCGGGAACATCGGCTGCCTGGAGGCGGTCGCCGGGGGGCGGGCGCTGGCGAGCCGTCTGAACGACGCCGGCCTCAAGGCGTCGCACTCGCGTGATGTGGTCCGGCTGGTGCGGGCCAGCGAGCCGATGGCCGTGCGCGTCGTGCGCGAGGCCGGCCGGTCGCTCGGCGAGGTGCTCTCGGCCGCCGTCAACTTCTTCAACCCCTCGGTCGTCGTCATCGGCGGCGACATGGCCGAGGTCCACGAGCAGCTGCTCGCGGGCGTGCGCGAGGTCACCTTCCGCCGCTCGCTGCCGCTCGCCACGCGCGACCTCTCCACCGTGCCCTCCAAGCTCGGCGACCGCGCCGGCGTGATCGGGGCGGGCGTGATGGTGATCGAGCACATCCTCGACCCCGAGGTCATCGACCACGCGGTGTCCGAGGGCGTCCCGGTCTCGTAGGCGGCGCGGTTCTCTGAACGACTTGCGCCGGTCGGCGCGCGTGCGTGGATCGCGAACTCGCGGGCCCCGGCCCGCGCGAGATCGCAGTTACGACGATGGGATCAACGCAAGTGCGAACTCGCGGCGGGGTCGTTCACGAGATCGCGATTGCGCTGATGGGGTCGTCGTAACTGCGCATTCGCGAGGCCGCGCCCGGCGCTACGCCTTCTGGACCGCCGCGCCCGCGCCGCTCAGCTCGAGCATCACGTCCGCGACCTCCGTCGCCGCGATGCGGTCGCGCGCGACGCTCGTGTCCGAGCAGATGAAGACCGGCGCGTCCTCCGCGGTCTCGGGCAGGCGGCCGTGTGAGCCGCTGACCGGACTCGGGTCGAGCGGGACGACGTCGAGCTTGTAGCGGAAGCCTGTGAACTTGCGAGCGAGCGCCAGCCCCGCGCGCAGCTTGACGAAGCGGTCTTCCGGGTCCATGAAGAGCTCGGCCGGGTCGTAGCCGGGCTTGCGGTGGATCTCGACGAGCTTGGCGAAGTCGGGCGCCCGCTCGTCGTCGAGCCAGTAGTAGTAGGTGAACCACGCCTGCGGCTCGGCGATCGCGACGAGCTCGCCCGACCGCGGATGATCGAGGCCCGCCTCGCGCTTGCCCTCCTCGTCGAGCACGCGTTCGACGCCGGGCAGCCCCTCGACGAGCTCGCGCACGCGCGGGATCTCGTCGGGCTCGCGCACATACAAGTGGGCGATCTGGTGGTCCGACACCGCGAACGCGCGCGACGTCCACGGGTCGAGGTACTCCATGCCCGCCTGCGTGTAGACGTTGAGCAGCCCCTCGGCGCGCAGCTTGCGGTTGATGTCGATCGGCTGCGACGCCGGCGTGATCCCGTACTCGGAGAGGACGATCACGGTGTGGCCGCCCGCGCGGGCGTGCTCGATCAGATCGCCGAGTACCTCGTCGAGCTCACGCGCCGCGCGCGCCGACTCGGGCGCCTCGGGGCCGAAGCGCTGGTGGTCGTAGTCGAGGTGCGGCAGATAGCAGAGCAGCAGATCCAGCTGCTCCTCGTCGAGCAGCTTGCGCGTCGCCCCCGCGATCCAGCGCGACGACGTGATGTTCGCGTTCGCCCCCCAGTACGTAAAGAGCGGGAAGTCGCCGAGCTCGCCGACCAGCCGGTCGTGCAGCTCGGGCGGGTACGTGTAGCAGTCGGGGTCCTTGCGCCCGTCGGCGTGGTAGATCGGCCGCGGCGTGACCACGAAGTCCGTGGTCATCCCCATCGCGTACCACCAGCACACGTTGGCGGCCCGATAGCCCGGATTGACCTCACGGGCGCGCTCCCACACCTTCGGTCCGCCGACCAGGCGGTTGTGCTGGCGCCAGAGGAACACCTCGCCGAGCTCGCGGAAGTACCAGCCGTTCCCGACGATCCCGTGCCCGGAGGGCTCGAGGCCCGTGGTGAACGTCGCCTGCACCGAGCAGGTGACGGCGGGCAGCACCGGATCGAGCCGCGCCTGGAACCCGTCGCTCGCCAGCGCGCGCGTGCGCGGCATGTGCTCGAGGGCCCTGGGCGTGAGCCCGACCGCGTCGACGACCAGCAGCGTCATGCGACCACCGTCGCCCCGTGGTCGAGGAACCGCTGCCGGGTCCAGTCGAGCTCGCGCGCGATCCCCTCGACGAGGTCCTCCTCCCCAGCGTCCGTGCCCGGCATCACGTTCCAGGTGTAGGTCTCGACCTCGAAATGCCTGGTCGCGGGCGCGCCCGCGGGCTCGATCAGCTGCGCGAGCGTGCGCTCGAGCTCGGCCTGCGTCGTGTGCTCCGCGTCGTTCACCGGCACGTGGAAGTGCACGCGCCACTCGCGTTCGCCGGGCAGCCCGCCGGCGAGCGCGTCGGGCAGATCGTCGGCGCCCTCGACGTGCTCGTTGACCCGCTCGCGCACCTGGTGCATGAAGCGCGGCTCGTCGAAGTGGCGCAGCAGCTCCTGCCCCGCGGCCGAGCCGGGCTCGTCCACGCGGAGCGCGCTCGAGACCTGCGCCTTCACGACCGGCACGCCGGTGTCGGCGAGCAGCTTCAACGCCTCCTCGGGCTCCTCGAACTGCACGGCCAGATGACAGGCGTCCAAACAGATCCCGATCCACTCCGGCGCGAGCTCGGCGAGGAACTCGGCCGCCTGGCGCACCGTCTCGATGGTGCACCCCGGCTCGGGCTCGAGCGCCAGCCGGATGCGCCGGCCGCTGCGCGCGTGCAGGCGCTCCAGCTCGGTGGCGACGCAGGCGAGCGCGGTGCGCGCCGCGTCCTGTGCGCCGTCGCTCCACTCCTCGCGCCAGCCCAGTGGCAGCGTCGAGATCGAGCCCTCCTCGACGTCGTCGGGCATGATCCGGTCGAGCATCTGCACGAGCCCGAGCGTGTAGTAGCGGCGCCGCGGGTCCGCCCACGACGGCCGGTACACCCCCAGCTTCACCACCGGCGCCTGGAACGCCCGATACGGAAAGCCGTTCAGCGTGACGACCTCGAGCTTCAGGCGGCGCAGCGCCTCGCGCAGGCGCTCGGCCGAGCTCGGCTCGTCCACGGCGAGGTGCGAGAGCCACAGCCCCACGCCGAGCGTCTCGGCGCCGAGCCGCTCGCGCACCGCGCCCGCGTAGCGCTCGAGCTGGTCGATGATCCCATCGACGTCCTCCGCCGGATGCACGTTCGAGCAGTAGGCGAGGTGGAGCGTCCCCCCGCCGGGGTGGCGAAACCGCATCCGCGTTCCCTAACGCTCGCCACGCAACAGCGTGTTCCCCTCGTAGGTCGCCGCCATGTCGCGCTCGCCGAGCTCGTCGAGGATCAGCCGGCCGCTCTGGCCGAAGAACTCAACCGGGTTCTGCCAGACGACCTTGTCGACGTCCTCCTCGCTGAACCCGGCCGCGAGCATCGCGTCGACCGTCTTGCGGGTCTTGAGGGGATCGGACACGCCCCAGTCGCACGCCGAGTTGATGATCATCCGCTCGGTCCCGTGCTCCTCGAGGATCCGCACCATGCGGTGCTCGTCCATCTTCGTGTTCGGGTAGATCGAGAAACCGGCCCAGCAGCCCGACTCCTTCACCTCGGCCACCGTGAGCTCGTTGTTGTGATCGATGATCACCCGCTCGGGCGGCAGCGACGAGGCCTCGACGAGCTCGAGCGTGCGGCGCGTACCCGCGGCCTTGTCGCGGTGCGGGGTGTGCACCAACACGGGCAGCTCGTGCTCCGCGGCGAGCTCGAGCTGGGCGACGAGCGCCTCCTCCTCGGCCTTGGTCATCGCGTCGAAGCCGATCTCGCCGACGGCCACCACCCCGTCCTTCGCCAGGAAGCGCGGCAGGATCTCGAGCACGCCCTCGCGCAGCTCGTCGTCGTTCGCCTCCTTGGGGTTGAGCCCGATCGTGCAGTGGTGGCGGATGCCGAACTGCGAGGCGCGGAACCGCTCCCAGCCGAGCAGCGAGTTGAAGTAGTCGACGAAGGAGCCGACGTAGGTGCGGGGCTGCCCGAGCCAGAAGGCCGGCTCGACCAACGCCTTCACCCCCGAAGCGGCCATGGCCTCGTAGTCGTCGGTGGTCCGCGACGTCATGTGCGCGTGTGGCTCGAAGATCCTCATCTTGGTGCTCCTCCTGTCAGTGTGGCTGGGCGCCCTTGCGTTTCGCGAGCGCGCGTTCGGCCGCCGCGCGCCGGTCCTCGTAGGGGCTGTCTAGCTCCGCCTCGATGGCACGCAGCTCATCGGCAGGCGGATGAAGCTCGATCACGGGCCAGACCTCCGCGGCGATATCGCGGCCCGCTGCGATGCGCTCATGGACGAGCGCTGCCAGCATGCGCGACGCGTTCGGCGTGACGCGCTCCGGCACCCCATGCAGCGGCGTGATCGGAACCTCGGTGAACACGCACTTGAGCAGCGCGTGGTCGTAGGCCTCGTCCGGCATATATCTAGTGGCGTACGGCCCGAGCGCCGCCGCGATCAGGCGCGTGTCGTTCGAGCGCACCGCATCGTCGGCGAACTTCAGGCCGCGATCCCCGATCGGGAGGTACGGCAGCGCGCGCAGGATGCCGCGCCGCTCGGCCGTATCCCCGAACCGGTAGAGCTCGGGAAGCTGTTCCTCGGCGTGGTCGCCCGCCGCGACGAGCATGAGCACGCGCCCGGCGTCGTCGATCGTCCAGGCGTGCACGTCCTCGGCCGAGTCGTCCGGATCGAGCGTGTCGCGCCCGAGCTTGCGCCCGGCGGCGGGGAAGTGACGGATCAGCTCGTTGGCGTCGTCGGCGATGCGCCCGCAGACCTCATCGAGCCAGGCGAGCGCCTCGGCGTCCACGCGCTGGGCGAGCGCGTTGCGAACCTCGGCGGAATCGAGCGGCAGATCACTCATGCGCGTACCTCCTTCTCGGCGGGGGATGCCTCAGCGGCGCGCAGCGCGGCGAGCGACTCGGGGACGAGCCGGTGCGCCTCGTGCGCGTGGCGGGAGAGCTCAACGGCCACCATGCCCTGATAATCACCAGCGGCGAGCGCGCCAAGCGCCGCTTCCAGGTCGAGCTCGCCCTCGCCGAACGGCAGGTGCTCGTGCACGCCGCGGGGCATGTCGTCGGCGTGGACGTGCGCGAGGCGCGCGCCGGCGCGGCGCACGCACGCGTCGACCGGCTCGTCCTCCAGGCACACGCAGTGGCCGAGGTCGAGTGTGATCGCAAGGCGGTCGGGGTTGCCGAGCTCGTCCGCGAGGCGCTCGTAGTCGGCGAGGCGCTCAACGAGCATCCCGGGCTCGGGCTCGAACCCGAGCGTCACGTCCTTCACTTCGGCGTACTCCAGCACTTCCTCACAACCATGACGAAGACGCCGCCAGGCCGTCTCCTCGTCGTCGCCCTCCTGCAGGGCGCCCGACCAGAGCGATACCACGGGCGCGCCGACGAGCGCCGCCACGTCGATCGCGCGGCGCAGAAGCTCGATGCGGCGGGCGCTCTCCGCGCTCACCAGGCTCGGGTAGTGCTTGCGGCGCGGATCCAGCACGAAGCGCCCGCCGGTCTCGATCACACACGAGAGCCCGTGGCGCTCGAGCTCCTCGCGCAGCGCCGCGGCGCGCGCTTCGAGGCCGGGCGCGAAGGCGTCGAAGTGCACGTGGTCGAGCGTGAGCGCCACCCCGTCGTAGCCGGCATCTGCGAGCAGCGCGAGCGCGTCCTCCAAGCGGTGGGAGGTGAGCCCGTTCGTGACGTAGCCGTAGCGCATGCTCACGTCACGGCCCTCCTGCGGGCGAGCGACTTGGCGAGCGGCCACAGCGAGGCGACGCCCGCCGCGGCGGCGACCGCGCCCGACCCGGCGAGCAGGCCGCCTTCGAGCGGCATGAGCCCCATGATCCCCGCGCCCACGGCACGCTTCACGCGGCCCGGCGAGGGATCGCGCGCGGCGTCGGCCTGCGCCGAGCCGACGCTCGATGCGTACGCGGCGAGCAGGCCGGCCCCGGCGATGCGCCCGAGCGCCGAGCGCGAGCGCGCGCCGATCGCCGCCGCGGCCCCAGCCGTGATCGCGGCCGTCGCGGCCAGCGCGGCGCGGCCCACGCGCGGGCTCGCGCCGTGGACCTCGTGGCGGGACAGCGCGGTCACGTTCACTGTGTGCGCGCCCACCACAGCCGCCTGCGGCAGCGCGGCGCGGGCACGGTGCGGCCCGGCGCCGAGGAGCACGTCGAGCGAGCGGCACGCCGCCATCCCAACGGGGCCGGCGGGCGTGGGCTTGAGCGCGAGGTCGTAAGCCCACACCGCGCCCGCGAGCGGCAGCGCGACCGCGAGCGCGCGCGGGCCGTCGGCCGCGACGGCCGTCGCGGTCCCGGCCGCCGTGAGCGCGCCCGCCAGGCCGAGCGCGAAGGCCGGCGAGACCCGGCCCGAGGGGATCGGGCGCTCCGGCCGCTCCTCAGCGTCGAGCTCGCGGTCGGCGTAATCGTTGAGCGCCATGCCCGCCAGATACAGGCAGGCCGACGCGGTGCTCAGCCCGAGCGCGCGGGGCAGATCGGCGGGCGAGCGCAGCTGCCCGGAGGCGGCGGCGCCCACGAGCGCGTCCCCCGGCGCGCTGAGGACCGCAGGGAGCCGAACGAGCTCGGCGACATCCCGCGCTGCGGGCATCGCTAGACCGAAACCGGCTCGGCCACCCAGCTTCGCAGCATCTCGTACTGACGGTGCAGCGCGTGCTCGTCGGTCCCCGCCGGATCCTTGAAGAAGAACGCGAGCGGGACGATCAACCCCGCCTCCCCGCGACGCAGGGCGAGCGCGCCCAAGCGTGCGAGGTCGACCAGAAGCGGCGCCGCCAGCGCGGAGTCGCAGCCCTCCCAGATGAACTGCATGCGCATCCGGGTGCCGAGGAAACTCTCGAACGTGATGTGGTCCCAAGCCGTCTTCCACTCGCCCATGTCGCGCACCTGCTCGATCCGCACCGGCGCCTCGACCGGGTAGCCGAGGATCTCGTCGAGGCAGCGCCCCTTCGACGCCAGCTTGGAACGCGCGTTGACCGGGTTGGCGAGCGCTTCGCCGTCGCCCCCGCCCAGGATGTTCATGCCGCTCCACGAGCGCACCCGCATCGCCCGCGCGGAGAACATCGGCGCGAGCGCCGTCTTGAGCAGGGTCTCGCCGGTCTTGCCGTCGCTGCCGCCGATCGGCACGCCGGTCTCGGCGGCGAGCTGCTCGATGGCCGGCAGGCGGGCGCCGGTGGACGGTGTGAAGTCGATGAAGGCGCAGCCGGTCTCGATCGCGGCGAGCGCGTAGAGGGAGCTGGGCGGCAGGATCGCGGGCCCGCGGTCGAGCGAGCTCATCAGCGCCTCGATGTCGTGGTGGGCGTCGTGCGGGTCGACCGGCGGCTCGGTCGAGGAAAGGTTGAGCACGACGACCTCGTCGAGCGAGTGGCGCTCGCGGAACTCGCGCAGGTGCGCGGCGACGCGCTGCAGCGCGCGGCGCGGCTCCGTGCGGGCGTGGTGCCAGTCGATCCCGGGCCGGATGTTGGCCTCGGCCGCGGCGAGCTGCTCCCCCACCGCCTCGGGCAGGCCCTGCGGGACGACGCCGCTGTCGACGAGGCGAGCGGCGCGCATCGCGAGGGGAGTCTCGACGACGTCGTGGCCGCCGAAGACGAGCTCGTCGAGCTCCGGGAGCTCGGGGTGGGAGAAGTCGGGGTCCGCGGTGACGATGCCGGTCGCCGGAGCGAGGCCCGCGGCGACGGCGCTGGCGCCGGTGATCGTGGTCGTCGCGACCGAGCCGCGCGCCCCGATCAGCCACACGCCGACGCGGCGCTCACGCTTGCCGTTCTTGGCGGCGCTCATGCCGGAAACCTCGGCGCGTTGAACTCGACGTCCTCTGTCATCTCCAAGTGATTGCGCACACGATCGAACCCATGCTCGGCCAAGCGACTCAGGGTCGCATCGACCAACCGGCGCGGTGCGCTCGCCCCAGCGCTTACCCCGACAACGCTAACGCCCTCGAGCCAGGACGGATCGATGACGCTCGCGGCGGGCACAAGATAAGCAGGCGTCCCCTCGCGGCGCGCAACTTCGACGAGCCGGTTGGAGTTCGACGAGTTCCGCGCCCCGGCCACCAGGACGAGATCGCACTTCGGGGCGACCGCGCGCACGGCGGCCTGCCGGTTCTGGGTCGCGTAACAGATGTCGCCCTTGCCGGGACCGACCAGATCGCTGAACCGCGCCTTAAGCGCGCGGACGAGCTCCATCGCCTCGTCGACGGCGAGGGTCGTCTGGATCGCGTAGGCGACGGGCTCGTCGCGGCCGATCGGCAGCCTGCGGATCTCCTCCTCGTCCTTGACGACCCAGGTCTGCTCCGGCGCCTCGCCGAGCGTGCCCTCGATCTCCTCGTGCCCGCGGCGGCCGATCAGCACGATCTTGCGGCCGGCGCGCGCGTAGCGGCGGACCTCGCCGTGGACCTTCGAGACCAGCGGGCAGGTCGCGTCGACGATTTGTAGCCCCCGGCGCCGCGCCGACTCCCGCACCGACGGCGCGACGCCGTGGGCCGAAAGGACGCAGATCGCGCCCTTGGGCACCTCCTCCTCCGAACGAACGAAGCGAGCGCCGCGCTCCTCGAGCTCGGCGACGACATACGGGCTGTGCACGATCTCGCCGCGCACATACACCGGGGGCCCGTACCGCTCGAGCGCCTCCTCGACCGCGCCGATCGCGCGCCGGACGCCTGCGCAGAAGCCGTGCGGGTGCGCAAGCAGCACCTCTCCACGCGATTTCGCCTCAACCCTTGCTGTGGTCGTGGCGGCTGGTGGCTTTATTGTCGCTTGTGCCCACCTTTGACCGGCCACCGCGCTAAACTACCCCTGCCTTTCAAGGTTGTCAAACGACCCATCGGAGGGGTACAACGCGGAAGGGAAGGTAGGAGAGAGAGCGACCTCGTAATCGGCGTCGGCCCGCGCTCGAAGCGCAACCCCCTTCCTACCCCGGGGTTCGCCGACGTCGATCCCCGAGGCCGAGCTCTCCCCTTCCAGCTCAGGTCCCGCCGGCATCGCTCCTCTCTCAGGTGCCGGCGGGACGAGCCTCGGGCCTCGTCGAGCGCCCGCTGCCCGCGCTCGGTTCCGAAGGGCTTCCCGGCCGGGACCCGCAGCGCGCGCGCCCGATCGACGGCGGTCGTTCAGCCGTGGTCGCCGGAAATCGACGACCAGGGCTGAACGTGGGGCCCGCCGGGGCGAGCTCTCGCGCGACGTTCAGCCGTGGCGTTCGTTTTTCGACGACGAGGGCTGAATTTGTGGCGCGTTGGCGCGGGCTCGCGCGACGTTCAGCCGTGGTGTTTGTTTTTCGACGACTAGGGCTGAACGTCGGGCGGGCCGGAGAGCCCTCGCGCGACGTTCAGCCGTGGCGTTCGTTTTTCGACGACTAGGGCTGAACGTCGGGCGCGTTGACGAAGTCTCGCGCGACCTTCAGCCGTGGTGTTCGCTTTTCGGCGACCAGGTCTGAACTTGTAAGCGCGCTGGCGCGGGCTCGCGGGCGTTCAGCCGTGGTGTTCGTTTTTCGACGACTAGGGCTGAACGTCGGGTGGAGGCTGGGGGTGTCGCTCTTGGTTCAGCCCTCGTGGTCGGAAAGCGGAGGCCAGGGCTGAACGTTGTGCGGGGTGGCGGCGGCCGCGCCCGCGTCGCGCTGCGCCCCCGGCTACGCCTCCGCCGGCGCCCGCGCCGCGCTGCGCCCCCCGGCTACGCCTCCGCCGGCGCTCGCGCCGTGTCGCGCCCGGCTACGCCTCCGCGAGCGCCTGAGTCGCGCTGCGCCCCCCGGTTACGCCTCCGCCGCCCCCGCGTCGTGTTCGCCCGGCGACCCCCTGTGGCGCCGATGCGCCGCGCGATCCCCTGCGGCGCGGATGCGCCGCGCGTGGCCCTGCGGCGCCGATGCGCCGTGCGGCCCCTACGGCACGCGGTGGACTTCGAAGAGGTTGGTGCCCAGCTTCTGGGCCGGGGCGCCCGCGATGATCGCGACGAGGTCGCCCGACTTGGCGACGCCGTGTTCGCGGGCCAGGTCGGCGCATTGGTCGAGCATGCTCAACACGCCGTCGGCGTTCGGGGCGACCGCGCTGTGGACCCCGAACAGCAGCGCCATGCGGCGGGCCGTCTTGGGGTGCGGGGAGACGGCGAGCACGGGGACGTGCGGGCGGTGCGCTGAGACCAGGCGCGCGGTGCGGCCCGACTCGGTCGGCACCACGATCGCCGCGAGGCCGAGGCGCTCGCAGGCGGTGACTGCGGCCTGCGCGACCGTGCCCGCGACGTCGTCGCGGTCCGGCGCGACGCGGTAGGCCGTCCACTCCTCGTAGGGCAAGTCCTCCTCGGCGGCGTTCGCGATCGAGACCATCGCCTCGACCGCCTCCACCGGGTGATCGCCGATCGCGGTCTCCTCGGAGAGCATCACCACGTCGGTGCCCTGATAGATCGCGTTGGCGACGTCGGAGACCTCGGCGCGCGTCGGCCGCGGCGAGGAGACCATCGAGGCGAGCATCTGCGTCGCCGTGATCGCCGGGCGGGCATGGCGGCCGGCGAGCGAGAGCAGGCGCTTCTGGATCACCGGCACGGAGGCGAGCGGCAACTCGATCCCGAGATCGCCGCGCGCGACCATGATCCCGCCCACGGTCGCCTGCACGATGTCCTCGGCGCGCTCGGCCGCCTCGGGCTTCTCGATCTTCGCGATCACCGGGATGTCCGAGCCGAGCTCGGCGAGCCGCGCATAGATCGGGTCGAGGTCGGCGGCGGTGCGCACGAAGCTGAGCGCGAGCAGGTCGAGCTCGTAGCGCGCGGCGAACTCGACGAACTCGAGGTCCCGCTCCCCCACCACCGGCAGCTCGGTTCGCACGCGCGGCAGGTTCACGCCCTGGCGCGAGGCGACCCGGCCGCCCACCTCCACGCGGCAGCGCACCTCCGTCCCGTCGGTGGCGAGCACCCGCAGGCGGATGCGCCCGTCGGCGAGGAAGACGTGGTCGCCCTCGGCGACGGCGCCGGGCAGCGCCGACCAGGAGACGCCGAGCTTCCCGCCGTCGCTGCCGCCGTTGCCCCCGGCGGTCAGGACGAGCTCCTGCTCGTTCTCGAGATCTACGGCGCCGTCGACCAGCTCCTCGAGGCGCAGCTTGGGGCCGGGCAGATCACCGAGGATCGCGATCTGCTTGCCAAGCCGCGCACTCACCTCGCGCACGCGCTGGACGGTCTCGGCGTGCTGATCCTGGGTGCCGTGGGAGAAGTTGAGCCGGAAGCCGTTCGCGCCCGCCCGGATGAGGCGCTCGATCATTTCCGGGTCACGGCTCGCGGGCCCGAGCGTCGCGAGGATCTTGGTCTTACGGGCGGGTGGGGGCTCTGGCGTCATGTGCCTCACAGCATTGCGGTTCGGGAACCCCCCGATCGGGGGTTTCTGCGGACCCGAAACCCGCCGTTAACCTGCAACTTCGGCGCGTGAAGTATTGAAGTTCTTGACCACGGCTGGACGGCTTCAGTAAGTTTACCGTTGAAAGGTAAGGAGAGTTTTCTGTGCTGATCGCGGGTCCCAATCTCACCGTCGACCGCGTCATCGGGGTGGATCGCTTCGATGCCGGCAACATCCATCACGTTCGCCACGTCGACGCCCGCATCGGCGGTGGTGGGCCCAACGCCGCCCGCACCGCGCACCAGCTCGGCGGGAGCGCCCGCCTGATTACTTTGATCCCCGAGCCGGACGTGCCCTCGGTGCCCGACGCGCTGGGCCGCGACGGCATCTCGGTCGAGTGGATCCCCTGTCAGGGCAACGTCCGCGTCGCCACCATCCTGCGCGAGGAGCGCGGCCGGATGACCGTGCTCAACGAGCCCGGGCCCGAGGTCAGCGCCCGCGAGTGGGAGGCGTTCGCGAAGCTCGCCGAGAATCGCCTGCAACCCGGCGAGGTCCTGCTCTGCTCCGGCAGCCTGCCCCCCGGCGCGCCCCGCGACGGCTACGCCAAGCTCGCCCGCCAGGCCCGCCACGCCGGCTCGCGCGCCATCATCGACGTCGCCGGCGAGGCGCTCGCCCACGCGATCGAGGAGCGCGAGGGGCTCGTGGTGCCGAACGTCGCCGAGGCCGAGATCTTCCTCTACGGGCCGCGCGAGCAGGCCGTCCACGCCGAGGACGACCCGCCCGAGCGCGCCCTCGACGCCGCCAACGAGCTGCTGCGCCGCGGCGCACCGCGCGCCGTCGTCACCGCCGGCGCGGCCGGCGCGGCCTACGCCGAGCAGGGCCCGACCGGCCTGCGCGGCTGGGTCGAGGCGCCGCGGGTCAAAGCGGTGAACCCGATCGGGGCCGGCGACGCCTTCGCGGCGGCGCTCGGCCTGCGCATCGAGGCCGGCGCTCCGCTCGACGAGGCGGTGCGCTTCGCCTGCGCGACCGCCGCCGCTCACGTCGAGTCCGCGCACCGGGTGCTCTCCCGCGAGCGCGCCGAGGAGCTGGCCGATTCCGTCCCGACCGCGGCCTGAGGCAACACCGTGGCCGCGCGCGCCTCGGTGACCGCGCCGTCCGCCGGCGCCCCCGATGCCGGGGGCGAGCAGGGCGCCGCTCCGCTCGCGGAGATCGATCGCGACACGCGGCTGCTCGAGACGCTGTTCGCCGACGTGCTCGCCGAACAGGTCGGCGAGCACTTCCGCGATGAGCTCTTTACGCTGCGCGATCGCGCCGCCGCCTGGCGCGCGGGCGACGAGGAGGCCGGCCGCCGGCTGATCCAGTTCTTGCGCGAGCGCTCCCCCGCCGAGCTGGAGCCCTTCGTCCGCGCCTGCGCGATCCAGCTTCACCTCGCGAACATCGCCGAGGAGCTCGAGCGCCTGCGCCGCCGCCGCTGGCACGACCGCCACTCCGGCCGCGGCCAGCCCGAGTCCCTGGCCGCGCTCGCCTCGGACCAGGTGACCACCTCCACCGCCGCGATCCGCGAGGCACTCGAGCAGCTCGACATCGTGCTCGTGCTGACCGCGCACCCCACCGAGGCCATGCGGCGCTCGGTCTTCAACCACCACCAACGCGTCGCCGCGCTCACCGAGCAGCTCGACGACCCGCGCGTCGGCGCCGGGCGCCGGGCGGCGCTCGAGGCCGAGCTGCGCGAGGCGCTCACGCTGTGGTGGCAGACCGACGAGATCCGCCGCAACCGCCCGCTGGTGGAGGACGAGGTGCGGCGCAACCTCATGTTCTTCGAGGCCGTCCTCTTCGACGCCGTGCCCGACGTGTACCGCGAGCTCGGCACGCGCTTCGGCTTCCCCTGGCCGCCCGAGCGCCCCGTGCTGCGTTTCGGCAGCTGGGCGGGCGGCGACATGGACGGGAACCCGGCGGTCGACGCCAAGTCGGTGACGCGCACGCTCGAGCTGCACCGCCGCCTCGCCCTGCGCCTCCTGCGCAGCCGCGTCCGCGAGCTCGCCGCCCTGTGGTCGCAGGCCGACCGGCGCATCCAGCTCAGCGACGAGCTCGTCGCCTCGGTGGAGGCCGACGAGCGCGAGCTCGGCATGCAGGGCCGCAACCGCAACCGCGGCGAGACCTTCCGCCGCAAGCTCACCCTGATCGGCGAGCGCCTCGAGCGCACGGCCTCCGGGCAGGCGGGTGGCTACCCCACCCCCGATGACCTGCTCGCCGACCTCGAGCTCCTGCACCGCAGCACGGGCTCGCGCTGGGTGGCGGGCGGCGCGCTCGCCCGGCTCATGACCCAGGTGCGCGCCTTCGGCTTCCACATCGCTGCGCTCGACCTGCGCCAGTCGGCGCCGGCCCTGCGCGCGACCGTGGCCCGCCATCTCCCCGGCTTCGAGGAGCTCGACGAGGAGGGTCGCCAGCGCGCGCTGGCCGAGGCGATCGCGCAGCTGCCCGACGCCGCGCTCGAGCCCGACCCCGACGACTCCGTCGGCCTCAGCTTCCAGGCCGTGGCGCACGGCATGCGCGCCCACGGTCCGCAGGCGCTCGGGCGCATCGTGATCTCGATGGTCGCGAGCCCGTCCGACGTGCTCTCCGCCGTCTATCTCGCGCGGCGCGCCGGGATCGGCAGCAAGCTCCCGGCCCTCCCCGTGGTGCCGCTCTTCGAGACGGTCGAGGACCTGCGCCAGGCGAGCGCGACGATGGAGGCGCTCTACGCGACGCCCGCCTACAACGAGCACCTGGCCGCGCTCGACCGCGTCCAGGAGATCATGCTCGGGTACTCGGACTCGGCCAAGGACGGCGGGCTGATCGCCAGCCAGTGGGAGCTCTACCACGTGCAGGAGCTGCTCGTGCGCTCCGGGGACGAGCACGGCGTGGCCGTCCGCTTCTTCCACGGCCGCGGCGGCCCCGGCTCGCGCGGCGGCGGGCGCACCCACCGGGCGATCCTCGCGCAGCCGGCGCACACGATCAGCGGCCAGATCGCGATCACCGAGCAGGGCGAGGTCATCTCGCAGCGCTACTCGCACGCCGAGCTCGCGCAGCGCTCGCTCGAGCAGACGGTCTCCGCCGTGCTGCTCGCCTCGGCGAACGGCGACGGCGACGTGCCGGTCGAGTTCCGCGCCGAGGCCCAGCGCCTTGCGAGCCGCTCGCGCGAGGTCTACCAGGAGCTGCTCAACCGCCCCGACTTCTTCCGCTTCATGCAGCAGATCACGCCGCTCGACGCGCTCGCCGACCTCAACATCGGCAGCCGCCCCACCTCACGCCCCGACGGGCGCCGCGGGCTCGAGTCGCTGCGCGCGATCCCGTGGGTGTTCGCGTGGATGCAGAACCGCCTGCTGCTGCCGAACTGGTACGGCGCCGGCACCGCCCTCGCCGAGGGCGACGACGAGCTGCACCGCGAGATGCGCGAGCGCTGGCCGTTCTTCCAGGCCCTGTACTCGAACCTCGAGATGTCCCTGTACAAGGCGGACCTCGGCGTCGCCGAGCGCTACATGACGCTGAGCGACGGCGGCGGCGAGCTGTGGAACGAGATCCGCGACGAGCACGAGCGGGTGCGCGCGGCGATGGAGGCGATCAGCGGCGGCCGCGGCCTGCTCGCGGACTCCCCGAGGCTGCTCGCCCGGCTGCGCCACCGCAACCCGTGGACCGACCCGCTCTCCCATATGCAGGTCGATCTGCTGAGCCGCGTGCGCGCCGGCGACGACGGCGCCAACCCGCTGCTCCTGCAGACGATCGCGGGCATCGCGGCCGGGATGCGCAACACCGGCTGATCACTTCGCACGCGCCCACGGGCGCGAGTCCTCAAGCGCCCAGAGCGCGCAACACCACCCCAACGCAAGGAGAAGAAGATGGAGACCACTACGAGCGCCACGCAGCAGAAGTCGCTGCTCGACACGCTCAACCCCGGCAAGCGCACACGCCTGCACCGCCTGCTCTTCGAGTTCGGCCCGGGCAACGGCACGCTCATGCTGC
>CBFGWL010000071.1:0-15092 GCA_965652565.1 uncultured bacterium
TGATCAGCTCCTCGCACGCGCCGGGCGGCGGCGGGGGAGGCGGGGGCGGCGGTTCTTCGTCGCCCGTGCACGGATCCTGGACGAGCAACTCGACGTTGCGGTCCTCCGGGGTGCCCTCGCCGCAGCCCGGGTCGCAGGCGGCCGCGCCGTACTGGTTGTCGTTGTGGGCGAGCGTGCGGCCCACGGAGGCGAGCTCGAGCGAGTCCATGTCGCTCGCGTCCGAGTCGGCCGCCGGCGCCGTCGCCGGCGCGACGTGGTCGAGGATCGTCCCGAAGATCGAGAGCGTGCCGTCGCCGTTGTCGAAGATCTCCAGCAGGCGGCTCTGCTGCGGCCAATCGGCCTCGGCCGCCACCCGGATCGACCAGAACCCACCCTCGCCCGAGGGGTTGGGGTAGGACTCGATCGCGTTCTCATGCGAGTGGCCCGCCACCCAGGCGATCACGTTGGGATGGGCGTGCAGCAGGCCGACCATGTCGGGCCCGAGGTGGATCGGCGAGGAGATCCGGGGGTCGAGGTCGCAGCCGGGGTTGATGTCGTGCCCGTGCGCGTCGTTGATCGGCAGGCCGACGTTGGCCGTGCACGGCGGGGCGAGCTCGTCGGGCACGCTCGCGGTGAGGCTCGGCAGCGCGTGGTGGGAGAAGAGCACCACCAGCTCGTCGTTGCGTTCGGCCTCGGCGAGTTCGCGCTGGAGCCACTGGAACTGCGGGTGGTCGATGTTGCCGTTGGACGAGGGCCCGATCACGCCCCCCTCCGAGACCGTGTCGAGAGCGATGAAGCGGAACTCCGGCGAGGGGTTCCAGGAGTAGTAGCCCGCCGCTCCCTTTGAGGCGCGCTCCTCCTCGGGGTCGATCAACCCGAAGCCGTGCCCGTCGGGATGCTCCCCGTTGCGGAAGATCTGCTTGAACTGCTGCTTGGAGACGAACTGGCGGCGCTGGTCGGGTGGGACCAGGGCGACCTTGGTGGGGTCGGTGTTCAGCACGTTGAGCAGCGTCGCCAGATCGAGGTTGCCGAGCGCCTTGCCGAGCGTGTCGACGTCGGCCGTGAGCGGCGCCATCGGCTTGATGCAGCCCGTGGCCACGGGCTCGAACGCGACGTTGGCGGCCGCGTTGCCCTGCACCAGCCCGTCGTGGTTGCCGAACGCGAGGTAGTGGGGCACCGCGAGGCCGGCCGCCTCGAACGGTGTTTGCGCGGCGTCCATCAAGCCCGGGTAGCGCGGCCAGCCGGCGAACGCGCCCGCTGGGCCTTCCGGGTCGTAGTACTGCGGCGCGACGCCCTCGAGGAAGTCGTTCGAATCCTGCACGCCTGTGTAGCGGTGGGGCGCGTTGGCATCCGCGATCAACGGGCTGAGCGCGGCGCAGATCACGTCGCCGGAGGTCGCGGGGTTCACGCCGCTGTTGGGGTCGAGCGTGCCTCCCTCGGCGATCGTGCGCACCCAGCGCGCCTCGTTGAGTTGCTGGCTGTCGGCCATGTCCCCGGTGTTGATCACGAAGTCCATCGCGCGCCGCGAGCCATCACCCGCCGCCAGCGGGCTGGCGTCGGCGAACTCGTTGATCTGGCGCACCATCGAGTCGGCGATGTGCGGCAGGAGCGCCTCGTAGGGCCGCCACGCGGAGGAGAACGGGCCGAAGTCCAGGAACTCCACCCGCGCCGGCGATTCCTCGTCGGTCAGCTGGAAGTCCGAGAGCTGTCCGAAATAGAGGAGCGACTCGCGTCGCTCGGCGCGGCCGGGCTGCGCCACGCCGACGCCCTCCTCGCGCACGACGTAGCCCTCGCCCGGGCCCAGCTCGAGGCTGCGAAAACCGCCGTCGCCCGCCGGCACGATGCGCTGCTCGACCGTCGTCTTCGCGTGCGTGTCGGAGGCGCCGTCGGCCTGCGCCGAAAGCAGCACGGCCGGCGCCAAGGCGACGCAGGCCGCTGCCGCGAGGCGCCCCCGCACGCGCCGCGAAGCTTTACCCCTAACACCCATGTCCCGGCGCGACCCTAACACCGGGCCGGCGGTCCGGCGCCGCTAACCGGGCGCCTACAGGGCGCGCGTTTCCTGCTCGCTCGCGTCCTCTTCGTCGGTGCCCTCGGGGGGCACGTCGTCGACCTCGTCGCGCTGTTCGGAGGGCGTCGCCTGCCCGTCGTCGCGCCCGCGCACCGAGACCGAGATCGAAATCCGCGCGAGCGAGAGCATCGCCCCGATCGCCATGAGCGCGGTCGCCGCGAGCGCGAGCCACGCGCCGAACTCGAGCTCAGCGTTGCTGACGGCGGGCGGCGGATCGATCAGCGAGACGACGACGAGCACGAAAGCGACCAGCGCCGCTGCGGTCCCGGCCCGGCCGGCGGATGCGCCTGCGGAGAAGCGGGGCGCGACGATCGCCGCGAGCGCCCCGATCGCCAGGCCCGCGAGCAGCAGGTCGATGATCTCGAACGACGTCCACGCGGTCACCGAGCCGTCGAGGCCAAAGCCGTACCAGTCCAAAAAGAGCGACACCAGCAGCACGACCGCGCCGAGCGCGATCAGGGCCTGGCCGCCGTCGAATCGTTGAGGCATGATCTGGTTCATACCCGGGTCACGCCAGCCTACCCGGGCGCGCGATAGCGCGGCCTTGCGCCGCCTAGAGCGGGATGTTGCCGTGCTTGCGCTTGGGCTGCTCGACGCGCTTGGTCTGCAACGTGCGCAGCGCGCGGATCAGCTTCGGGCGCGTGTACTTGGGCTCGATGACGTCGTCGATGTAGCCGCGCTCGGCCGCCGAGTAGGGGTTGGCGAAGTGCGCCTTGTAGTCGTCGATCAGCTTGGCGCGCCGCTCCTCCGGTGTCGGCGACTTGGCGATGTCGCGGCGGTAGATGACGTTCACCGCGCCCTCCGGGCCCATCACCGCGATCTCCGCCGTCGGCCACGCGAAGTTGAAGTCCGCGAGCATGTGCTTGGAGTTCATGACGTCGTAGGCACCGCCGTACGCCTTGCGCGTGACGACCGTGAGCTTGGGAACCGTCGCCTCCGTGAACGCGTAGAGCAGCTTCGCGCCGTGGCGGATGATCCCGTTCCACTCCTGGTTGGTGCCGGGGAGGAAACCGGGGACGTCGGTGAACGTGACGAGCGGGATGTTGAAGGCGTCGCAGGTGCGCACGAAGCGCGCGGCCTTCTCGGAGGACTCAATGTCGAGGACCCCCGCGAGGTGCGCCGGCTGGTTGCCGACGACGCCCACGGGATAGCCGTCGAGCCGCGCGAACCCGCAGACGATGTTCTTCGCGAAGTGCTCGTGGACCTCGAAGAACTCGCCGTGGTCGACGATCAGGCCGATCACGTCGCGCATGTCGTAGGGCTTCGAGGGGTCGTCGGGGACGATCGTGTCGAGCTCGTCCTCCATGCGCTGCGGGTCGTCGGTGGGCTCGACGCGCGGCGGCATCTCGAGGTTGTTCGAGGGCAGGAAGCTCAGCAGGTAGCGGACGTCCTCGAGGCAGGACTCCTCGTCGTCGGCCGCGAAGTGCGCCACGCCCGACTTGGTGTTGTGGGTCATTGCGCCGCCGAGTTCCTCGAAACCGACCTCCTCGCCGGTGACCGTCTTGATCACCTCGGGGCCGGTGATGAACATGTGCGAGGTCTCCTTGACCATGAAGATGAAGTCGGTCATCGCGGGCGAGTAGACGGCGCCGCCCGCGCACGGACCCATGATCACGCTGATCTGCGGGATCACGCCCGAGCACTGCACGTTGCGCACGAACACATCGCCGTAGCCGCCGAGCGAGACGACGCCCTCCTGGATGCGCGCGCCGCCGGAGTCGTTGAGGCCGATGATCGGCGCGCCGACCCGGGCGGCCATGTCCATGACCTTGCACATCTTCTCGGCCATGACCTCGCCCAGCGAGCCGCCGAAGACGGTGAAGTCCTGGCTGAAGACGAAGACGTCGCGCCCGTCAATCGTGCCGTGGCCGGTGACGACAGCGTCGCCCCAGGGCCGGTTCTTGTGCATGTCGAAGGCGTAGGTGCGGTGGCGCACGAAGGTGTCCAGCTCCTCGAACGAGCCGGGATCGAGAAGCTTTTCGATCCGCTCGCGCGCGGTCATCTTGCCCTTCGCGTGCTGCTTGTCGACGGCCTCCTGGCCCGTCGGCATGATCGCCTTCTCCCGCAGCTCGTGAAGCTGGGCGAGCTTTTCCTCGTGGGTCTTTGGGTGGCTTTCGCGCACGGCGCGCGGATTCTATGTGCCGCGGGCCGAGTTGGGGTCGGTTTTCCAGGTGAGGATCTCTCCCTCGGCGCCTCCCGACCGGCCGAAGACCGCCGGGAAGACCCGCAGGCGCCACGGATCAAGACGCAGGGCCCCGAACAGCGGAGAGGTGGGACCGTCCCTCCACATCGGAATGTCGGCGGCGTCGTAGCCGACCGGTTGCGGCATCGCCTTGAACTTCTCCCAGAGCTCGGTGCAGCTCGCGTCGTCGAGCAGCATCTCGGCGCGGCACTCGGCCGTGGCGACGTCGTGCTCGGGATCCCAGTAGTTCACGGAGACCCACGGCGTGCGCTCGAGATGGGCGAGCTTCATCGGGGTCACCGCGCTCCCGACCCAGCCGACGAGCCGCTCGCCGTCCCACTCCCACATCGGGTGGACCAGACGCGACCGCGGACGCCCGCGCCGATCGACGGTGGCGAGAGTCGCCCAGACGATCCGGTGGGCCACCTCGACAAAGGCCGGGGCTGTATCCGCGAGCGAGCTCACGGGGAGGAACCTATCAGATACACAACTATGGTTGTATATCGGCGATGACCGACTCGGACCCAGCGTTGGAGCCGATCGACCCGGCCGAGCTCGAGCTCTCTCTCCTCGCCCTGTTCGTGGGCTGGTCGCTGGCCGAGGAGGTGCAGGAGCGGCTCGCCGCGGACGGGTTCGGCGACGCGAAGTTCGCCGACGGGTTCATCTTCCAGCGGCTGCTCGCGGCGAGCGCGACGGTCAGTGATCTCGCCGAGGCGCTGGGCGTCACGCAGCAGGCCGCCTCGAAAGCCGTCGCGGACCTGGAGGCTCGCGGGTACGTGCGCAGAGCGCCCGATCCGGGGGACCGCCGCGTCCGCCGGGTAACCATGACGCGGCGCGGCAATGAAGTCGTGGCCGCCGCCCGCCGCCACCGCGCCGCCGTCGAGCGTGAACTCGAAGAGCGCTTCGGGTCCGAGCGCGTCGCCGCCACGCGTGAGCTGCTCGCCGAGATGCTCGCATCGCGGGGCACGGACCTCGCGGTGAGGGGCCGCCGCATGCGGCCGCCGCGCTGAGCTTACGCCGCTTCGCGCAGGACCGAGGCGAGCGCGGCGACCACCGCCGGGTCGAGCGCGCGCCCCAGCTGCCGGCGCAGTCCCGCCAGCGCGGCATCGCGGCGCTGCGGCGCTTCGTCTGGCCCCTCCGGGTCCGACAGCAGCCGGTCGCACTCGCACGCGGCGCGGGTGATCCGCCCCACGATCGGGATCTCATCGCCCTTGAGCCCCTGCGGCCCGCTGCCGTCGAAGCTCTCGCCGGCGGCTCGGATCCACACGCAGACCTCCTCGGGTATGCCGCTGCCTAGCGCGAGCCCGGCGCCCGCCTCGTGCTGGCTTCGCATACGCTCGCGGCCCGCCTCGTCGAGCTCGGCGGCGGGGCGGGCGAGGATCTCCTTGGGCACGTAGAGCTTGCCGATGTCGTGGAGCTTCGCGGTCTCGCGGCAGAGCTCGGCCGTATTGCGATCGAAGCCGAGGGCTGCGGCGGCGGCGAACGCGTAGGCGCCGGTCGCCTCGGCGTGCTCGCGCGCGCCCGGAATGTGTTGATCGAGCGCGTCGATCAGCGCGCGACCGCGGTCGCGGACCACCCCCCGGTGAGCGGGGTCGGCGTCAGGCGTGAGCGAACGGGCGCCGCTCGGGGGCAGCGAGCTCATCGAGGACCTGCTCCAGGATGGCCTCGGCGCCCGTGGAGGTTGCGTGCTGGGCTGTGACCGACACCGCCGTTCCGAATCCCTTCTCGGCGAACTCGAGCGCGATCCGCCCGAACGGCACCCCGCAGGTGCGCCAGGCAAGGATGCGCTCGGGCTCGCGGTCGGTGACCTCGACGTCCACCGGGTGCGTTGAGCCCACGAGGCCGGCCATCCAAGCTTCCATGCGTGCCAGATCGTCGGCGAGGCCCCAGATCTCCGGGGCCGACTTGACCAGCGTCCGCTTGGCTTTGCTTTCCATGCGCGCGGGGTTCCACCGGGATCGGTTTACTCCTTCCACCGGAACTGGGTTTGCATCGTGCCCGATTGCGTCCTGATCATTCACGGCCTGGGGGGTTCGGGCCCCGGCCACTGGCAGAGCTGGCTCGCCCAGCGCCTTGCGCATGCGGGCGTGCACGTGGCCTACCCACAGCTTCCCGATCCCGACGCGCCCTTGCTGAGCGCTTGGCGCGCCGCGCTCATGGCCGAGCTCGAGGCGCTGCCGGCCCCGCCGGTCGTCGCCGCCCACTCGCTGGGCTCCGTGCTGTGGCTGCATGCGACGGCCGAGGCGCAGGAGCGCCTTGCGGAGCGCGTCCTGCTCGTCGCGCCGCCGAGCGAGACCGCGAGCTTCGACGCGATCGCCGAGTTCCTACCGGCGCCCTTCGCTCCGGCGGGGCTGGACCGGGCGGCCGGGGAGACCCGGCTGGTGTGCGGGACGGACGACCCCTACTGCCCCGAGGGCGCGCTCGTCGCCTACGCGGAGCCCCTCAGCCTGCCGTGCGACGTGATCACCGGGGGCGCGCACCTGAACGTGGACGCCGGCTACGGGGCGTGGCCCGCGGTCGAGCGCTGGGTCCTGGAGGGCACCGCGCCGCTCACCGGGCGCGAGGCCGGCTAGCGCGCCTAGAAGAACGCGCCGCCGCGGTACTCGCCGAAGACGTCGCGCATCGCGCCGCAGACCTCGCCGATCGAGGCGTTGGCGGCAAGCGCGTCGCGGATCGGGTAGAGCAGATTGCCCTCGCCGCGGCAGACCTCGCGCAGCGCTTCGAGCTTGGCGTCGACCGCGGCCTGGTCGCGCTCCGCCTTGAAGCGCGCCAGGCGATCCTTCTGGCGCCGCTCGGCCTCGGGGTCGACGCGCAGGATGTCCACGTCGTCGACCGTGTCCGTCACGTACTTGTTGACGCCGACGACGATGTCCTGGCCGGTCCGGTAGCGCTCGTGGTAGGAGGCGGCGGACTCCTCGATCTCCTTCTGTATGAACTCCAGCGCGTTCACCGAGCCGCCCTGGCGTTCGACCTCCTCCATGAGCTCCCACGCGCGCGTCTCGATCTCGTCCGTCAGCGACTCGATGAAGTACGAGCCCGCGAACGGGTCGACTGTGTCGGCCGCGCCCGACTCGTGGGCGATCACCTGCTGAGTGCGCAGCGCGATCCGCGCCGAGCGCTCGGTCGGCAGGGCGAGCGCCTCGTCGAAGCCGTTCGTGTGCAGCGACTGCGTACCGCCGCAGACGGCAGCGAAGCCCTGCAGCGCGACGCGGATGATGTTGACCTCGGGCTGCTGCGCCTGGAGCGTCACCCCGCCCGTCTGCGTGTGGAAGCGGATCATCTGGGAGCGCTCCTTCGAGGCGCCGAAGCGCTCGCGCATGATCTTCGCCCACATGCGCCGGGCCGCCCGGAACTTGGCGACCTCCTGGAAGACGTTGTTGTGGCAGTTGAAGAAGAAGGCGAGGCGTCCGGCGAACTCGTCGATCTTCAGGCCGCGGGCGAGCGCCGCCTCCGTGTAGGCGATCGCGTTCGCGAGGGTGAAGGCGACCTCCTGGACGGCCGAGCAGCCCTTCTCACGGATGTGGTAGCCGGAGATCGAGATCGTGTTCCACTTGGGAACGCGGTCGCGGCAGTACTCGAAGATGTCGGTGGTGAGCCGCATCGTCGGCTCCGGCGGGAAGATGTAGTTGCCGCGCGCGACGTACTCCTTGAGCACGTCGTTTTGCACGGTGCCGCGCAGCGCCTCGGAGGGCACGCCCTGCTCCTCGGCGACGAGTTCATAGAGCAGGAGCAGGATCGCGGCGGGCGCGTTGATCGTCATCGAGGTGGAGACCTGGTCGAGCGGGATCTGGTCGAAGCAGATCCGCATGTCCTCGATCGTGTCGATGGGGACGCCGGTGCGGCCGACCTCGCCCTCGCAGAGCGGATCGTCGGAATCGCGGCCGAGCTGCGTCGGCAGATCGAACGCCATGGAGAGGCCCGTCGAGCCGTGCTCGATCAGGTAGCGGTAGCGCTCGTTGGTGTCCTCGGGGCTCGCGAACCCCGCGTACTGGCGCATCGTCCAGAGGCGGTCGCGGTACATCCCCTTGTGGATGCCGCGGGTGAACGGGTAGGCGCCGGGCTCGCCCAGGCGCTCCTCGAGCCCCGGGGCGACGTCGTCGGCGTCGTAGAGGCGCTTGACCTCGATGCCGGAATCGGTGAAGACGCGTTCGTCGTCGGGGCCTACGACGGGCGCGATGTAGCGATGCGCGCCGGCGTCGACCGCGATGGGCTGATCGTCGCTCATGCCTGGAGAATATGGGCGCGCCTTCGACGGCGCCGCAGATTGGCCCGCCTACCATCCGTTGCATGCGCGTTGCGATCGCCAGCTTCCGCGGACTGCCCGAGGCGTTTCAGGACGACGAGCGCTTGGCCGCGCAGCTGCGCGGGCGCGGGGTCGACGTGCACCGCATCCCGTGGGACGACCCCGAGGCGCGCTGGGAGGACTTCGACGCCGTCGTGATCCGCTCCACCTGGGACTACGCACAGCGCCGCGACGAGTTCCTGGCGTGGGCGGAGCGGCTGGACGGGCGCCTTCACAACAGCCCGGCGGTCGTGCGCTGGAACTCGGACAAGCGCTACCTGCGCGATCTGGCCGCCGCCGGCCTGCCGGTCGTCGAGACCACGTTCGTCGAGCCCGGCGATGAGCCCCCGGAGCTCGCGGGCGAGGTCGTCGTCAAGCCGAACGTGTCCGCGGGCGCGCGCGACACCGGCCGCTTCAGCCCGGCGACCCACGACGAGGCGCTCAGGCTGATCCGCGCGATCCAGGACTCGGGGCGGGTCGCGCTCGTCCAGCCATACGAGCCGTCGGTGGAGACCCGGGGGGAGACGGCGGTGGTGTGCCTCGACGGCGAGGTGAGCCACCCCTTGCACAAGCGGGCGATCCTGCGCCCCGACGAGGTCGCGCCCGCACAGGAGGGCGCGATCGCGGCGGACGTGATGTTCGACCCGAACCTGGTGACCGCCGGCTCGGCGAGCGCTGAGGAGCTCGAGCTGGCCCAGCGCATCGTCGACCACATCAGCGCCCGCTTCGACTACGTCCCTCTCTACGCGCGGGTGGACATGATCGCCGACGGGGACGGCACGCCCATGTTGCTCGAGCTCGAAGCGCTCGAGCCCAACCTCTACCTCGACCAGGTGGAGGGCGCCGCCGAGAAGGTCGCCGACGCGATCATCCGGCGAGCGAAGCACCCCTGAGTCCGAACTACGCCTGGCCCCCGGGACCGATCCGGGTTCGGTTTGGGGTCATTCCGAAGGGCTCGAGTCCCCTGACTGGGGGTACGAGGGCCCCTGACGTGCCGGCGGCTCAGCTCCTGCGGGCGAGCGCGTCCTCGACGACCCGCGCCATCCGCTCCGCCGCGCCCGGATACGAGTAGCGCTCGCGCACCCTTGCGTCGAACGGCTCCAGCTCGCCCCGGGCGGTGCGGGCGAGCGCGGCGGCGATCGCCTCCGGATCGTCCGCGCGCACCGCCTCACCGCCCGCCTCGGCGACGATCCGCCCGGCGTCGGTACCCGCGGCGAGCGCGAGCACCGGCGGGCCGGCGGCCAGGTACTCGAAGAGCTTGAAGTTGGCGAGCTGGCTGCGCTGCGGCTGGGCGACGAGCAAGAGCGCGTCGGCGGCGCGCTGCAGGGCGAGCGCGCGGCCGCGGTCGAGGGTGCCGACGTGGCGGACGCGCGCCGGCGCGAAGTCGGCCCCGAACAGGGCGGCCTCCTCGTCCGTGAGCGGCCCGGCGATCACCAGCTCGAGCCGCGCGGCCGCCTCGGGGTCGCGCTCGGCGAGCAGGCGCAGGCCCTCGGCGAGCGGCCGCGGGTCGCGCCCGTAGCTGCCGAACCGGCCGGTGTAGACGAGCGAGGTGCGCTCGGGGTCGAGTAGCTCGGCGACGCTCGCGGGATCGGCGGCGTCGAGCAGCTCGGGGTCCGCGGCGTTCGTGACGAGCGCGGGGTCGGCGATGCCGCGGCCGCGCAGGTCCGCGGCCGCGGGCTCCGACACGCACACGACGACGTCGGCGGCGCTCAGCAGGGAGCGCTCGAGGCGCTCGTCGAGGCGGCGCTGCAGGTTCGTCGGGAACGGCGGGCGCAGTGGCTCGAAGTTCCAGGCGTCGCGCACGTCCGCGACCCAGGCGGCGCCGCGACGCTGCAGGGCGCGGCCGATCGCGTGGATGGACTCGGGCGGCGAGGTGGTGATCACAGCGTCGAAGGGCTGCCGGCGATGCAGCCGCAGCGCGGCTCGCAGTGCAAACGGGGTCCAGGCCAGCGCGAGCGGCTCGGGCACGATCGCCTTGCTGAGCGGGTGTGGCTTGTTGCCGTAGGTGTCGGAGTCGTAGAGCGAGTCGATCGTCTCCGCGCCGCGCGCCCGCGCCCGCCAGAGCTGCGCGTCGGCGGTGCGGATGACGGGGACGGCCTCGTCGCCGGGCAGCTCGCCGTACGCGGAGGTCGTCAGCACGGTGACGTCGTGGCCGAGCCTGCGCAGGTACTTGGCCATGGCGGCGGGGCGGTGCGCGCCCGTGTCCGTGCACGGCGGGTAGAAGTAGGCGGCGAGCAGGATGCGGCGCGGAGCCATCAGCCCATCTTCGCCTGCCGGGCGGCGATCGCCTGCGCGTAGGCGTCGTCCATGCGCTCGAGCAGGCGCGGCCAGTTCCACTCGCGCTCGGCCTTGGCGCGACCCGCGGCGCCCATCGCGGCGCGGTCCTCGGGCGCGGCGGTGATCAGCTCGCGCAGGCGCGCGGCCACCGCCACGGCGTCCCCGCGCGGAGCGAGCAGGCCGGTCTCGCCCTCCTCGACGACCGCGCGCACGCCCGGGTAGTCGGTCGCGACCACCGGCAGCCCGCTCGCCATCGCCTCGATCAGCACGATCCCGAACGACTCGGGCGGCTCGGTGGTGAGCAGGAAGAGGTCGCTCGCGCGCAGCACGTCGGGCAGCTCGTCGTGCGGCACCGCGCCGAGGAAGTGCACGCGCTCGCCGACCCCGCGCTCGCGCGCCCGGGAGCGGAACTCGTCGACGAGCTCGCCGCCGCCCGCGACCACGAGGTGCGCGCGCGGCTCGCCGAGCGCGGCGAGCGCATCGATCGCGACATCCACGCGCTTGAAGTGATGCGCGCGGTCGAGCGTTGCCACGAAGGCGGCGATCACCGCGTCGTCCGGGATGCCGAGCCGCTCGCGCAGGCCGCTCCTATCCGGCCCGGGCGAGAACTGTTCGGCGTCGACGCCGTTGGGCATCACGATCAACTTCTCCGGCTCGCGCTCGCCCGTGCGCCGCAGATACGAGACGGAGTTCGCGTGATCGTGGGAGAGGACCAGCACGCGGTCGGCGGCGCGGATCAGCGCGGGCGCGACGGTGTGCTCGTAGGCCTCGAAGAGCGCGCCCCGCGGCCCCTTGCCGACGAGCCGGTTCTTGTAGTGGACGATGAGTGCTTGGCCGCGGCGCTCCCGCCTCATGCGCGCAAGCAGGGTGAGCTCGCTGCCGAAGATGAACGGGTAGTGCAGGTGGACGACGTCGAAGCCGCCGAGCGTCGCGAGCTTCGGGATGAGGGGCGCGTTGCCGATCGCGAACGCCGGCTCGATGCGGTGCACGATCGCCGCGCCGGGATCGGGGATCGCCCCGGGCGCGGGTGCCGTGAAGACCTCAACGTGGTGCCCGCGCTCGGCCTGGCCCTTCGCGAAGCGAAAGGCGGTGTTGCCGGCCCCGCCGCGGTACGGCGGGAACGTCGCGGTGAGGTGCGCGATGCGCAACGCGGCTTTAGGCCTGCGAGCCCACCAGCCGCTCGACCCCCGCCTGCTCGATCGTGCGGCGCAGGCCCTCGCGCAGGTCGATGGTCGGCTCCCAGTCCAGTAGCTCCTTCGCGCGGGTGATGTCCGGCTGGCGCACCTGCGGGTCGTCGATGGGCAGCGCCTCGAAGACGATCTCCGAGCGCGACTCGGTGACCTCGATCACGGTCTTGGCGAGCTCGAGCAGGGTGAACTCGTCGGGGTTGCCGATGTTGACGGGCACGTGCACGTCGGACTCGGCCATCGCGATGTAGCCGCGGATCTGGTCGTCGACGTAACAGAAGCTGCGCGTCTGGCTGCCGTCGCCGAACACCGTCAGCGGCTTGTCCTGCAGCGCCTGGCGTAGGAACGTCGGGATCGCGCGCCCGTCGTGGGGCCGCATCTTGGGCCCGAACGTGTTGAAGGTCCGGACGATGCCCGTGTTGACGCCCTGCTGGCGGTGGTAGGCCATAGTGAGCGCCTCGGCGTAGCGCTTGGCCTCGTCGTACACGCCGCGCGGGCCGATCGGGTTGACGTGGCCCCAGTACTCCTCGTTCTGGGGGTGGATCTGCGGATCGCCGTATACCTCGGAGGTCGAGGCGAGCACGAACCGCGCGCGGTGGAGCTTGGCGAGCCCGAGCATGTGGTGCGTGCCGTAGGAGCCGACCTTCAGCGTGTGCAGCGGCAGGCGCAGGTAGTCGATCGGGCTCGCCGGCGAGGCCAGGTGGTAGACGAAGTCCACGGGCTCATCCACGTACAGCGGCTCCGTGACGTCGTGCATCACGAACTTGAAGTGGTCGCTGTCGCGCACGTGCTCGATGTTCTGCAGCGAGCCGGTGTCGAGGTTGTCGACGCAGATCACGCGGTGCCCGCGCTCGATCAGGGCGTCGCAGAGGTGTGACCCGAGAAAGCCCGCTCCGCCCGTGACTAGACAAGTAGCCATCGGCGCCAGAATACCTGTGGATTGCCCCTGCGCCGGCGCCATACGTCAGAAACGTCGGCGGCGGGAGCGTTCTTGCGGGGCGCGACGTGGCCGTTCGGGGTTCCCCGTACACGTGGACGACGAGTTGGCTCGGCGGCGGCGCGCGATGGCGCTTTTGGAATCGCACGGCGCGTCGTTTCGCCGCACCGCGCGGCGGTTTTCCCTGTGCCTCGACGATGCCGAGGACGCGTTGCAGCGCGCCACCCTGATCCTGCTGACGAAGGCGCCGCCGCACCCGCCGGCCCGCCTGGTCGCCTGGATGCACCTCGTCACCCGCCGTGAGGCGCTCGCCGTGCGCCGCGAGCGCGAGCGGCTGCTGGCCGCCGAGCCCTCGGAGCTGATGGCGAGCCCGGCGCTGTGTCCCGCGGAGCAAACCGAGCGCCGCGAGGCCGCCCGCGAGCGCGCCCGCGCCCTTCATCGCCTCAAGCCCGCGGAGCAGCGCGCGCTCGTCCTGCTGGGACAGGGCTACTCCTACGCCGAGATCTGCGCGCTCACCGGATGGACCTATACGAAGGTGAACCGCTCGCTGGCGGAGGGGCGCGCGCGGCTGCGCGAGCTGGGCGCGCTGGCGCCGCGCTGATGCGGGGCCTAGCCCCCGATCCCGCCGCTATCGCCGTTGCCGGACTTGCCCTTCGCGTTGCGCGTCCCCGGCGCGTGGGTGGGGAAGCGCTTGGAGTTGAGTAGGCGCCGCAGCGAGCGGCGGGCGCCGGGGTAGTACTGCAGGTTGAACTCGTTCGTCGTGTTGACGCTGCGGAAGTAAAGGAGCGCCTTCACGCGCGGCCGCTTCTTCGCCCAGCGAAACAGCCGGCGCACGAACCTGCCGCGGCGATCGTTGTCCCACGGCCCGTACTCGCCGATCGCGAAGGGGAAGCCGCGCATCGCCCTCGACTTGAAGAACCGGTTGAGCGCCTTCCACACGCCCGGCGTGCCGTACTTCGCGTAGATGTCCGTGCCCACCCAGTCGACGTAGCGACGGCCGGGGAAGTAAGCCATTGGCCTGTTCTTGCGGATCGCGGGATTGGAGATCGTCATCGGCATCCACATGAACGCGACCTTGGGGCGCTTGAGCTTCCGGGGCACGCCGCGCTCGCGATAGACCGGGCCCTCGTTCGACTTGGCCCGGTGGATGAGCGGCATCCCCATGCGCCGCAGCTTGCGGTTCACGCGCTTGCGGGGGCCGCCGCGGACGATCGTCACGAGCCGCCGCCAGGCGAGCTTGTACCAGCGGGTGCGGTGCGCATTCGAGCGCAGCGAGCCGTCGGCGTTGTACGCGGAGTAGGGGTTGTAGTGCAGGTTCATCTCGGCGAACGGCCGGATGTAGACCACCTGTCCGGAGTTGGCGATCGACTGGTTGAGCCGCAGCATGTAGTGGTCGTCGCGGCCCATCGCGATCTCCCGCGGCGTGATCACCTCGCTCTTGCCGCCTGGCGCCGTCGAGAGGCTGAGCACCCCGCGGGTGCCCGTGCGCGCCCAGCGGTCGAGCGCGCCGGTCGTGAGCGGCACGCCCCAGTGGTAGAAGGTCTGCAGAAGCGGCGTGTGGTGGCGCACCTGCTTGTTGAAGCGCCGGTAGTCGGCCACCTCCCCGGTGTCCGAAACCCCGTGCCAGATCTTGCCCTTCGCGGGCTTGAACGCCTTGCGGGCCTCGGCATCGGGAGCGGCCCACGGGGCGCCGAGGAAGGCAACCGCGAGCATGGTCGCAACGGCGACCCACGCCCCTGCAGCGGGCTGTCGTCCCTCAGTCCCTCGCACGCCTTCATAAAGACCAACACAGCGCCCGCCGGATCGGCGCGCCCGGCGACGGGCCGGGAGAGAACGTGCATCGCGGGCCCGCACGCGGGTAGCGGACCGGCATGGGGCTTAGGGGCATATCGCTAGCTTGCGTGCCGTGACCGAGCGGGACCGGCACGACGGTCGCCCGGCCGACGAGGCGGGCGATGAGACGCGCGAGCGCAAACGCAAGCTCGCCGGAACCGCGATCGCTGCGATCCTCGCCCTCGTTGGCCTCTTCGTCCTGTTCGGCGGCGAGGGGTACGAGCTCACCGCGGAGCTGGAGAACGCGGGCCAGCTGGTGAAAGGAAACGAGGTGACCGTCGCGGGCACGCGGGCCGGCTCCATCACCGACATCAAGCTCGCCCCCGACGGCGGCGCCGAGGTCACCT
>CBFGWL010000072.1:0-14953 GCA_965652565.1 uncultured bacterium
GGGACGGCCGGTGCCGACGAGCTCATCGGCACCGCGGCGAGCGAGCGGATCGCAGGACGCGGCGGGCCCGACCGCATCGACGGGCGCGGCTCGGCCGACTGCCTGGTCGGCGGGGCCGGTGCCGATCGGATCGCGGGCGGCGCGGGCGATGACCGGCTGAACGGCGGCCCAGGCAACGACCGGCTGCGCGGCGGCCCCGGGAACGATGCGATCCGCGGCGGGGCCGGCGACGACGTGATCAACGCGGCCGACGGCGAGTTCGACATCGTGCGCTGCGGCAAGGGCAAGCGCGACCGAGCGCGAGTCGATGCCGACGACGCGGTCTTCGGCTGCGAGCGCGTGGTCGTCGCGGGCGCCTAGCGCCCGGGCCTGGCCGTCCGCTAGAGCCGCACCGTCGGCGCGTCGATGGCGCCCGTGCGCCAGCGCTCGAGCACGGCGTGGGCCATGCCGAGGTCCTGGATCGCGAGGCCGGTGGAATCAAACAGCGTGATCTCCTCCGGGGTCGCGCGACCCGCCGCCGCGCCGGTCAGCACGGCGCCCAGCTCCGTGACGTCGCCGTCGCTCAGATCCCCGGCCTCGGCCGCGCCCGAGAGCTCCCCGCCCTTCGATGCCTGCCGCCACTCATCGCAAAACAGCCGGCAGCCGAGCAGCGCGTCGCGCTCGAGCTCCTGCTTCGCGTGCGAGTCGGCGCCGAGGGCCGCGATGTGGACGCCGGGGCGCAGGTCGCCCGCGCGCACTACCGGCGCTGAGCCGGGCGTCACCGTGACGACGACGTCCTGAGCCAGCGCGTCGGCGAGCTCGCCCGTCCGCCAGCCGAGCTCCTCCGCCAGGGCGGCGGCCACCTCGGGGCGCACGTCGTGGCAGACCCCCGGGCCGTACCCGATAGCCGCGAGCGCCCGCGCTGCCCAGCCGCCGTTCACACCGCAGCCGACGATGCCGACGCTCCGCGCATCGTCGCGCGCCAGCGCCGCGGCCGAGACCGCCGCGGCCGCGCCCGTCCGCAGCGCGGTGACGGCCGCGCAGTCGACGACCGCGAGCAACTCACCGGTCTCCTCCGATGAGACGAGCAGGGCACCGGTCACGACGGGAAGCTCGCGCGCCGGGTTGCCCGGGAACGAGGTGACCCACTTGAGGATCGCGAGCCCGCCACCGCGCGCCGGCATGGCCCGGAAGTCGCCGTCCTGCGCCTGGACATAGGTTTTCGCGGGCATGACCCACTCGCCGGCGTGGTGGCGCGCGAACGCCTCGCGGGTGCGCTCGACCGCAAGGGCGGGCGACACCGCCGCGAACACCGCGTCCGAATCGATCACCGGGACCTCTGGCACAGGCGGCAGGTTAGACGGGGCGGGACGGATAGAGTGCGCGCTCGTGAGCGCGAGCAACGGCAACCGCAAGCCGCCCAGGCCCCGGATCGAGCTGGTCTCCTCGGGCGCCTCCCCGAGCGAGGCCGCGGCGATCGTGGCTGCGCTCGAGCAGTTTCTGATCGACACCGCCCCCGCGCCCGAGCCGCGGCCGGCGGTCAGCGCCTGGCAGCGCGCCGCCCTGGAGGAGGGCATCGGCGCGCGCCAGCTCACCGGCAGCTACGTCTGGGGCCACGCGCCCGAGCCGCGGCGCTGACGCTCCCACCGGCGCCGGCAGCCACCCGGTAGATCGCGCCCAGCGAGACGCGCGAGCGGTTGCCCCCGGGGCTCCCATCGAATAGAACGACCGCCAGCACCCCATCCCAAGGAGGTCGCCTCATGGCAGTGGTGAAGATCATCGAACTCGTCGGCAGCTCGAAGAAGTCGACCGACGACGCGGCGATGCAGGCGCTCGCGCAAGCCAAGCAGTCGCTGCGCAACATCCGTGCCGTCGACATCGTCTCCACGGGCATCCGCGGCGAGAACCTCGATGAGTACCGCGCCCACGTCCGGGTCGCGTTCATCGTCGAGTCAAGCGACGTCGACTAACCCGCGTATTGGCCGGTTCGGCGCGTGTCGGGCGCGCCGAACCTACGGCCTCCACAAAAACACATAAATCTCGGTCAGGATTTATGTAATACTTCGCGGCCCGCCGTAACCGCGGCGTGCCCTTTTCGTATCCGACCGAGGAGAACGACCCCGATGGAGCCAAGCAGCGTCGCCGAGCGGCCGAAGGCGAAGGCCACCCCCGACCAGCTCGACCAGGAGACCGGCAAGGTCCAGAAGGGCAAAGGCCCGGTGGGAAGCCTCGAGAATCCCGAGGTCTACGAGAACGTCCCGGGTCACGTGATCCCGATCATCGAGCGGGAGTTCGACGACTTCGACACGGAGGCCGACAAGTTCCTCCGCGGCGAGACCCCCGAGGATGTGTTCATCGGCTTCCGCCTCAAGCAGGGCGTCTACGGGCAGCGCCAGCCCAACGTCCAGATGATCCGCGTCAAGCTGCCGATGGGCGGTGTCAACCCGGAGCAGATGGAGGCGTTCGCCTCGGTCGCGGAGAAGTACGCACCGCTCAAGAAGGGCCACATCACGACGCGGCAGAACATCCAGCTCCACCACGTGCCGCTTCCCGACGCCGCCAAGGCGATCCGCGAGCTCGCCGAGGTGGGGCTCTCCTCGCGTGAGGGCTGCGGCAACACGGTCCGCAACGTGACCGGCGATCCCTACGCGGGCATCACCGAGGGCGAGCCCTTCGACATCACCCCGTACGCCGGCGCCTACGTGCGCTACTTCGTGCGGCATCCCACCACCCAGCTGATGCCGCGCAAGATCAAGACGGCGTTCACGGGCACCGAGGAGGACGTCGCGATCACGCCGATCCACGACATCGGGTTCATCGCGCGCGAGCGCGACGGGGTCCGCGGCGTCTCGATCTGCGTCGGCGGCGGCACCTCGATCATGCCGCGCGTCGCGCCGATCCTCTACGACTTCGTCGAGCTCGACAACGGCGACTACCTCAAGGTCACCGAGGCGGTGCTGCGCATCTTCGACCGCCAGAACTGGCTGCGGCCGAACCGGGCCCGAGCGCGCATCAAGGTGCTCATCGACAAGATCGGCATCGACGCGTTCCGCGAGATGGTCGAGGAGGAGCTCAAGGGCGACTGGGTCAACGAGCGCGACTTCGACGTCGAGCGCCTGCGCTTCGACTACGACGAGGAGGCCCACGCGCCCCCGCCGCCCGGCTCCTACAGCACCCCGAACGGGGACATCGCGGAGTTCGAGCGCTTCCGCGAGGCGAACGTGAAGCCCCAGCGCCAGGCCGGCTTCTCCGCCGTGACGGTGAAGGTCACCCGCGGCGACCTCACGCCCGAGCAGTTCCGCGGGCTCGCCGCGATCATGCGCGAGTACACGGGCGGCTTCGCGCGCACGACCGTGCAGCAGAACCTGGTGCTGCGCTGGGTCCGCGACGAGCTCGTTTACGACGTGTGGCGCCGCCTCGGCGAGCTCGGCCTGAACGACGCCGGCGCCCTCGAGGTGAACGACGTCGTCTCGTGCCCCGGCACCGACAGCTGCAAGCTCGGGATCACGAGCTCGATGGGCCTCAACGCCGCGATCCAGAAGCGGGTCGAGGAGATGAACATCACCGACCCGCTCACGCGCCAGGTGCACATCAAGATGTCGGGCTGCCCGCACGGCTGCGGCCAGCACCACATCGGCAGCATCGGCTTCTACGGCGCTTCGCTGAAGGTCGGCGGCCGGCAAGTGCCCGCCTACATCCCGCACATCGGCGGCAACTTCGAGGGCGGCGACGTCGCCTTCGGCGCCCGCCTCAAGTCGCGGATCCCGGCCAAGCGAGTGCCGGACGCGGTCGAGCGCTGGCTGCGGATGTACGAGGCGGAGCGCAACGAGGGCGAGACCTTCAACGAGTACGCGGGGCGCGTCGGCAAGGAGCGCTTCGAGGAGGAGATCGCGGAGCTCGCGATGCCCGCCGAGTTCTCGCTCGAGACGCTCGACCAGTTCATCGACTGGAACCGCTCCGAGCCGTATCAGGTCATTCGCGGCGAGGGCGAGTGCGCCGTCTGAACCGGCAGGACGGAATCTGGAACCACCCGTGAAGCCACTCACCGAGATCACGCTGGACCGGCCGCGGCCCTTCCTCGAGGAGGAGTCGAACGGCAACGGCGGCGTGCCAACGCTGAACGGCAAGCCCGTCGACCCCGAGAAGATCGCCGCCGAGCTCGAGCCCCTGAGCGCGCACGAGGTCATCGAGTGGGCCACGGAGCAGTTCGGGCGCGAGCTCAAGTTCGCGGTCTCCTTTCAGAAGACCAGCTCGGTGATCGTCGACATCGCGCACTCGATCGACCCCTCGGCGCGCTTCTTCTACCTGGACACCGATCTGCTCTTCGAAGAGACCTACGCGACCCGCGACGCGCTCGCGGAGCGGTACGGAATCGAGTTCGAGCGGTACGCCGGCATCTCGCTCGAAGAGCAAGAGCGGCTGCACGGCGCTAATCTCTGGCGCCGTCAACCCGATGCCTGCTGCGGCATCCGCAAGGTGGAGCCCATGCGGGAGGCACTGTCAGACGCCTCGTGCTGGGTTTCGGGAATCCGTCGCTCGGACTCCCAGACCAGAGCGGGCGCGCCCAAGTTCACTTGGGATCGCCGTTTTGGAATTTGGAAGCTGAATCCGCTGGCGGACTGGACCGAGCAGCAGGTCTGGAACCACATCCAGGAGAACTCTGTGCCTTACAACCCACTTCACGATCGCGGCTATCCCTCGATCGGTTGCACCCACTGCACCATGCCTGCGGCGGGCGACCCTCGCTCCGGCCGCTGGTTCGGCCTCGACAAGACCGAGTGCGGCATCAATGGGTAGCGCTGAGAACGCTGCCCTGACGCTTTCCGCGCGTCAGGCCAGCGACTTCGAGCTGCTCGCCAACGGCGGTTTCGCGCCGCTCACGGGCTTCCAGGGCTCCGAGGACTGGCGCTCCGTCTGCGAGAACATGCGCCTCACCTCGGGCGAGTACTGGCCGATCCCGATCACCCTCGCGACCGACCACGAGGCCTCCGTGGGCGACGTCATCGAGCTGAAGGCCCCCAACGGCAAGCAGCTCGGCCGCCTGACCGTCGAGGAGATCTTCGAGAAGGACGTCGACTTCGAGGCCGAGAACGTCTACCGGACGACCGACAACGAGCACCCCGGCGTCGCCGCGATGCGCGCCGAGGGCTCCCGTTGCCTGGCCGGCCCGATCGAGGTCGACGCGCTGCCGGACCACGACGAGGCGTTCCTGCGCCGCTACCAGACGCCCGAGGAGTCGCGCAAGGCGTTCGCCGAACGGGGCTGGAAGCGGATCGTCGCGTTCCAGACGCGCAACCCGATCCACCGCGCGCACGAGTACCTCACGAAGGCCGCGCTCGAGATCTGCGACGGGCTCTACATCCACCCGCTGATCGGCGAGACCAAGAAGGGCGACATCCCGGCCGAGGTGCGGATGCGCTGCTACGAGGTCCTGATGGAGAAGTACTACCACCCGGACCACGTGATGCTCGGCGTCAACCCCGGCAAGATGCACTACGCCGGTCCGCGTGAGGCCGTGCTGCACGCGATCATCCGCCGCAACTACGGCTGCACCCACTTCATCGTGGGCCGCGACCACGCCGGCGTGGGTGACTACTACGGCACCTACGACGCGCAGCGGATCTTCGACGACATCGACACGAACGAGCTCGGCATCACGCCGCTGTTCTTCGAGCACACCTTCTGGTGCAACGAGTGCGAGGGCATGGGCTCGAACAAGACCTGCCCCCACCCACAGGAGTCGCGCCTGTTCCTCTCGGGGACGAAGGTGCGCGAGATGCTCAGCAACGGGGAGAAGCCGCCGCCCGAGTTCACGCGGCAAGAGGTTGCGGACATCCTGATTGACGCTTACAAGGAGGAATCGAACTGATGGCTCAGGCCCCTAGCCAAGACAAGGGCTTCTGCCTGTGGTTCACCGGCCTCTCCGGCGCCGGCAAGACCACGATCACCAACCTGCTGGTCAAGGAGCTCCTCAAGCGGGGTTCCAAGCTCGAGGTGCTGGACGGCGACGTCGTGCGCGAGAACCTCTCGAAGGGCCTCGGCTTCTCGAAGGAGGACCGCGACACCAACATCCGCCGGATCGCGTTCGTCGCGAACCTGCTCTCACGCAACGGCGTGCCGGTGATCACCGCCGCGATCTCGCCCTACCGCGACATCCGCGACGAGGCGCGCCAGATGATGGACGGCCGCTTCATCGAGGTCTACGTGAAGGCCTCCGTGGAGGCGTGCGAGGAGCGCGACGTCAAGGGCCTTTACGCCAAGGCCCGCGCCGGCGAGATCAAGGAGTTCACGGGCGTCTCCGACCCCTACGAGGAGCCGCTCAACCCCGAGATCACCGTCGAGACCGAGAAGCAGAGCCCGGAGGAGTCCGCCCAGCAGATCCTCAGCTACCTCGAGGACAACGGCTGGATCTCCAAGAACTGAACGGGAATCCGGCTCCCAAGCGTTGAGAGGCGGCCCGGGCGACCGGGCCGCTTTTCTTTCGCCCGCGTGTGGTTGGATGCCCGCCGTGACTGGGGCGTCCGAACGCCTGCGCTGGGCCGTGGAGACGCTGGACGTGCAGCCCGGCGACCGGGTTCTCGAGGTCGGCTGCGGCCACGGCGTGGCCGTCTCCTTGGTCTGCGAGCGGCTCGCCGGCGGGAGGATCACCGCGGTCGATCGCTCGGCGAAGATGATCGCGATGGCGCGCGAGCGCAACGCGGAGCACGAGGACAAGACGCGCTTCGTGCACGCGTCAATCGAAGCGGCTGACCTGGGTGAGGAGCGCTACGACCGTGCGTTTGCGGTGCACGTAGCGGCCCTGCACCGCCCGGGACCGGCGCTCGCGAAGGTGCGCGACCATCTCGAGGCGGGAGGAATCCTCGGGCTCTTCTCCCAGGCGCCTTCGTGGCGCGCCGCCATGCCCGCCGAGGAGTTTGCGGGGGGCCTTGCAGAGACGCTCGGCCGCGAGGGCTTCACGGTCGAGCGGACGGCGGCGAAGCCGCTTGGCGCGGCCTTCGGCGCTGCCGTGATCGCCCGCCGAGCGGGCTGACCGCCTGCGGCGGGCGCCTGCCCGCCGCAGGTCGGCCGAGCCGGGCTAGCGGACGACCTTGAACTTGTAGGCCTTCGCCTTGCTGACGTTGCCCGCCATGTCGGTCGCGCGCACCTTGAAGGTGTGCTTGCCGCGCTTCACGCGGTACTTGGCGCGCCCGCCGCACTCCTTCCACGGCTTGCGGTCGAGCTTGCACTCGTAGCTCACGGGCTCGTCGGTCGCGAACTTGAAGACCGCCTTGCGCTTGCGCGACTTGCGCTTCGGCTTGCCGACGAGCCTCACCGCCGGGGCGAGAGTGTCGACGGTGAAGGTGCGCGTAGCCGACGCGGTGAGATCCACCGAATCGGTCGCCGTCACCGTGATCTGGTGCTCGCCGTCGGCCAGCGGCGCGGCCGGCGTGTAGGAGTCCTCGGCGCTGCAAGGGCCCTCGGCCCCATCGACCGCGCAGGTCACCGTCACGGGGGTCGTGTCGGAGATGTCGAACCGCAGGGTCGGCGTCGCGCTCGCGACGTAGCCGCCCTCCTCGATCCCGCTCAGGGCGAACCTCGGAGCGGCGTTGTCGACGATCACCGTGCGCATCGGCGTCGTGTAGACGTTGTTCGCGTTGTCGGTGATCACCGCGTGGAACGTGGTGGGCCCGTCCCCGCGCACGAAGTTGCGCGAGTCGCGGGTGACCTCGAACGGCGGTGCCGTGAAGGTCGCGAGCGCCCCGGTCGCGTTGTTCAGGTAGAGGCGCACTTCCTTGAGCCCGGCCGGCGCCGAGGCCTCGGCGCGGACGGTCACATCTCCGCGCACGTAGGCGCCCTCCGCGGGCGCGACGATCGAGCCGGTCGGTCCCGCAAGCGCGTTGAAGTTGGCCGTCACCCGCGTGGGGTTGTCGGCCACGGTGACGCTACACGGCCCGGTCGCGTTCGTGCACGCTCCGCTCCAGCCGCTGAACGCCCAGCCGGCCGCGGGCGCCGCGTTGAGCGTCCGGGTCGGATACACGGTCTCGCACAGGACGCGGCCCTGGTTGTGGTTGCCGCCCTCCCCGACGTACTCGCAGCTCTCGCCGAGCGGAATCACCTCCGTACACGCCGTGGTGCAGGCGGCTCCGCTCCCGGTGATGGTGCCGACACCGGTCGGGTTGGTCACGACATCGAGCCGCACGTTCCCGGTCTGGTGGTCGGCGAATGCGGATGGGCCGCTCAAGCCAAGCGCAAGCAGCGCAAGCGCCAGCGACCCCGCCATTCGTTTTTTCATTGGAACTCCCTGAGCGCGCGCACGCGGGAGGCCTCCCGTGGTGCGCTGCGCCGCTATCCGTTTGTTACGCCGGTCCGGCGACCGGCACTCGATACGCGATCGAGCGCGGGCACGCTATCAATGCGTGCGCACACACATATGTGACCCTGATCACGCGTTGAGGGCGACGCGCAGGGCCAGCCGTGGACACCCCTTGGGGGGAAATGCCACCGACGGCGGCGGGCCTGGGTGCTCAACCTTGGATGCCGTGCTCGCCAGACCGCTCGTGAACCGGCTCACTGACCCGGTCAGAACCCCGCCGCAGCTTGCCGCGGCGGTCGCCTCGGTGCGCGCGAGCGTGCGCCTGCGGCATCCCGCGCGGGTCGAGCTGCGCGACGGATACTGGGTCCATCGGTCGCGCGGCGCGGTGCTGGTGACGCGCAGCTACTGGTCGCCGGGACCGGATGAGCTCGACGCCATGGTGGCCGACGAGATCTTCTTCGGCGATCCGCCGGAGCCAGGTGGCGTTGCGATCGACGTCGGCGCGGGCGTCGGCGAGATCACGCGGACGCTCGCCCGGGCGCTGGGGCCGGACGGCCATGTGATCGCGATCGAGGCACACCCCGCGACGCGCGGTGCCCTGGAGCTGATGCTCGAGCTGAACGAGATCCGGCACGTCGAGGTGGTCGCCGCGGCGGTGGCCGCAGCCAGCGGCAAGGTCTCGATCAGCGACGGCGAGCACTGGGAAGCCAACGCGCTGGCGCCGGGCGGGGGCGGGGTCGAGGTTCCCGCGATCACGCTCGACGAACTCGTGCTCGACCGCCGGATCGAGCGGATCGACCTGCTCAAGATGAACATCGAGGGCGCGGAGGTGGAGGCCCTGCGCGGAATGGCGCGCACGCTCGAGCGCTGCCGGCGCGTCGTGGTCGAGTGCCACGACTTCCTGGCCCGCGAGCCGGACGACCCCATGCGGACGGCCGCGCCGGTGCGGGCCATCCTCGAGGATCACGGGTTCGCCGTGATCACCCGCCCGGACCACCCGCGTGAGGCGATCCGCTCGACGCTCTACGGCTTTTCGGGAACCTGAGGTTCGCCGAGGCCGTACGTGTCGTACGCGCCCCAGCGGCTGAACGTCTTGTGCGTCGGGCCGTGGAAGTCTGAGCTCGCCGTCGGCACCAGGTTGAACTCCTCGCAGAGCTCGAGGCAGTGCTTGGTCTGCTCGGGCGTGTGCGAGGGATAGAAGGTCTCGATCCCGTCGAGGCCGACGTCGCGCACGAGGCTCTCCACCAGATCGCGGACCTGCGCGGGGTCCTTCACGTCCCAGTAGGGGTGTGCGACGACGGCGACGCCGCCGGCGTCGTGGATGATCCGCACGGCCTCCTCGGCGCTCGGCCACTCGCGAGAGACGAACGCCTTGGCGCCGGGCACCAGGTACTCCTCGAAGAATGGGCCGAGATCCGGGCCGGCGCCCGCGGCCTTCGCGATATGCGGGCGGCCGATCGCGTCGGCCGCGCCCGCCTGGGCGACGGCGTCCTCGAAGCTCACCTCGACGCCGTGCTCGTTGAGACGGCGGATGATCTCCTTCGCGCGGTTGACGCGCTCCTGCTGGGCGCGGTCACATGCCGGCTGAATCTTCTCCACGTCGACCCAGTACCCGCAGATGTGCAGGTCCTCCGAGTACTTGTGGACGCAGGACATCTCGACGGCCGGCACGTTCTCGATGCCGAGCTCGGCCGCGACCTTCATCGCGGTCGCCACGCCGGCAACGCCGTCGTGGTCGCTGAGGGCCATCACCGTCACGCCCGCCTCGGCGGCGGCGCGGACGACGTCGGCCGGCTCGAGCTGGCCGTCGGAAACTGTGGAATGGGATTGCAGGTCGATCATCGGCGGCGCACCCTAGCTGATCCGGCCGGCGATCCCCCTCCCGCCGGGGCCACCGCGTGCTCTGCGGCCGCCCTGGGACAATAGGCGCGTGAGGATCACGGCCAAGGCTGATTACGCGGTGCGCGCAGCGCTCGAGCTCGCGGCTGCCGCCGGCGGGGACCCGGTCAAGGGCGAGCAGCTCGCCAAGGCGCAGGGCATCCCGCTGCAGTTCCTCGAGCACATCCTGCTCGAGCTCAAGCACGCGCGCCTCGTGCAGGCCCGCCGCGGCGCGCGCGGCGGGTACTGGCTCGCGCGGCCGCCCGAGGAGATCACCGTCGCCGACGTGATCCGGGCCGTGGAGGGGCCGCTCGCGAACATCCACGAAGCGGCTCCGGAGGACCTCCACTACGAGGGCGCCGCGGAGCGCCTGCGCGACGTCTGGGTCGCGGTGCGCCACAACCTGCGCGCGGTGCTGGAGGACGTGAACCTCGCCGAGCTCGCGGAGGGCCGCCTGCCCTGGCGGATCGACGCGATGCTCAACAACCCCGAGACCTGGCACAAGCGCTGAGCGCGGGCAGGTGCTTGCCCGCGTGGGGTTCGGGGCATCAGCTACCATCGCGCGACCAAATCGACCGGCAAGGTCAACAATGATGTTGACGGCCGTCTTGGCCTCCCCTCCCCGCTAGCCCATGGATCCAGCGATCGTCTTCTTTGGCTTCGGCATCGGCCTGCTGGTCGGCATGACCGGCATGGGCGGTGCGTCGCTGATGACGCCCCTGCTGATCCTGATCTTCGGCATCACCCCCGTGACGGCGATCGGGACGGACATCTTCTACGCCGCGATCACCAAGACCGTGGGCGGCTTTCAGCACCTGCGGCTGCGCACGGTTCACCGGGGGATCGCCTTCTGGATGGCGGTCGGCAGCGTGCCCTCCGCGATCGCGGGCGTCTGGGTGATCGAGATGCTGCAGCGCAGCTACGGCGACGACCTGGACAAGATCGTCCTGGGCATGCTCGGCGGCGCCCTCCTGGTGGTCGGCATCGCGACGCTGCTGCGCTCGATCTTCCTGAAGGACGTGATCGCCGAGCGCTCCGCGATGCACCTCTACCGCCGCCATATCATCGCCGCGGTCCTGACCGGAGTCACCTGCGGGTTCGTGATCGGGCTGACCTCCGCCGGCAGCGGCACGCTGATCGCGATCGCGCTGATCGCGATCTTCCAGCTCACCCCGCAGCGTGTGGTCGGCACCGACGTCTTCCACGCCGCCGTGCTGCTCTGGGCGGCGGGCGCCGCGCACTGGGTGGGCGGCAACATCGACTTCGCGCTCGCCGGCAACATCCTGCTCGGCTCGATCCCGGGCGTGATCGTCGGCTCGAACCTGGCGGTCAAGGCACCCCAGGCGTTCCTGCGCCTCGCTCTCGGGGTGGTCCTGGTCGTCTCGGGCTCCACGCTCATCGCGAAGGAGGGCGATCCCACCGTCGTCGCGCCCGCGATCGCGATCGCGGCGGTCATGATGGGCGCGCTGTTCGCCGCGCAGATCATCAGCCACCGTGGCGACACGTCCAAGCGGCGCGAGCCCGCGCCCGCCGCCGGCGCGGATACGAGCTAGCGGCTCAGGCCGCCGTCGCCGGTTTCGCGCCGGGGTGCGCCGAGGCGCGCATGCGCTCGGCCAGGACCACAGCCGGCTGCGCGCCGGTGATCCCGAGGCCGCCCTCGACCACGAAGAAGGGCACACCCTGCGCGCCGCGCAGCGCGGCCTCGCGGAGGTCCCCGTCGACGGCGTCCGCGTAGGCGTCGCTCGCCAGGACCCCGGCGGCATGCTCGCGGCCCATGCCGGCGCCGGTCGCCAGCTCGAGCAGCACGGCGTGATCGTCGAGGCGCGCGCCCTCGATGAACTGCGCACGGAAGAGGGCCTCGACCAGCTGGTCGGCGGCGCCTGCCTCCCGCGCCGCCTGTACCAGCCGGTGAGCGTCGAGCGTGTTCACGTGGCGGGCGCGATCCAGCCGATACGAAAGGCCCTCGGCGGCGGCCAGCGAGCTCACCCGCGCGTTCATCTCGCGCGCGCCCTCGATCCGAAGGCCGAACTTCCGCGCCAGATACTCCTCGGCGAGTTCGCCCGCCCCCGGCTCGCCAAAGCGCGGCGCGCCGGGATCAAGCTGGTAGGAGCGCCAGACGACGTCGGCCGGTTCGCCGTCGAGCGCCTCGATGGCGCGCTCGAGGCGGCGCTTGCCGATGTAGCACCAGGGGCAGGCGATGTCGACCCAGACGTCGACTCGCATCACGCGACCCCCGCGAGCTCCCGCGCGCGCTTTGCCCCGTCACGCCTCTCGTCGGCCCGCGGCAGCCGCCAGAGCGCGTCGGTTCCGGCGATCTCGCAAACGACCCGCGACTGCTCGGCCAGCGTCGCCAGCTCCTCGGCGACCGCGTCGAAGGCGGGCTCGGCGGTGTCGCCGGGGCGCATGACCTCGGCCACCTCCGCTGTCGTGAGCCCGTACGGGAACGCCTCGAGCACGGTGAGCGCGTCCTCGGGAGCCGGGCGGCGCTCTAGCTGCGGGTCGAGGTTGGCAAGCGCGGTGTCGTAGGCCTCGAAGGGCTGAAAGCCGCCGACCTGCAGGCTGGCGCCGTCCGCGCGGGTGAAGGTGACGCTGGGCGCCGTGTACCGCGCACCGCCGTCGACGTCCGCGGTGCGCCCCTGCGCTGCGGCGGCGGAACCCGCCGCCGAGCGGGCCGCCGCGTGATCGGACCGATAGGCGGCGACGATCTCCTCGTCGTCGATGCGCCCGACGATCTCGTCGGCGTCGAGGCCCGGCACGCGCGCGAGCGCCGCACGCAAGTCATCGTCGTCGTCGAGCAGGCCCGCTGTCGTGAACTGCATGTGCTGCAGGGCGCGCAGCGCTGCCTCGCCGAGGCGCGGGTCGAGCTCGCGCGCCGCGATGACAGCGCGGCAGGCGCGCGCGGTCCCGGGCACGCGCGGCTTCACGGCGAAGGCGAACGGCATCCCGAACCGCCGCGCGAGGCTGCGGTTGTTCGTCACGACCATCGCGGGCGTGAGCCCGCGCTCCTCGTACTCCTCGGCGCTCTCGGCCAAGCCGATGAGGCGCAGGCGCCACTCGATCTGATCGCCGAAGCGCCAGCGCAGGCGCGCCTCGGCCGGGCGGAACGAGTACCCGAAGGGACACCCGGGATCGGTGAAGAGCGTGGCTGTGACGCGGGGGGTCAAGAGAAGTCGCTAGGGAAGTCGCAAAAGTAGTTGCGTGTACACACATATTAGCTATACCCCCTCAGGGCGTCCCGACGCGCGGCCCCGGGCGATTAGTGTTCCTGCCGTGGACTTCGCCTTGAGCCCGCGTGTCGAGGAGCTGCGCGACCGCGTGCGCGCCTTCATGGATGAGCACGTCTACCCCGTGGAGGCGGAGGCGATGCAAGCCCTCGACGAGGAGGTGCGTCCGGGTTCGGACGTCGCCTACCCGGCCATCCTCCGCGAGCTGCGCGAGCGCGCGAAGGCCGAGGGCCTCTGGAACCTCTTCATGCCCGACGAGCGCTTCGGCCCGGGCCTCACGAACTGGGAGTACGGCGTGCTCTGCGAGGAGATGGGGCGCTCGCCCGTCGTCGCGCCGATGGCCTTCAACTGCGCGGCGCCGGACACCGGCAACATGGAGATCCTGGCCGAACACGGCAGCGACGAGCAGCGGGCGCGCTGGCTGGAGCCGCTGCTGGAGGGCGAGATCCGCTCTTGCTTTTCGATGACCGAGCCCGACGTCTCGGGCTCAGACCCCACCACGCTGCAGGCACGCGCCGAGCTCGACGGCGACGAGTGGGTGATCAACGGCCACAAGTGGTTCACCTCCGGCGCCGTCGGCGCCGCGTTCGCGATCGCGATGGTCGTGACCGACCCCGACGCCCATCCCTACGCGCGCGCCTCGATGATCATCGTCCCCACCGACGCGCCGGGATTCAACCTGGTCCGCCCCATCCCGGTGATGGGGCACGACGGCGGCCCCGGGCACTGCGAGATCCGCTACGAGGACTGCCGCGTGCCCGCGGACAACCTGCTCGGTCCGCGCCAAGCCGGCTTCGTGATCGCCCAGGACCGCCTCGGCCCGGGACGCATCCACCACTGCATGCGCGCGATCGGCACGGCCGAGCGAGCGCTCGAGCTGATGTGCCGGCGTGCCAACGCACGCGAGGCCTTCGGCGAGAAGCTCGCGGACAAGCAGTTCGTGCAGGACATGATCGCCCGCTCGCGCATGGAGATCGAGCAGGCGCGACTGCTCACGATGAAGGCCGCCTGGCGAATCGACGCGGAGGGCAAGAAGGCCGCGCGCCGGGAGATCTCGATGATCAAGATCGTCGCGGCGAACGTCGTGATGGACGTCCTCGACCGGGCGATCCAGGTGCACGGCTCGCTCGGCATGTCGGACGACACGCCGCTCGCCGCCATGTGGCGCTACAGCCGGATGCTGCGGATCGCCGACGGCCCCGACGAGGTCCACAAGATGGTTGTCGCCCGCCGCGAGCTCAACCACTGGGCCAAGCAGCCCGAAGGGGCCGGGTCCCCAGACCCGGCCCGCACCTAGCTCAGCCCATACCGATCAGGGCAACTTGCGGACGTCGCTCTTCGCGGCGCCGCAGACCTTGTTGCGCGAGAGCTTCTTCTTCGGGGCGCGCAGGTAGTAACGGCCCTTCTTCCACGTGCCCTTGCTCTGGAGGTCGAAGCGGTTCGGCATCAGCGAGCCGGTCCTCGTCACGGCCACGCGCTTGTCCTTGCGCTTGCCCTTGGTCTTCTTGAAGACGACGATCCTGCGCTTCTTCTCACAGGCCGCCCGGTTCGACTCGATCCACCCGAAGACGCCCTTGAG
>CBFGWL010000073.1:0-14897 GCA_965652565.1 uncultured bacterium
CCGATCTGGCAGAGCTGCGGCCCGAAGTCGGTGTCGCGCACGCGCGCGGGCCTGAGCTTCTTGTTGTTGCGTCCGGCCGACGCGAGCAGCGTCAGGGCGCTGGGACCGGTGAAGCGCTGCGAGCCCTTGCGGTTCTTGCACCGGTGCCCCCGGCCGCGGCGCACGCGCTCGTTGCCGGTGACGTACCAGGTGCCGGGGTCGATGGTCCCGGTTGGGCCTTCCACGCGCAGCTCGGCGAGCGCGCTCTTCGCAGACGCCTCTCCGGGCGCGACGACGAGCAGACAAGCCGCGGCGGCGGCGGTGAACAGGAGCGAACTGCGGATGCGCGCAGCGAACGTATGAGGCATATGAGCCACCCTTTCCTCGAGGGATTGATCTGGCTGCCGCGGGGTCAGGTCTCCTGGCTTCCGGCACTCGACCCGCGCCTTCCCGAGGCGTCGGAGACCCCTCAGTGGCTGAGGCGCGTCGCGCTTGCGAAAGCGCCTCGTGCGGTATCGCGCTAGCCGGTCACAGTGGCGGGACCGCGCCGGTCTTTCACCGGACTTCCCTTGGCCACGCGGCCGTATGAACGCGGTCAGTCTATCCCGGCGGGCGGCGGCTCGCCACCCGGGATCAGTCGGCGCTGGACTTCTGCGCCTCGACCTTGGCGACGAGCTGGTTGTAGGCCTCGGGCATCGCCTTCTTCATCCGCGAGAGCTCCCAGTGCTCGATCTTGATCAGCTTCACCGGGGACGTCGCGGTGACCGTCGCCGAGCGCTCGGAGCGCTCGAGCAGGCCCTGCTCGCCGAAGACGTCGCCGGCGCCCAGGTCGGCGAGCTTCTGCCCGTCACGCTCGACCTTCGCCGTGCCCTCCTCGATCGCGTAGAAGTGGTTCGAGAACCCGCCTTCGCGCACGATCTCCTTGCCCTCGGGCCACTCCTCGACGGTGGCGAACGGGGCGATCGTCCGCAGTGCCTCCTCGGACACGTCGGCGAACAGTGGGATGCGCTTCAGCTGCGTGACGTCCAATTTCTTTGCGCCTCCGGATCGGCGTTTGGGGCTGTGCGGAACCTAACCCATACGCATGACCGCGGGCGACGCTTCACGCAACTGACCGACCGGTCAGTTATGCTCGGCGGCGTGAGGGTCGAGGCTCCGCCCCGTCTGTCGTCGAACCCGGTCCTTCGCGTCGCCGGCGATCTACGCAGCGAGCGCGCGGCGGGCGGCACGTTCCCGCCGGGGCCGGCCGATTTCAACGTGCGGCGCACGCGCGTCATGGCGCACGACCCGCTCTCCGTCCTGCTGCCGCTCTACCGCGAGCACGGGCCGATCTTCAGCGTGCGCCTGCTGCACGCCCGGGTCGTGTTCATGCTCGGCCCCGCGGCGAACCGGTTCATCCTCCTCGAGCACCCCGAGTGCTTCCACTGGCGTGAGTCGAGCTTCGGCGATCTGATCCCGCTCCTCGGCGACGGGCTGCTCACGATCGACGGCCCCTACCACGACGAGGCGCGCCGGATCATGATGCCCGCCTTCCACCGCGAGCAGATCATGGCCGCGACCGAGACGATGATCGCGGAGGGCGAGGCCGCGCTGGCGGACTGGCGACCGGGCGAGACGATCGACATCTACCACTGGGCCCGCAACGTCGCGATGCGAATCGCGATGCGCGCGCTGCTCGGGCTGGACCCGGACGACCGCGACCACGGCGCGGCGGCCGCCGAGCACTTCGAGCGGGCGCTCTCCTACTACGGCATCGACTTCCACAAGCGCCTGCTGCGCGGCCCCGGCTCGCCGTGGCGCTCGATGCAGCGCTCGCGGGCGGCGCTCGACGAGATCGTCTACGGGGAGATCCGCAAGCGCCGCGCGGAAGCGAAGCCGCGCCCCGACATCCTCGGCATGCTGATGGCCGCGCAAGACGAGGACGGCGCGGGCTTCACCGACACCGAGATCCGCGACCAGGTGATGACGCTGATGTTCGCCGGGCACGACACTTCGACCTCCACGGTCACGTTCCTCATGCACGAGCTCGCCCGCAATCCCGTCGCGCGCGAACGGGTGCTCGCCGAGCAGGACGAGGTGCTCGCCGGCGAGCGGCCCACCCCGATGCAACTGGAGCGCGAGCTCCCGGAGCTCGCGATGGCCATCGATGAGACGCTGCGCCTGTATCCGCCGGCGTGGATCGGGCCGCGCCGCGCCGTGCGCGACTTCGAGTTCGGCGGCTACCAGGTGAAGGCGGGCACCTACGTCAACTACAGCTCGTGGGCCAGCCACCGCCTGCCGGAGGTCTTCCCCGACCCGGAGGCGTTCGATCCACGCCGCTTCACGCCCGAGCGCAAGGCGGCGCTGCCGCGCGGCGCCTACGTGCCGTTCGGAGGCGGCACCCGGATCTGCATCGGCAAGCGCTTCGGTCAGACCGAGGTGAAGGCGCTCGCGACGCTGATCCTGCAGCGCTTCCGGCTCGAGCACGTCCCCGGCCACACCATGCGCATCCGGCAGATGCCGACGCTGAGCCCGGTAGGCGGTCTGCCAATGGTCGTGCGCGCGCGCGAGACATAGCGGCGCGGGCCGCGGGCACAGCTACGCTGCGGTTCGATGCCTGACGAGAAGCTTCCCACCGGCAGGCTGCAGCGCCTGAGCCGCATCGGCCGCACCGCCGCCGGGGTCGCGGTCAAGCAGGCGGGCACGAAGACGGCCAACCTGATGCGCTCTTCGGAGCGCTCGGAGGCGGCGCTCGAGCGCCGCCACATCGAGACGGCCGAGCAGATCGTGACCGTGCTCGGCGGCATGAAGGGCGCGGCCATGAAGGTCGGGCAGATGCTCTCGTTCATGGACCTCGGCCTCGTGCCCGAGGAGTACCGCGAGGAGTTCCAGAGCAAGCTCGCCGAGCTGCGGGACGCGGCGCCGACCGTCTCGTTCGCGCAGATGAAGACCGTCATCGCCGAGGAGCTGGGCGAGCCCGTCGAGCAGGCGTTCGCGGAGTTCGAGGAGGAGCCGATCGCCGCCGCCTCGATCGGACAGGTCTACCGGGCCCGCCTGCACGACGGCCGGCGCGTCGCCGTGAAGGTGCAGTACCCCGGCGTCGCGGACGCCGTGCGGGCCGACATGCAGAACCTGGGCATGCTGCTGCGCCTCGCCAAGCGCATCACGCCGCAGATGGACGTCAACGCGGTGGGCGAGGAGATCCGCGAGCGCATCGTCGAGGAGCTCGACTACGAACTCGAGGCGTCGAACCACCGCACCCTCGCGCGGATCTACCGCGGGCACCCGTTCATCCACGTCCCCGACGTGGTCACGTCCATGTCCCGCGAGCGGGTGATCGTGAGCGAGTACGTCGAGGGCGAGGGATTCGACGTGATGCGAGAGGACTCGCAGGCGGAACGCAACCGGATCGGCGAGATCGTCTTTCGCTTCTACTTCGGCTCGATGTACAGGCACCGCCGGTTCTCGGGCGATCCGCACCCCGGCAACATGCTGCGGATGGCCGACGGGAAGATCGCCTTCCTGGATTTCGGCCTCTTCAAGGAGATCGCACCGCGCACGGTCGAGCTCGAGCTCGCGAGCGGCCGCGCGACCACCGAGGGCGACGCCGCGGAGCTGCACCGCCTCTGGGCGCAGGGCGGCTTCCTGCCCGATCCCGACCGGCTTGCGCCCGCGGACCTGCTCGCCTACGTGCGCGACGCGACCTGGTGGTACACGGTCGACGAGGAGGCGCAGCTCACACCGAACGTGGTCAGCCGCATCGCGCTCGAGGCCGGCGATCCGCGCTCGCGGCACTTCCGGACGATGCGCCACCAGAACGTGAACCCCGAGCACCTGCTCGGCCGCCGCCTGGAGATGCTGACGCTCGCCGTGCTCGGGGAACTGCACGCGCAGGCGAACTGGCACCGCATCGCGCGTGAGTGGCTCTACGGGGACGAGCCGGTGACCGAGCTCGGCCGCCAGGAGGCCGGGTTCTTCGCGCGCCGCGGGAGCCGGACGCGTACCCAGCGCGCCTGATCGACGTAACGACGCCGACGGGCGGTCAGCCGCCGACCCTCTCCGGCGTCAGCGGGCGCTGGTACCAGCGCACATCCCACGTGCGCCCAAACTTCAGGCCGACGCCGCGGAAGACGCCGACCTCCGTGAACCCGTGGGCGACGTGCAGGCGCTCGCTCGCGGGGTTGGGAGAGGTGACGCCGGCGACGGCGAGCAGCACGGGGGCGCGCTCGAGCCGCGCGAGCAGCTCGCCGTAGAGCGCGTGTCCGACGCCGCGCCCGCGATGGTCGGCGTGCACGTAGACGGAGGTCTCGCGCGTGGTCGCGTACCCCCCGCGCTCCTTGTGCGGGCCGCTCTTCGCGTAGCCAACGACTTCGTCGTCGGCGAGCGCCACGATCAGCTCGTTGCCCGCCACGGGGTCGGTCGAGCGCAGCGTGGCGCGCCACCGCTCGAGCGGGGGCGGCTCGAGGTCGAAAGTGACCGGGGTCTCAACGGCGGCGGCGTAGATGGCCGCGATCGCCTCGAGGTGCTCGGGGCGGGCGTCGACGACGGTCGTGGTGAGCGGCGTGGGCGTCACGGATTTTTAAGGTAGCTGCGACCGGCGCGGTGGTCCGCTCGGTGCGCCGTGCGGAGCGCCGGTTCGGCCGGGCGCGTCGCGGGTAATCCGCCTTGCGTGAGCGATCAACCCCCCACCGAGGAGCTGCTGCACCGGCAGGCGCGGCGCGAGGCCGAGGAGCGGCGCGAGCTCGCCGAGTCGGAGCTGCCCGACGAGCGCAAGCAGCACGCGCGGCGATCGGACAAGGCCGCGTATCTGCGGCGCAAGCTCGCTGAGCGCAAGCGCAGCGAGCAGGATTCCAAGGGGTAACCCGCGCGGCCTCTCCCCCGCGCGGCCCCACGTCGGTCCGCCGGGCGCGTACCCGCGCGGCTACTCGCCGCCGGAGCTGCCCGAATCGTCGCCGCCGGTGGCGTCGTCGAGCGCCTGATCCGCGTCGTCCCGCGCTTCGTCGAGCTTCTTGCCGGCATCCTCACCGGCCTCCTCGAGCTCCTTGCCCGCGTCCTCACCCGCCTGCTCGAGCTCCTTCGCGGCGTCCTCGCCGGTCTGCTGGATCTCGTCGGCGGCCTGGTCGACGTCGTCTTCGCCGCAGCCGGCCGCGGCACCCCCAAGCGCGAGAACGCCGGCGGCGAGGAGCGCGGTCGCGCGGCGGGCCCGAGGAACGCTCACCGGCGCTCCTCCCGCTCCTCATGCCGCGAGCGCAGCTCGTCGCGGCCGTCGCCGTCGGAGTCCGGATCGATCTCCGCCGCGCGCTGCTCCGCCTCTTGGGCCTGCGCCTGCGACCGCTCCGCTTGGCGGGCGCGCGCCTCGGCTTCGGCTGCCTCGCGGCGGGCGCGGGCCGCGCGTTCATCCGCGGCCGCCGCGTCGCGGTCGGCCTCCAGTTGGTGTTCGGCCGCGCGGCGCCGGTGCTCGCCGGCCTCCTCGCGGCGGCGCTCGAAGTCTTGACGACGCTTGCGGCCGCCCGCGATCGCCAAAACGGCGAGGATCGCGAGGACGACGATCACGATGACGATGATGGCGACGGTGCTCATCCTGGCCTCCTTTTCGCGGCGCGCCTCGTGCGCGCCGACGTTGCGGCCATCCCCGTACCCCGCTCGGAGGCGGTCACGCGTGCCGGTTGTTCCCGGGGGCGCGGACGGGGTATGGCGCAGCCAGCGGAATCCATCGAGCCAGGAGATGCGGCCGACATGTTCAAGCGACTGATGCAGTTCGCGATCGCGAAGCGGCTTTGGGACGCGTGGCGCGCCCGCGGCGCGCGCTGAGCGCCGGCCTGATCGGATTCAGCTCGCGCGGAGCGCGCCCACGGTGGTGACGCTCCCCGCGAACAGGAACGCTGTCTGGCGCAGCGACGACTCCAAGTCGAACGGATGCAGCGCCGAGACGGCGTCGCGCGGGACGATCACGTGGTACCAGCGCAGCGCCGCGCTCGCCGCCGTGTAGTGGACGCAGATGTTGGCCACGGTCCCGCAGAGGATCAGGGTGTCCACCCCCCAGTGGCGCAGGAAATGGTCCAGATGGGTGCCGTAGAAGGCGTCGTAGCGGACCTTCTCAATGACGAGCTCGTCGTCGCGGGGCGCGAGCTCCTCGACGATCTCCCACCCCCAGGTGCCGCGGCGCACGTGCTCGCCCCAGATCCGGTACTCGGGATCGTCGTCGCCGTGGTGGGTGTCCTGCGTGAAGACCACCCGCATGCCGGTCGACCGGGCGAGCTCGAGGAGCTCGGCGATGCGCGGGATCGTCTCGGCGGCATCCGGCACGACGAGCGCACCCCCCTCCTTGACGAAGTCGTTTTGCATGTCGACCACGATGAGCGCAGTACGGCCGGGGTCGACGGTGACCTCGTCGAGTACCTCGTACTCCGGGATTTCGATGGTCGCCGGGATCGAGCTCGCCTCCTTGGGGCTGATCTCACCTTCGAGCCTTCAGGAACCAGGATAGGCAGCGAGGGTAGGCGCCGCGCGGATGCCGCAGCCGGTTGACGCACGCCGGCGCGGCTCGTTCAAGCGCCCTGGGTGTACGCGCGGGCGCTCCTTCTGTGGGAGGCTCCGGTTGCTTCATGCCGGACACCGTGAAACGCCGAGCTCTTGTCGCGCAGCACACGCCGCGAGCGATCGCGGCGCGCCTCAGGAGGGAGCGCGAGCCCAGCTATCTCCACGACTTCATCTACGGCGCCATCGACGGTGCGGTGACGACGTTCGCGGTGGTCGCGGGCGTTCAGGGCGCGCAGCTCGACGAGACGATCGTGATCATCCTCGGCGTCGCCAACCTGATCGCGGACGGGTTCAGTATGGCCGTCAGCAACTTCCTGGGCACGCGCGCCGAGCGCCAACGCCGGGAGCAGACGCGTGACGAAGAGGCGCGGCAGATCCGCCTCTACCCCGAGGGCGAGCGTGAGGAGATCCGCCAGATCTTCGCGGCGAAGGGGTTCGAGGGCGAGGATCTGGAGCGGGTGGTCGAGGTGATCACCGCGGACGAGGAGCTGTGGCTGGAGACGATGATGAGTGAGGAACACGGCTTCTCGGCGACGTATCCCGACGAGTTCCGCGCTGCGCTCTCGACCCTCGTCGCGTTCGTGGCGGTGGGCGCGATCCCGCTGCTCACCTTCGCGTACGACCTGGTGATCGGGGACGTCGCCGATCCGTTCCTGTGGGCCGCAGTGCTCACCGGCGTGGCCTTCTTCATCGTCGGCGCGCTCAAATCGCCGTTCACGGGCCGCGGCTGGCTCTGGTCGGGCGTGGAGACGCTGGCGGTCGGCGGCCTCGCCGCGATCCTCGCGTACGTCACCGGCGTGCTCCTGCAGGGCGTCGCCTGAGCGGCCCCGGCGCGGCTGCGGTTACCTCGCCAGGTAGCCGCCGTCGACCGGGATGTAGCTGCCGGTCAGGAAGCTTGCGCGGTCGCTGCTCAGCCAGACGAACGCGTCGGCGACCTCCCTGGGCTCGCCCATGCGACCGAGGGCGTGCATGCCGGGGAGCTGCTCGCGGATGTCCTCGGGGATGTTCTCTTCCAGACCGGTCTTGATGTAGGCCGGGCCCACGGCAAGGGCGCGGATGCCCTGCTCGCCGTACTCCCAGGCGATCGTCTGCATGATCCCGATCACACCGTGCTTCGCGGCGGCGTAGGGCGCCATGCCGAAGAGCCCGCGCTCGCCCGCGATGCTCGACGTGGCGATGATCACCCCGCCGCCGGCGCGCAGCATGGCCGGGATCTGCGCGCGGACACCGTAGAAGACGCCGTCGAGGTCGACGGCGCGCACCTTCTCCCAGTCCGCCAGCGGCAGGTCCGCCGTTGGCGTCGCCGGGATAGTGACGCCCGCGTTGTTCGCGGCGATGTCGAGCTTGCCGAAGCGCTCCTCGACCTGCCCCACCACGCGTTCGTGCGCCTCGGCATCGGTGGTGTCGAGGTGCGCGCTCGCGGCCGTGCCGCCGGCATCGGTGATCGCGGCCGCAACGCGCTCCGCCCCGTCCGCATCGATGTCCGTGACCATCACGCTCGCGCCCGCCTCCGCGTACGCGCGCGCGATCGCCTCACCGATCCCTGCCGCCGCGCCGGTTACGAGCGCGACTTTTCCGTCGAGCATTGCTGCCTCCTGAGTCGGGTGCGTTGTGGCTCGCTTGTACCCGGCCCGGCGCTGCGTAGCGCACGCCTGGGGCGCAGCTCAGGCGGACTCGGCGCGGTCGAGCTCGGCGCCGAGCTCCGCGAGGGCCTTGGGCTCGAGGGTGTTTTCGATCAGCGGGAAGAGCTCGTCCTCTTCCATGCGCACGTGCGCGGCGAGGCGCTCGCCGAGGTCGTGGAGCGTGGCGAGGCGCGCGTCGGGGCTGAGGTTGCGCGCCGCGGCGCGGATCTCGACGTGCTCGGCGAGCGTGCGGGTCACGAGCTCGTGCCGCGCGTCCCCCCCGCCCTGCACGAAGCCCGGGAGCAGCACCGCCTCCTCGATCTCGAAGTGGCGCTCGCCGTGCCCGCGCCAGAACTCGAGGAAGTGCGCCAGGGCGTCCGCGGAGCTCTCGCCGTCCGCCCGCCGGAGCTTGAGGCTGGCGACCAGAGCCTGATGGTGATCCCGGGAGAGCTGCTGGAGTTCGGCCGAGCGCTTCACAACCGCAGGCTAACGCGGCGGCCGGGCCGGCACGGGCGGGCTCAGCGGCGAACGCGCAGGCGCACGATCGCGTGCTGCTTGCCGGCGCGCGGGCCTCGGGCGATGAGCTTCACGCGGGTGAGCTTGCCACGCGCCGCGGGACGCGGCCGCAGCGTGAACCGGTGGCGAACGGCGGCGGCGTCGGCGATCTCGCGCGCGACGCAGCGTTTGCCCGCGATCCGCATGCGCTTGCGCGGAGCCTTCGCGCAGAGCCGCACGCGCCCGCTCGGCATGTCGCCGTCGTTGGCGACGCGCAGAGCCAGGCGCACGCGCTTGCGCTTGGGCGCGATCCGCAGCTTGCGAGGGTTCGCGCGCACCTTGAGCTTGGGCGTCGCGATGCCGTGCGCTTGGCGGACGAGCTTGAAGTACTGGTCCGCGCGGACGATCTCGAACTCGGGCCCGAGGGCGTCGGCGACCTCGGCCAGATGCGTGGGCGTGGTGCCCCAGGCGAGCACGCCGATCGTCAGGAAGAGCGGGGACTCGCCATCCCAGCCGGCGGCGGCGTCCTCGATCGCGCTCTGCACCTCCTGGCGGCCGCTGGCGCCCCGCACCGTGGCAAGCGGCAGCGCGTCGCCGAGCAGCTGGGTCTCGGTGGTGCCGCCCCAGTGGATGAACATGCCGCGCGGCTTGATCTGCTCGGCATAGGCGCTCGCCTTGTCCGGCGGCAGCGGGACGTCGCTGTGGTCGACCCGGTTGAGCACGTAGACGATGTCCATGCCGGTCGCGCGCATGTAGCTGCGCGTCTGTGCGGCGTAGACGTCGAACTGATCCGCGGGCCACGGCGCCGGGTAGATGTATCCCGCCCCGGACGGTCCGGCGATCAACAGGTCATTGGCCGTCGCTGTGCGCTGGTAGTGGGAGAGGATCCCGGGCGCCGCATCTGCGAGCAGCGGCGAGGCGCTCCAGTTGATCGGTACGTCGCCGCGCTGGGGGTCGTCCCACAGCTGGCGCATGCGGTGCTCGTTGTACTGCAGGTTGTCGCCCTCGGACATGACGAAGGTGACGTAGACCTTGTTCTCGAGCGGGGGCGCGGTGAGCGAGCGCTGCGACTTGGAGATCGGCGCGCGCACGCCCGAGTGGACGCTCATGTTCTCGAACCAGTCCGCGGGCACGACGTATACGCCGTGGCTCGAGACGAGCTCCGTGCCGGCGAACTCCCCGGCGACGTCCTGGGCGAACCAGCCGAGGTACGGGGTCGGCGGCTCGGTCTCGGACATGATCCGCTCGAAGAGCGCGCGCTCGCCGGGGACGTTGGGATCGAGCCAGAAAACCATCGCCCGGTTGGCGACGGCGTAGTCGCGCAGGTAGGCGTAGCCGGTGGCGTACGGGCGCGCCGGCTGGACGCTGGATACGGAGATCCGGTACTCGTTCCACACCTGGACCCGAACGGTGAGCTCCTCCGTTCCCGGCGGCGGGTCGAACTGGTAGACGAACCGCGCGTTGCCGTCGGCGAAGCGATGCTGGGGCTGGTTGGTGCCGATCTGCGAACCGGTTCCGTCGTAGAGGAAGGGCTCCTCCTCGGCCGTGCCCGGGATGAAATCCGCGATCGGCTCGCCGTCGGCGTGCACCAACACCTGACCGACGGCGGGGCCCCAGCCGTCCCCGGTGAAGACGTCGTCGAAGCGCAGCCAGATCCCCTCGCCGCCGAGGTGCTCGGAGAGGTCGAGCTCCAGGGTCTCGCGGTTGGAGGCGTCGTGGATGTGTTCCTCCACGTCCGCTAGGACCGTGTAGTGGTCGGGAAGGTCGGGCGGAATGCCGACCCCGCGCGTCGGCGGGAGCCCGACCAGCATGCGATGGGTCGTCTGCGACCAGAGGTTCTCGAACTGCCACTCGTAAGCGTCGAGCCGGTCCGTGAAGCGGCCGCGCAAGTCCTCCAGGATCTCGAGGCCGTACTCCTCGGCGAGGGCCTCGGCGAGGTCCGGGCTGGCGACGATCGCGTCCTCGAGGCCCGCCATCGTCGTGGCGACGTTGATCGAGTCGGGTACGTCGGGATCGAAGACGATCGTGCCGGCGATCTCATCGGCGTACCTCTCAACGAGCGCGAGCGGGTCCGGCTCCAGCGTGTACGGGACGCCGAGCGTCTCGAGCCAGGTCTGCGGGCCTTCGATCGGAGCGTCGTCGCCGATGAGATAGATGCGCGGCTCGGTGCGGTTGATGACGCCCTGGAGCGTGCCGAGGAGGAGCTTGAGATCGCCGTCGAGCCCTCGGATGTCGGCGACGTCCAGCGCGCGCGGCTCGGCGAAGGTCGGTAGGGCCTGATCCTCGGGCCATGAGATCCCCTGGGCGTTGGCGGCGGGCGCCGTCGCGCCGATCAGCGCCAGGGTGATGATCGCGAGCGCCTTCGCGGGCGAGTGGATACGCACCTTTCCTCCTACCGCGCCCTCCCCCGGACGGCGCCTCTCGCGCGAGCGCTTTCCTGTCGCTTACCTCCCTCCGCCGGCCGCGGAGGGTTACGACTCTACACCGCGCAGAAGATGGGCGACTTGAGTCGGGCGTCGGCCTTTTGGCGCTTTGTGGGCGGCGGAAGCCCGGCTATCGATACGCCCGAGAACGACGAAACCCCGCTCCGGGGAGCGAGGCTTTCGCGAGGCACCGCTACCGGGATTCGAACCCGGGTTTCCGGACTGAGAATCCGGCGTCCTAGTCCCCTAGACGATAGCGGCGTGTGAGCAGGCGATTCTAGCGAATGCTCACACGCTTGAATCGGTCTGCTCAGCGACCGTGAAGCGGACCTGATCCTCGAGGATCTCGGCGTGGAGAACCTTGTCGTCGAGCACCTCGGCGGCCTCGGGCTCGAGGAAAACGGGCGGGTCGGTGACGACCTGGTCGCCCTCCTGAGGGGACTCGACGAGCGTGAGATGAAGCTCGACGCCGCTGCCGGCGCTGTTGGCGCCCGGCTCGTCCGCGCGCGAGATGCGCATACCGCTCCCCTCGGGCATCTGCGACGACGCGAGGATCGTCTGGACCGCCGAGACGGCCTGTTCCGTAAGTGCGAGCATTTTTCCTGGGACTCCCTTCTCCCCCGAGGGGGAAGCTTTCACGTCCTGCTCGCCTACCCACGCTCCGGTTATCGAAACCGGAGCCCTGCACGCGAAAGAGCCGCCCCTAGGAGCGGCTCTCGAGTGCGGCTGGAGGGACTCGAACCCCCACGGGCTTTCGCCCAATGCCACCTGAAGACATCGTGTCTACCAATTCCACCACAGCCGCGTGGAGACAAGAAAAATAGCGTCTCGCCTATTCCTTGACTCCGACCCTGGCCTCCATCAGCGCAACGCTGTCTCGGCGGTTGACTCGGAGGTGCGAGACCCCCTTGCGCTCGTTGCGCGTGATCCGAAAGTCCGAGATTCCGGCGGCGCGCAGGGCGAAGCCCAAAAGAGCGGTGATCCGAGCCGACCGATTGTTGAACGCGTAGCTCGGATAGGCATATGGCCCTGTTCGGTTCACGAAGTAGCAGCCGTCGCTGCGGATGCAGCCCCGGATGAACGGCCACGGCGACGCGGCCACGAGCGCGAACTGCCAAAGCTCCAAAGACAGATCGCGGCCGTGCTTCTTGCCCGCGCCGTGCTGCGGGATCAAGCACGGGAGGTGCGCGTGGTAGACGGAGAGATCGACGCAGTTGTCGCCGCGCTCCACGGTGTGGACTTTGTTGCGGTGGAAGAAGCGCACGAGCAGGAGGCGCGCCTCCCTGACGATCCGCGGGTACTTGGCGTCGAGGGTGAGCCGCAACCGGCAGGTCCGCGGCCCTTGCGAGATGCAGCCGTCGCCCAGGTACAGCCCGAGGATTTCGACGTAGTCATCGACGGCGAAGCGGACCGGTTTCATCGGCCGCCAACAACGCGGACAGATCGGGCGGCGCGAGCGCGATACGTACCGCGGCTTTCGCCAATCCCTGATCGTTGTGCGGGGAATGCCCAGGCGTCGGGAGATCTCGCAGTCGCTGATCCCGGCCTCGATCAGGGCCTTGGCTGCCGCGCGCACCTCGGGGGGATGCATGTCGGGATGCTCGCGGGGTAGGCGCGATGCGTGGTCCGCGGAATGCGGCGCGATCGCGCCGGAAGTGTCTCTAGGGTGTAGCTCGGCATGAGGGTAGGACTGGTCCTCGGCGCCGGGGGGATTCAAGGCGGCGCCTGGCTCACCGGCGGGCTCTACGCGCTCGCCACCGAGACGCGGTGGGATCCCGCGGACGCGCACTGCATCGTCGGCACCTCCGCCGGCTCGATGATCGGCGCGATCGTCTCCGGCGGCACCCCGCTGTGGTGGATGGTCGCCCACTCCGCGGGCGAAGACATCCCGGGGATCACCGACGCGCAGGGCCGCCCCGCCTCCGAAGCCGACCGCAACTCCGGCGCGATCTTCCGCCCGGCGAAAGCACTGCCCCCGATCGGCCCGGGATCACCCAAGCTCGCCGCGCGCACGCTCCTGCGCCCCCATCGCTACCCGCCGCCCGCAGTGCTCGCGGGCTGGGCGCCGCGCGGGCTGATCTCCACCGAGCCCCTGAAGGAAACCGTGCGGCGCGTCGCGCCCGAGGGTTGGAGCCCCCACCCCGGCATGCGCGTCGTCGCCTGCGATTACGAGACTGGCAAGCGCGTCGTCTTCGGCCGCGAGGACGCGCCCCCGGCCGAGCTCGCCGACGCCGTCGCCGCCTCCTGCGCCATCCCGGGCTTCTACCACCCGGTCACCATCGCCGGCCGCCGCTACGTGGACGGCGGCATGTGGTCCACCTCGAACCTGGACGTGGTGCGCACCGAGGGGCTCGACGTCGTGATCTGCCTCAATCCCACCTCCACCCTGCACCCCACGCGCGCCTGGAACCCGCTCAGCCTCCTCGGCAAAGCCTTCCGCGACCATTCGGGACGCCGCCTCGGCAGCGAGCGCAAGAAGGTGAGCGCCGGCGGCGCGGAGGTCATCCTCATCCAGCCGACCGCCGAGGACCTGGAGGTCATGGGCGGCAACCTGATGAGCCGCCGCAACCGCCACCGGACGCTCGAGACCGCGATCGAGACCGTGCGCCGCCAGTTGCGCGAGCCGCGCATCGCCGAGGTGCTCGCCGACCTGCCCGAGTCCCCGCGCCCCGAGAAGATCGAGCGCCCCGCCGGCCCTCCGTCGCGCTGGCCCTCGCTGCGCCTCGAGGACCTGCGTCCCGGCACCGAACCCGCACAGCGCGCCGCCGCGTAGCGCGGCGCTTCGAAACAGGGGCCTCAGACCTCCGCGGCCTGCGCTGCCCGCGCGGGCACGCCCAGCGGATTGCCGAGCTCGCGCGCCCGGCGCGCCCCGCGCTCGCGCTCGCGCCGCGCCTCGACGAGATACTCGTCGAAGTCGACCTCCATCGTGTGGCGCTCCGAGCGGTAGAACCGGCGCTCATGCTCCTCGCGCTCGCGGCGGATGTCCTCCAGCATCTCCTCGCGCGAGGGCAGCGCGTAGCGCCCCGTGAGCAGCTCGGCGATCCACTTCCCCTGCACCTCCGCGAGCGGCATGATCGCGCCGAAGGGCTGCATGAAGCCGACGAAGTACACGCCCGGGATCTCCGGGTGGAAGGTGCGCCGGTACAGATCGAGCCGGTTGCCGGGCGCCGAGATCAGCCCCTCGTCGAAGAACGGGAAGCTCACCCGGTAGCCGGTGCAGTACACGATGAGGTCGATCTCCTCCTCGGTCCCGTCGGCGAACCGAACGCGCTCGCCCCGCAGCTCCTCGATCGCCGGCTTGGGAATCACGGCGCCAGCCGCAAGCCGGTCGAAGATCTGATCGGAGAGCGTCGGGTGCGCATGACCGATCCGGTGATCGGGCTTGGGCAAACCCACCTTCGTCGGATCGCCCGAGCGGATCCGCCCGAACTCGAGCAGCGCCTGCTTTGCCCACCCGGGCAGCCACGCCGGGCGCGGGATCTGATCCACGGGACGCCCGTCGAGCCGCTTGCGCACGATCCACACCCCGCGCCGCAGCGACAGGTAAGTCGCCTCCGCCACGTGGCTCGCATCCCGCGCCACATCCATCCCGCTGTTCCCACCGCCGACGACGAGCACCCGCCGGCCCTCGAGCTGCTCGGGGCCCCGGTAGTCGTGCCCGTGCATCACCTCGCCCGCGAAGTCACCCGGGTACGGCGGATCGGGCCAGCGCTTGTCCCAGTGGTGCCCATTGCAGACCACCACGGCGTCGTAGCGGCGCACGAGCTCACCGCCCTCGACCCCGTCGCCCGTCACGCGCGCCTCCCAAGTGCCGTCCCCAAGGCGCTCGACGCGCTCCACCTTCGCGTTGAACGTGATC
>CBFGWL010000074.1:0-14718 GCA_965652565.1 uncultured bacterium
TAAGAGGGAGAGAGCTCTGCGGGGGTGCGGGTTCGCAGCGTCTCTCGTGAGGCTTCGGGCCCACGGCGCGCGCCTCGAGGCACACGGCACGCGCCGTGCCGCCCGGCAACCCCGACGTTCAGCCCACGTAGTCGTTATCCGGCGACCACGGCTGAATGTCGCGAGGAACGGCGGCGGCGACACGGACGTTCAGCCCACGTGTTCGAAAAGCGACGACCAGGGCTGAAGCTCGCGCGGAACGCCGCCGGCGGCCCCCACGTTCAGCCCACGTGGTCGAAAACCGACGGCCAGGGCTGAACGTCGCGAGGAGCGCGGCCGGCAGCACGGTCGTTCAGCCCACGTGTTCGATTTCCGGCGACGAGGGCTGAACGTCGCGCTGGGGGGCGGGGTGCGGGTGATGGGATCGCAGGTTCGAACTCTCGGTTTGCGATCGAACCCGGGATCTCGCTCCCTTATGTGACGAGATCCGGGGTTCGCGAGAAGGCTTGGATCGAAGCGGTGATCTTGTTGCGCTACGTGACGGGATCGCGGGTTCGTGTGGGCGCCCCCTCGCGAATACGCGATTACGACGATCCCATCGTCGAAATCGCGCACTCGTGAACCGCGCTCCCGTAAGTTCGCGATTACGACGATCCCGTCGTCTTAACTGCGATCTCGCGTGGCGCGGCGCCCGCGAGTTCGCGATTCCTCCAATGTGATCCCCTCCTTCGCCGCCGATCCCCGGCGCGCCGCAGCACCACGCACGCCCGGGCGTTCGCCACCGCGGACGCAGCGCGCCGCCCCGGCCGCGCCGCCGTGCGAATCGCGCGCTCAGGCCGGGGCCGGCACGCCGAAGCGCTCGGGCACCGACGGCGCCTCGAGGCCCTGTTCGCGCAGCAGCGCCGCCACGACCTCCTCGGCCTCCCGCACGGCGTAGTTCGTGCCGCGATCGTCGGGGTAGACCTGTGTCGTGTTGGCGAGCATCAGGCCCGGTACGCCGGTCTGGTAGGCCGGCATCCGCTGGCGATAGTTCGGCAGCACGACCGGCTGGCCCGCGGGCTCGCGGAACATCCAGCTCTGCTGGATCCAGCTGCGCTCAAACGCCGGATTCACCTTGCGCAGACCGGGCTCGTAGAAGTCGATGAGCTCGTCCATGCTGAGCCCCAGCAACTCGTGGTCGCGCGGCAGGTAGTTCGCCACGTAGAGGATGTGGCGGCCGCCGTAGTTCTCGGGCGGCACAAGGTTCGTCTGCTCGATGAGCCCGATGAAGCCGAGGTCGGTGTCGGCGACGTTCGTCCAGTAGAAGGGATGGAACTGGCGATCCATCACGCAGAGCAGGCAGAGCGCCGCGAAGTACTCGATGCCGCGGGTGCGCTCCAAGTACTCGTCGCCGAGCTCCGCGGCCAACTCGGGAGCCAGCAGCTGCTCAAAGATGTCGGAGGGGAGCGCCGCGATCACGGCGTCGTAGCGCTCGGGCTCACCGGCGGCCTCGAAGTTGCGCGGGTCGTGGCCGCGCCGGAACGAGTCGGGGCCGGCGGGGGTCACCCAGAACTTCCCGTCGGCGTCGCGGCTCACCTCCTTCGCGGGCCGATCGATGAGCACGCGCCCGCCCTGCTGCTCGATCAGGTCACGCAGGCGGACGAAGATCGACTCGAAGCTGCCCTTTGGGTAGACCAGCCGCTCCTCCTTGGCCTCCTCGCCGGTGACCTGCCGGCGGTTGCGCAGCTTCGCCCACAGCCAGGACATCGAGATGTCGTCGGCCTGGTCGCGGAACTTGCCGTAGAGCAGCGGGCCCCAGACGTGCTCCCAAGCCTGCTTGCCCATCACCTTCTCGACCCACGCGCGAATCGTCATCGACTCGTACGGCGTGACGTCGTTGGCGAACTTCTGGAGGTAAAGCGCGCCGAGGCCCATGCGGATCCGCGAGAGCGGGGACATCGGCTTGAAGCGCAACAGGTCGAGCGGCGTCGTGAACGGGTGCAGCTCGCCGTTGCGGAAGATCGAGAGCGAGGAGGGCCAGGTCTCGAGCTCGACCCCGATCTCCGCGCAGATGTCCGCCATGTCCTTGTCGGAGGTGAACAGGTGGTGGTAGTAGCGCTCGACGAGATACCCGTCGCCGATATCGATCGTCGCCGCCTGACCGCCCAGCCCAGGCCACCGCTCGTACACGTCGGCCTCGTGACCGAGCTTGGTCAGCCGGTAGGCCGCAACCAGGCCCGCCTGTCCCGCTCCCAGAACCGCAACCCTCATCGCGGCCGAACGCTAACAGCGCAATCTCAAGCAGGCGCCACCTCACCGGCACCCGGCGCCTAGCCCGCGAGCGCCGTCTAATGTCCGCGCTCATGGAGCAGCAATCGATCCCGCCCGACGTCTACGACCGCGAGTACTTCCTTTCGGAGATCTGCGAGGGCTTCGAGGAAGCGCAGAAGGGCGAGGTCTCCTACAACAAGGCGAAGCAGGTACGCATCCTCGGCCCCAAGCCGGGGATGAAGATCCTCGACGCCGGTTGCGGCCGCGGTGAGACCGCGCTCGCGCTCGCCAAGGCGGGCGCCCAGGTCAGCGGCCTCGACTACTCGGCGGACGCTGTCGCGCTCACCAAGGAGCTGCTCTCCGACTACCCGGACTCAGACATCCGCGTCGGCAGCGTCACCGACCTGCCTTGGGAGGACAACACCTTCGACCGGGTCCAGTTCTCCGACGTCATCGAGCACCTCGACCCGCCGCAGACGGTCCCCGCGCTGCGCGAGTTCCACCGGGTCTTGAAGCCCGGCGGCTTCCTGCTCGTCCACACCGCGCCGAACCTGCTCTTCATGAACTACGGCTGGCCCGCTATCCGCCCGTTCGTGCGGTTGGCCGGTCACGGCGAGATCGCCGACCGCGTCGACTACTGGTTCGAGGTCGCCGAGGCCTACCACGTGAACGAGCAGAGCGTTTTCACGATGCGCCGCAACCTGCGCGAGGCTGGGTTCGCGAACCCGCATGTCTGGATCGATCCGGACGTCCTGCGCGGCGGCAAGTTCCACCTCCTCGAGGGCTTTGAGAGCCCGCTCGTCTCGCTCGGTCGCAAGATCGCGGCGCTGCGCCCGATCCGGCTGTTCCTGGGCAACGACGTGCTCGGGGTGGGCGTGAAGTAGCGCCGGCCGCCGGGACGCGGCGGCGCGGCGGGCACGACGCCAAGGGGACGAGGGGTGCCGGCGAGCGACTACTACGCGGGCCTCGCCTTCTTTGCGATCACGTACGGCGGCGTCGCCGTCGCCACGTGGCTGATCGTCCGCGCCCGCCTGCCACGGCTCGCCGGGGCGACGCGCGCGCTCGCGCTCGCGGTGGTCGCGACCGCGGCGCTGCTCACCGTCCACGTCGCCCCCGCCGCCCTCGGCGTGCTCTCGCGCGAGACCGCCGCGGCCCTCGCCGCCCTGCTCGCGCTCGGCGCGTGGCTCTTGCCGGCTGCGTCGCCGGGCGCCCCGCTCGCCTTCCCCGAGCCGGCCTCCGATGAGCATTGGTTCGAACGCCTGCTCGCGCGCTGGGCCGTCTGGGCGTTCGGGATCTGGATCGTCCTCGTCGCGCTCGCCCAGCTCTACGCCGAGCCGATCGGGTTCGACGCGGCGAGCGCCTATCTGCCGATCGCCGCCCGCTGGATCCAGGAGGGCTCGCTGTGGGGCCTCGGCGACTGGCTGCCGAGCTTCTTCTACGGGGCCTCGCCCGGCAACGGCTCGATGCTCTTCGCCGCAAGCGCGCTGCCGTGGGACAACGACTTCCTCGCCCACTTCGCGATCTACCCGTTCGTCCCGCTCGTCGCCCTCGCGCTCTACGTCGTCGCCCGCGAGCTGCGCGCTTCGCGCGCCCTGGCCACGCTGCTCGGGCTGATGGTCGCGGCCGTCCCGGTGCTCGTCGAGCCCGCCCTGCGCTCCGCGCTCCTCGACCCGGTCCTCTACTTCGGCTTCGCCGCCGGGCTCGCTTATCTGTTGCGCCACCGCCGCAGCGGCGACACGAGCGACCTCGTGCTCGCCGGGATCGCGCTCGGCATCGCCTTCGGCACGAAGCTCTACGGGTTCACCGCGGTCCCGATCCTGCTCGCCGTCTGGGTCGGGGCGCGGCTCGTCGCGCGCGAGGGCTGGCGCACCGTGCTGCGCCAGGCGCTCGCCGTGGGCGGGTTGGTCGCGCTCTTCGGCGGCATCTGGGTCGTGCGCAACGCGGTCGAGACCGGCAACCCGGCCTTCCCCGTGCAGGTGGAGATCGCGGGCGTGACGATCTTCGACGCGCCGCCCGACCCGCTGCGGCCCTTGATCGGCTCCACGCTCGCCGACTACTTCGACGACCCCGGCGAATGGGTGGGCGAGCTGCGCCGGCAGTTCCGCGTTGCCACGGGCGTGCCGGTCATCGTGCTCGGGCTCGCCACCGTCGCCGCGCTCTTCCTGCTCGTGCGCCGGCGCCTGTGGGGCCAGGACGACGACTCCGACCCGCTGGCCGCAGCGGCGGTGGTGGGCGTCGTGCTGCTCTCGCTCTCCTACGTGCTCACCCCGTACTCGGCCGCGGGCCCGCCGGGCGACCCGATCGTGGCCGCGGCGAACGTCCGCTACGGGCTGCCCGCGATGATCGTCGCGGTCGCCGTCGCCGCCTGGCTTGCGCCCCGCCTCGGACCGCGCCTGCGCATCGGCTTCACCACGCTCGTCTTCCTCGCCTTCTTCGACGCGCTGCGCGTGGGCTTCACGGTGCCGCGCGCCACGACCTACAGCGCCTTCTTCCTCGCCGCGCTCGTCGTCGCGATCGGCCGCGGCGTGCGCCGCCTGCGCGCCCGCCGTGGCACGGCCGCCGGCGCCCTCCCCCGCCCGGGCGCCATGGGCTGGGCCGCCCTCACCGCGCTCGCCGCAATCGGCGTCGCCGTACTCGGGGAGAGCATCCAGCGGACCTACAACGAGAGCCGTTACGTCGGGCGAGACCCCGCGCTCGACTGGGTGATCGCGAACACCGAGGACGGCGCGCGCGTGGGCGTGACCGGCTCGTGGACCGACCAGGGCGTGGCGCCGATCTACCCCGCGTTCGGGACCCGCCTGCAGAACGATGTCGACTACGTCGGGCCGAAGGTCGACGGCCTGCTGCGCACCTACGAGGAGCGCGAGCCGTTCGTCGAAGCCCTCGGCCGAGAGGGCTTCGAGGTGCTCGTGGTCGGCCGCGCGCGCCCCTTCAGCGACGACCCCGAGCGCACCGGATCGCTCGAGCCGACCGAGGTGCCGCGCGAGGAGCGCTGGGCCCGCAGCACCGGGTTCAAACGGGTCGCGGAGAGCGATCGCTTCGTGGTCCTGAGCGCGGGCTGAGCGCCCCGGGGGAACCGGCGAATCGGCCCTGGGACCCGTGCTACATTCGCGCCCCACCGGCCCGGAAGGCCGGCGCCGGGGGACAGGGTGCCGGGGACCGTCCGACCGCCCGGCTGGCTGCTTTCGATGACTTCTTTCTCCACTTTCAGCCGTGACGCGCGTCGCCTACTCGCCGGGTGGAAGTGGCGGGCGAGCTACATGCTCGGCACGCCGGTGCCGGCGCATTACGACGACGAGCTGCGCGCCACGATCAAGCGCGTGCGCCGCGAGACGCTGACCAGCGCCGCGCGCATCGCGGCGCTCTGTGACGCCGTGGAGTACGTCGTCCGCAACGGCATCGAGGGCGACTTCGTGGAGTGCGGCGTGTGGAAGGGTGGCAGCGTCATGGCGGCCGCGCTCACGCTCCAGCGCCTCGGCGACACGAGCCGCGATCTGTACCTCTTCGACACGTTCTCCGGCATGCCGGAGCCGGGCGAGCAGGACGTGAGCTCCGCCTACGACGGCTACTCCCTGCACCGCCGCTGGCGGCGCCACAACCGCAGCGGCACGGAGTGGGCCGGCGTGCCGGTCGAGACCGTGCAGGCCAACGTGGAGAGCACCGGCTACCCGCGCGAGCGGATCCACTGCGTGAAGGGCATGGTCGAGGACACGCTCCCCGAACGCGCGCCCGAGAAGCTCGCGATCCTGCGGCTCGACACGGACTGGTACGAGTCCACCAAGCACGAGCTGAACACGCTCTATCCGAGGCTCGCTGAGGGCGGCGTGCTGATCGTCGACGACTACGGCCACTACGAGGGCGCGCGGCGCGCGGTCGACGAGTACTTCGCGGAAACGGGCCAGCGGGTGCTGCTCAGCCGGATCGACTACACGGGACGCATCGCCGTCAAGCAGGGCGTCGGCGTCCCCGCGGCGGCATGAGCGGCGGCCGCACACCCGAGCTGATCAGCGTCACGGCGCCGGTCCTCAACGAGGAGGACATCCTCGAGACCTTCTACGAGCGCGTGCGCGACGCGCTCGCCGAGTTCGAGTGGGAGCTCGTGCTCGTGAACGACGGCTCGACCGACTCCACCCCCCAGCTCCTCGACGAGCTCGCCGCGCGTGACGAGCGCGTGAAGGTCGTGCACCTGGCGCGCAATTTCGGCTACCAGCCCGCGGTCATCGCGGGCCTCGACCACTGCCGCGGCGACGTGGTCGTCACGATCGACGCGGACCTCCAGGACCCGCCCGAGCTCATGCTCGAGATGCTTGAGCGCTGGAGCGAGGGCTCCGACGTGGTGTACGCCGTGCGCCGCGAGCGCCTCGGCGAGGGCAAGCTCAAGCTGATCACGGCGCGCTGGTTCTCGAGCCTGTTCACGCGCCTGGCCGAGCTCGACATCCCCACGAACGCGGGCGACTACCGCCTCCTGGACCGCCGCGCGGTGGACGCGCTCCTGCGCATGCGCGAGCGCAGCCGGTTCATGCGCGGGATGACCGTGTGGGTCGGGTTCACGCAGAGCTCCGTGCCCTACGACCGCGACCCGCGCTACGCGGGCGAGACGCGCTACCGCTGGCGCACGCTGCTCAAGATCTCGCTCGACGCGATCTCCTCGTTCTCCCACGTCCCCCTGCAGATCGCGACGATCGTGGGCTTCGTCGTCTCCTTCCTCGCCTTCCTGGGGATCCCGTACGTGCTGGTGAGCCGCCTTTTCGACCTCTACGTCGAGGGCCTCAGCACGGTGCTCTTCGCGATCCTCTTCCTCGGCGGGATCCAGCTGATCACGCTGGGGATCATCGGCGAGTACATCAGCCGCATCTATGACGAGGTCAAACGCCGCCCGCTGTATCTGGTCGGCGAGCGGCGCAACGTCGAGGGCCCCTACCCCGGCCTCGCGGACTTCGACCCGCCCACCCACCGCGCGATCGGCCCGGGCACGAGCCGCGCGCCCGTCGCCACCGACGGCGGCGAGCCACGCGAGCCGGAGCCGGCGGGGGTGGACCGTGGCTAAGAGCCCCTCCGAGGAGATCCCCACGACGCCGCTCGCGATCGATTCGGACGAGATCTGCTCCGCCTGCGGCTCCGACCACCTCGTTCCCCACATGCAGGTGGCGGGCGAGATGGGCGACGAGGGCCTGATCCCGACCACGAAGCGGTTCGGCACGGCGCTCGGCAACATCGTGCGCTGCGCGGCCTGCTCACACATGCAGCTCGACCGCTTCCCCTCCGACGAGGAGCTCGACGCGGCGTACGCCGAAGCCGCCTCCGAGGACTACGTCGAGGAGGAGGCCGGCCAGCGCTACAGCTTCGCCAGCGTGCTCGAGCGGATCGAGCGCTACGCGCCCGAGCGCGGCAGCATCCTCGACGTCGGCTGCTGGGTGGGCTTTTTGCTCGCGGAGGCGCGCGAGCGCGGCTGGCGCGAGTGCGTGGGCATCGAGCCCAGCACGTTCGCCTCCGAGTACGCGCGCGAGCGACTCGGCCTCGACGTGCGCACCGAGGAGCTGTTCACCGCGGATCTACCGACCGGGCACTTCGACGTGGTCGTCATGGGCGACGTGCTCGAGCACCTCACGCGCGCGAACGCCGCGCTGGATCGCATCGGCGAGCTGCTGCGCCCGGGCGGCCTGATCGCGCTGGAGCTGCCCGACGCGGGCTCGCGCGTCGCGCGGCTGCTCGGGCCGCGCTGGTGGTCGGTGATCCCGACCCACATCCACTACTTCACGCGCGCAAGCGCGGCGACCATGCTGCGCCGCCACGGCTACGAGCCGCTCTACGTGGCGACGGATCCGAAGTCGTTCACCGTGCGCTACTACCTCGACAAGGGCGGCGGCTACCTGCCGGCCGTCTCCAAGGCGATGATCGCCGCCGCCGAGCGACTCGGGGTCGCGGAGCGCATGTGGACGCCCGACTTCCGCGACCGCATGGTGATGATCGCGCGCTACGGCGCCGCGTAGAGCTCGAACCGCTCGCTCGCGCCGAGCCACTCCCAGCCCGCCGACTCCGCCCACTCGCCTTCCTCGATCGGCGGCAGCTCCGGGCGCCCGCGGCCGACGATCAGCAGGTCGTAGTCGCCCTCCTCGAGGGCGGCAAGGAAGTCGTCGCGCTCCGAGTAGCGCTGCTGCATCCCGTCGATCACCGGCCCGACGAACTCGACCTCGTTCTCGAACCGCGGCCCGAACGCGGGCAGCACCGGCGAGAGGCCAGCGTCGTTCCACGCGCCCGCGAGGCCGATCCTCGCGTCCTCGGGCGCGCGCTCGACCACGGTGTCGATCACGAGATCGCCGCCGACGTAGCGGTCCTGGTTGAACCGGGCCTGCACCTCGTTGCCCACCACGGCGACGGCGAGCAGGGCCAGCGCGAGCGCCGCCGCCGTACCCGGCACGCGCCACGAGCTCCGCCACAGGCGCCGCGCCCACGGTTCGAAGGCCCAAACGAGCGCGGCGACGCCCACCACGAAGGCGAGCGCGAAGGCGAAGTCCCACCGGCCCAGGGCCACCGGGTTGAGCTCCCCGCCCGCCGACTTGGCGATGCCGTGCAACAGCGCGAGGAACCCGATGCCGGTCAGCGCGAGCGCCCCCCAGCGCACGAGCCCGGCCGCCCAGGCCGCGAGCGCGAGGGCGACGATGATCGCCGGAATCGCGTAGCGCGAGTCGGCGCCCACCAGCAGCGGCATGCCCTCGGGCCCACCCGCGGTGTACGGGGTGATCGCGTATGCGACGAGCAAGAGCGCGGCGCAGGTCGCGAGCGCCAGCGCGAGCCCGCGGCCCCGGGCGCGGCCGCGTACGAGCGCGAGTACGAGCGCGATCGCCCCGGCGGCCAGCGCGAGCCCCGCCGGAGCGGCCAGGAAGCTGCGCAGCTGGGGGAAGATGTACTCGCGCCAGGCGCCGCCGTCGGTGAGGTAGTCGGCGATCGTGGACCCGAACTGCTCGCGCGTGACGTCGTGCGGCGCGCTGAAGATCTCGATGCCGAGCGGTGCGACGCGCACGGGGAACACCGGGTTGCCCGACTCGATCCAGTTGCGCAGCAGCCACACACCGCCCGCGAGCGCGATCAGGCCCACGAGCGCCGCGCCCTGCCGCAGCACGGTGCGCAGGTCGCGGCCATCCAAGAGGCGGGCCAGAGCCCAGACCACGACAACGATCGCCACCGAGGAGACGCCGTACCACTTCGTGCCGAAGGAGACCCCGAGGGCCAGCCCGGCGAGCACGAGCTCCGCCGTGGCGCCGCTGCGGTGGTGCCTGACCAGGAACAGCAGCCCCGCCGCGAAGCCGAACAGCATGAGCGAGTCCGTGAGCGACTGGCGCATCGCGGAGACCGCCACGGCCGGGATCGCGAGCAGCAGGCACGCGGCGATCAGCGCGACCGGCACGCCCGCGCCGACGCGGCGGGCGAGCGTGTGCATGGCGAGCCCCGTGAGCGCGTACGTCGTCCACATCGCCCCGTGCGCGAGGAAGTCGTTGTGCCAGGGGAGCACGAAGGCGAGGATCAGTACGTCGCCGTTGTTCGGGTAGTTGCCCGGCGCGACGGCCGGCAGGAAGTTGTCGATCTGCCAGATCGAGCCGCTCTGCATCCAGCGGATCACGTTCGGCAGGTGGAAGGTCCCGAAGTCGACGGAGCCGACGGGCACGACGATCTGATCCACCGCGAAGGCCAGGAAGAAGAGCGCGACGAGCGCGACCCCGCCCCACGCCAGCGGGCGGGTGAAGCGCGCGTAGGGATCCCCGGGCTCGCGCAGGGGAAGCTCGGGCGGCCTTGCGGTGGACGCGGGTACGCGCCAGCAGACGGCGAACCACACGGCGGCCGCGACGATCACCGCGGTGCGGCTCAACAGGCCGAGCGCGGCGGGCACCAGGTGGATCGCCATCACGCCGAGCACCGAGACCAGGGCGAGCGCCGTCGCGGCCTCCGCTCCCACGAGCCACGGCAGGCGCCGGCGGACGAGCAGCCACGCGCCGCCGAGCGCCGCCGCGAGCGTCGCGGCGAACAACACCCCTCCGATCAAAAACTCCCCGGTCGGCATCAGCTCTCAACCCCCGCGCCGATCTCGGCCGCCGGCCCGGGCTCGTACATCCGCATCTCGATCCCGGCGAAGCCCAGGTTCGGATGCGGTCCCTGCGCGTACGGGCGCCAGCCGAGCTCACGCAGCCAGCGCTCCTGGCGCTCGGGCAGCCCCTCATCCACCGTGTCGAGGTTCTGGACCACGACGTAGTCGAAGTCACCCGCCTCGACCGCGGCCCGGAAGGCCTCGGGATCGCGGTAGCTCGTCAGCATCTCGCGCTCGCGCGTCCCGATGTAGACGACCTCGTTGCGCAGCCGCGGCCCGAACAGGGGGTAGTTGCCGAACCCGTCGCCGACGATGCCGATCCGCGCGCCCTCCTCGACGCGCCCCTTGTTGATCCGGTCGATCGGATCGTTGAGGTCGGCGTAGCGGCGCTCGGCGTACCGGTTCTCGAGCGCCGCGCCGAGCAGCACGCAGGCGACCAGGGCGCCGGCGGCGCCGGCCAGCGCGAGCCGAGGGCCGACGCGCGGCCGCACCCCGAGGACGATGAGCACGCCGAGGACGAGCAGGCCCGCGCCGACGAGCAGCAGCCAGGCCTTGCTGACTGCACCCAGGGGCAGGTCGAGCGAGCGCTGCACGCCATCGGCGATCGCGATGAGCAGGACCACCTCGACGGCCAGCCGCGCGCGGCCGATCCGCGTGAGCGCCCAGGCGATCGCGGGCGCGCCCACGATCAGCGCCGGGATCACGTACCGCGCGTTCACCCAGCCCTCGGTCGGGGCGTCCTGCACGCCGGATGCGGTGTACGGCGTGAAGGCGTACGCGATCACGATCAGCAGCGCCGCGACGGCCATCGCGAGCGGCCGGCCGTGGCCCCGCGGCCAGCCGGCGTCGCGGAGGCCGCGCAGGCCCGCGTCGCGGAACGAGCGCAGGCCCGCGAAGGCGAGCAGCCCCCACAGCACCACCGACGCATACCCCATGAAGTGCACGAAGGTCGGCCAGAGGAAGTCGCGGAAGATCCCGGGCCGGTTGGCGTAGTCGGCGAGCGAGAATCCTTGGAGCTCGCGGAAGCGATCGGGCGGCGCGTCGAAGATCGTGATGCCCAGCGGCGCGACGCGCACAGGGAACACCGGGTTGCCCGACTCGACCCAGTTGCGCAGCAGCCAGAAGCCGCCGCACGCGGCGACCAGGCCGGCAAGCGCAGCTCCCTGCCGGACGACTCCGGGGCGGCGCACGATCAGCATCGCCGCGACCCACGTCGCCAGGACGGCGAGCACCGCGAACACCGCGTACCAGCGCGTGCCGAACGAGAGCCCGAGCCCGACGCCCGCGAGGACCAGGTCCAGGCGCGCCCCGGTGCGCCAGTGCCGCAGCAGGAAGTAGGCGCCGGGCCCGAACGTGCCGAGCATGGCGGGGTCGGCGAGCCCCTGGGAGCCGCTGTAGCCCACGGCCGGGATCGCGAGTACGGACGCCGCGACGATCACGGCCGTGGCGCGCGGCACGGCGAGCTCGCGTGCTCCCGCGTACATCGCCAGCGCGGCGAGCGCGACGAACGGGTACATCACGCCGCGGGCGAGGAAGTCGCTCTCGAACGGGAGCATCGCCGCGAGGAAGAAGATGTCGCCGGTCTGCGGGTAGTTGCCGGGCGCGCGGTTGGGGATCCAGTCGTCGATCCCCCACAGCGAGCCGTCTTGCATCCAGGCGGCGACATTGGAGAGGTGGAAGCTGACGACGTCGACCTGCATGAGGCTCTCGTCGGCGTGCGCGATCAGGCTGGCGAGCATGTAGCCCGCCGCGATCGCGACGGCGCCGACGGCGATCCAGGCCGACCAGCGGCCCGAGGGTGGCGCCTCGGGGAAGTCCTCGGCATCCGGGTCGTTGAGCGCAGCGGCAATCCGCGGCGCCGCGAAGGTGACCCCGACGGCGATCAGGGCGGCGGTGAGCGCCGCGAGCTCGCGCGAGAGGATCCCGAGGATCCCCGGGATCAGGTGCGCCGCGTAGATCGCGAGCGCCGCGAGCAGGCCGAACGCGAGCACGCTCGGCGCGCTGGGGCGCACGCGCCCGGTCGCCGCCAGCACGGCCCAGGCCGAGACTCCGGCCGCTGCGAGCACGACGCCCAGGTACGCCACCCCGCCCAAGTACTCAACGACGGTCACGGCCGCGCGAGTCTAATTGCGCTCGCCCCGGCCGCGAGCCACCACCCGCTCGTATACCTCCTCGTACCGACGGACGAGCTGGCCCCAGTCGAACGCCTGGGCGCGCGCCTTGCACGCCGCGGGGGTTTGCGGGCGCTCGGCGAGCTCGAGCGCCTCCAGCATCGCCCCCGCGAGCTCGCGCTCGTCGTCGGGCGCGAACGTCGCCCCCACGGGCTCCTCGCCCAGGATCTCCGGCGTAGCGCCGGAGCGATCGCCGACCACCGGGGTGCCGGCGGCGAGCGACTCGACCAGCACCAGGCCGAACGCCTCGCCCGGCGCAGCGTTCACGGTCGCCCAGGCGGACGCGTACGCCCGCGCGAGCGCGCCCGGACCCTCGACGTCGATCCACTCGCCTCCCTCGGGCAGCGCGGGCGCGGCGGCGCTCATGAACGGGTCGCGCGGGCGCGCGACCACGAGGCGCGTATCCGGCCGCTCGCGGCGCACGCGCTCGAACGCGGCGAAGAGCAGGCCGGCGCGTTTGCGCGGATCGCCGAGCGCGGATGCGCAGAAGAGCGTCGGCGCCGCGGCGCGCTCGGCCTTCACGTCGAACTCGGCGCCACGCACGCCGCCGGGGAGGATCACCGGGTCGCGCAGCAGGTAGCGGCGGTACGGACGCGCGGCGGCCTCGCTGAGCACCGTGCACTCGTCGGCCTCGCGCGCGATCCGCAGTTGCATGTCGAGCCGATAGCGGCGCGCGACGAGGTACTCGCGAGTCGGCACCCCGTGGTTCGTCGCGACCACCGGCGGGCCGCCGCGCTCCCGCGCGCGCAGGGCGGCCCACGCATCGGTCGGGAAGAAGCAATGGGCGACGTCGAACCCGCCCCGGCGCAGGCGGCGGTACGCCGCGGGCACGCTGGTCAGGTGGTACTCGTAGGCGGCCAGGCCCGGCGGCGCGGGCGGGCGCCGGGCGCGCAGCACGCGCATGCCCTCCTCGGTGGCGGCGCCGCTCGGGCCAGCGTGAGTCGTGAGCACCGTCACCTCGTGGCCGCGCTCCGCGAGCGCGACGCCGAGGTCGTGGATCACCCGCTCGGAGCCGCGGCGCACCTCGGGCCAGTAGGTCGGGTGGACGAGCGCGATGCGCATCAGATCACCGGCGTGCGTTCCTCGACGGCGCCGCGCACGGTGGCGGCGACCTCGGTCGCGTCGACCGCCGCGCGCGCCGGGGCGTGCAGCGCGAACCGGGCGAGCGCCCGCGGGCTGAGCGTGCGCTGGCGCGCGAAGCCGACGCCCAGCTCGGCCGCGTACGGGATGGCGGCGAGCGCACCGAGCGCACGGGCCCTGCGCCTCCCGAGCGCAGCGCACGCCACGCCGAGCGCGAGCGCGGCCACGCCGACGTGCTTGCGGCTCACGAACAGACCGAGCGGCATGCGCTCGCGCAGGCCCGGATGGCGCGCCAGCAGGCGGGCGAAGCCGCGCCGGCGGCGGGCGTCGCGGAGGGCGTGGGGCAGCGGGTTCGGATAGACCGCGTGCCAGGCGAGCGCGTCGCCGGCCCAGACGAGGCGGGCGCCAAGCGCCTCGGCGCGCAGGCCCAGGTCGGTGTCCTCTCCCCAGCCGTAGCGGTCGAAGCCCTCGTCGAAGCCGCCGACGCGCTCGAGCAGGTCCTTGGGGACCAGCAGGTTGCAGGTCTCGTACAGGCCGCTCGGCGCGGTGATGTTGATCGTCCGCGCCATACCGAAGAGCAGATGCGCTTCGTCGGGGTCGGGCTCGGTGTGCCCTTGCACGATCGCGTCGCCCCCGGCCTCCTCCCGCGCCGCGCGGAGCAGAGCGGCGAGCCAGCCCGGCGCCGCGCGGCAGTCGTCGTCGACGAAGGCGATCTGCTCGCCGCGCGCCGCCCGCCAGCCGGCGTTGCGCTGGCTCCCCGGGCCGCGCGGGGCGCGGAGCTCGCGCACCTCGAGGCCCTCGGGCGGCACGGCGAAGGGGCCCTCCGCCTCCTCCGTGCGCACGACGATCACCTCGAACTCGCCCGGGTCCAGCGTCTGCTCGGCGAGCGCCTCGAGCGCGAACGCGAGGCGCGTCTCGCGCGCGTGGGTCGGAATGACGACGGAGACCGTCGGAGCCATGGAACCGCCGAGCCTAGATCAGACCCCGTCCCCAACGAGCCACCGCGGGGGCGGGCGGGCCGGGGGCGTTCGCGCTGGTGGCGGCGTGGCGGTGTCGGGGCGGCGCGCTGCGTCCGCGGCGGCGCGGCCGGGGCGTTTCCGGCGACGCCGGCGCCGGGGGTCGGCGGCGAAGGAGGGGGTCGCATTGGAGGGATCGCGA
>CBFGWL010000075.1:0-14526 GCA_965652565.1 uncultured bacterium
TTCAGCCCTGGTCGCCGGTTTTCGACCACGTGGGCTGAATGTCCGTGCCGCCGGCCGTGCCCCGCGCGACGTTCAGCCGTGGTCGCCGGATAACGACTACATGGGCTGAACCTCGGTGTTACGGGGCGGCACGGCGCGCACAAGGCGCGCGCCGTGTGTCCCAAGCCTCACGAGAGACGCTGCGAACTCGCGCCCCCGCGACCTCTCTCCCTCTTACTTGCCCATCAACCCGGTCCCGAGCCCGCGCCGGCGTCCCTGCCCCGCCGCCACGAACGCCCGCGCTACCCGACGCCGCGCCCGCGCGACCCGCCCCGGCCCCGCCGCCGCAAACGCTCACGGACTGCCCCGCGCCACCAAACGCCGGCACCTCCCCGTCCCGCGACGCCGCGAGGCGCCGGACGACCCGGGCGCGGCTACAAACCCTTCGAGATGATCCGCGCCCGCGGCTTGCGCCCGTTGAGCACGGTCACGTAGGCGCGCTTGTTGCTGAGCGCCGTGCTCCAGAGCTTCGAGCGCTTGCGCGAGAGCAGGCGGCGGTCTCCGCCCCCGATCTTGCGCAGGCGGAGCTGGTCGCGCTTGCGCGTGTGGCGGACGTACAGGATGCGGTTGCCGCGCAGGGTCGGGTTCGAGAGCCCGTCCGTGACCGAGCGGATCACCGTGCGCTTGCCCTTACCGGGCCGGAAGATCTGGATCACGTTCTTCTTGCGCTTCGCCACCGCGAACGCGGTGCGGCCGGAGCTCAGGCTCGGCCGGCCGAGCTGGCCCTTGCGGCCGATCTTCGCGATCCGCCGCATCTTGCCCGGCCTCCCGCCGTCGCGCAGCCTTCGCCAGCGGATGCTGTCGCGGCCCTGCTTGCGCGCCCGGAAGGCCACGGCGCTCTTCGAGACCGCCACCGCGTCGGCGTTCGGCGCCTCGAAGCTGGAGAGCTCCTCGCGCGTCTGGCGGTTGAGGATCACGATCTCGCCGGCGCGGATCACCGCGATATAGGGGCCGCCGATCGCGGGGTCCTTCCCGGGCAGATCGACGCGGCCCGAGCCCCGCTTGGGCTTGAGCCAGGCGTCGCGATTGCCCTTCTGGAAGACGAGGTCGCCGCCCGCGATCACTGGATCGGCCGCCGCCTTGACGCGCTTGGGATCCGCGGAGGCGGGGCCGCCGGCGAGCACCGCGGCCGCGACGGCCAGAAGCAGCGCGTCGCCGAGCCGGATGCCGCGGTAGAGCCCGGGCCGCTCGGCCATGAGCGCGATAGCGCGCCGGCCCAGGTCGCGGTCGGCGATCGGAGCGAGCGCGACGATCGGGGTCGCGCGGCCGATGCCGAAGCCCGCGCCGATCGCGAGCCCCGCCGTCGGTTCACCGATCGCGAGCGCGATCCCCGCCAGCGCCCACACGCCGAAGCTCAGCACGAAGGTCGTGAAGCCCAGCCCGAGCAACACCCCGTACAACGCAGCCGCCACCGGCATCGGCATCACCCGCCGCCAGTGCTCGGGGAGCTGGCGGCGGATCTGCGGTGCGATCCGCGCCCCCCGCGCCTCGGCGACGGCGGCCAGCAGCGCGAGCACCGCGGCGATGCCGTACGCAACGGACCCGCCCGCACCGTGCACAACCGACCCCACGAGGGCGAGCCCGCCGAACGTGAACAGCGCCCCCGCAACCGCGCCCGGCAGGAACGTGGCGCAGGCGGCGAGCGTGGTCGCGCGGCCGCCGGAGTGCCCCGTCGGACCGATCGTCTCGACCATCGAGAAGCCACACGGCGACCAGGTGCCGGTCGCCCCGATCAGCAGCGCGGCCAGCGCGAGGATGATCTCCGCGGCGCCCAGCTCCATCAGCACGGCACCTTCGTCTGGAAGTACATGACGCAGAACACCTTGCGGCCCGCGTAGCAGTAGCCCGTCAGCGCGGCGTCCCCGTTGATCCGTTTCTTCGAGTACGCACAGCAGTCGACGAGCTTGCGCACCCGCCCGCCGCAGCAGCGGTACCAGGAGCCGTCCACCCAGGTGCGGAAGTTGAAGCGGCGCTGCACCTCGTCGCACACCTTCGTGCGCGGGGCCGGCGGCAGCGGGCGTCCGTCCGGGTCGCGCATCACCGCGCCGTTGGAGTGCACCGGCTCGCCCCGCGAGTTGATCCGCCGGCCGAGGTTGTCCACCGGATAGCCCTTCTCGTGCAGCGGATACCCCTTCGAGTCGATCCGGGGCAGGCCGGTCGGGTGCGGACACGAGCCCGTCGTGTAGATGTGGCCGCAGAAGTGGTACGCATCGGCCTCACCGGGCTCGACCGCCTTGCCGACCACACCGCCCGCGGTCGCCGCCATCATCGCCCCGCCGAGCCTCGCCAGAAAGCCGCGCCGCGACGTGTTGCCGGCGATGCCGTCCAGCGCTCGGCCGACGCGATTCTCAGCCACTCGCCACCGCCTGCGCACGGCGTCGCTCGGCCGCCGCGAGGACGCTCTCCAGCTGCGCCAAGTTGTTGAAGGTTCCCTTCGCCAGCACGATCCCGTCGCCGTCCAGCGCGACTGCGAAGGGGCTACCCGGCACGTCGAGCTCCAACCAGACGTCGGAGTCCGCCACCTCGTCGAAGCGCCCGACCGCCACCGCCGGGTGCGCGGCGATCGAATCGACCGCGGGGCCCAGCGCCGCGCATACCGCGCAGCCCTCCGAGGTGAACACCGCCAGCCATAGATCGGCGCCGGGCTTCGGCGGGATGCGCTCGACCACGCTCGTCCGCGAGCCCAGCTCCGGCCCCTCGGTCGGGATCTCGAGCGCGGATGCGGGTCCCACGCGCAGCCGCAGCAGACCCACCTCCCGGGCAATCGCGAACAGGGCGCCCGCAAGCGCGGCGATCGCTACGAACGCCGCGAACAACCCCAGCCCGAGCCATTCCTCGGTGGAGAGCTCCTGCGACGGCAGCAGCGCGACCGTGGCGAACCCGACCGCGAGCGCGCCGTTGCGCGCCACGGCGTGCCAGCCGATCCGCGAGCGCGCCCCGAAGCAGGCGCACGGCTCCCCGGCCCGCCCGGCCGCGATCGCGCCCGCCAGAGCGAGCGCAAAGATCGCCATGATGACCGCGCCCAGCCAAGCCGCGTCGTCCGATCCCGCCGCCACGCCGACGGCGAGCCCAGCCTCGAGCAGGACGAGCCCCACCAATCCCAAGGCCGACGCGGCGGGCGAGCGAAACCCGAACGCCGCCAGTCCTTCGCGGGCAGCTTGGGGGCGCGCCAGCTTCGCGATGGCGGCACCGGCGAGGACGGCGGCGAGCGCCAAGCGCAAGCCCATCTCCACCATGGCGCGAGGCTACCAGCGCCACCCATCGCCGAGAAAGCGCCACGGCCCTCTCGGCTGACCCGCGGCGGCGGTTACCCGATCGCGACCATGCGCTCGATCGGCAGTCGAGCGCGCGCGGCGACGTCCTCCGGCACCTTCACCTCGACCTGCAGGTCGCGCAGCGAGTCGCGCAGCTTCGGGAGCGTGATCATCTTCATGTACTTGCAGAAAGCCATCCGGTTGGCCTCGGTGAGGCTCGCCTGCGGCGCCGCCTGCTGAAGCGGGTAGAGCATCCCGTTCTCGGTCGCGACGATGAACTCGCCCTCCGGCTTCTCCTGGACGTGCTTGAGCATCCCGGAGGTCGAGAGCATGTGAACGCCCTCGGGATCGATGTCGCCCGAAGCCACGTACTCCATCGCCTGGGTCGCGCAGCCGCACTCCGGGTGGATCAGGAGCTCCGCCGCGGGGTTCTCCTCGCGCGTGCGCCGGATGTCATCGGGGCGGATGCCCGCGTGCACGTGGCATTCGCCGTCCCAGACGTGGAAGCGCGCGTAGCGCTCGGGGTCCTCGGTGAGCCCGGTCGCGCGCGCGACGTAGGAACCCAGCCACATGTCAGGGCCGAAGAGGATCTCGGTGTCTGCGCCGTGCTCCCGCCAGATGTGCTCGACCACCTTGACGGCGTTCGAAGAAGTGCAGCAATAGTCGGTGAGCGCCTTCACCTCGGCGGAGGTGTTCACGTACATGACGACGAGCGCGTCGGGGTACTGCTCCTTCCACTCCGCGAGCTGCCCCGCGGTGATCGAGTCGGAGAGCGAGCAGCCCGCCAAGGGATCGGGAATCAGCACGGTCTTCTCGGGTGAGAGGATCGAGGCGGTCTCCGCCATGAAGTGCACGCCGCAGAAGGCGATCACGTCGGCGTCGGTGGCGGCCGCCTCGCGAGCGAGCTGCAGCGAGTCGCCCGTGAAATCGGCGACGTCCTGCAGCTCCGGGAGCTGGTAGTTGTGGGCGAGGATCACCGCGTTGCGCTGCTTCGCCAGGGCGCGAACCTCCGCGGAGAGGCTCGCGATTTCGGCCGGCGCCAGCTCGGGAGTCGCGGGGGTCTGGAGTACCTGCAGGTCCTGCATGTCGATAGGCCTTTCGGCCCCTGGCTGCGCCAGGTGGCATCGCTCCTTATGTTCGCTGGCCCGTGCCGGTGCGGATGACCGGCCTCAAACCCGGCGAATGAAACTGCGTCAAAGTGTAGTCCGTGCCGGAGCTGCCCGAGGTTGAGATCACCGCCCGCCGGCTCGGAGCCCAGCTCGAGGGGGCCGAGGTCGAGTCCGCGCTCGCGCCGGGTATGGTCGCGCTGAAGACAGTCGATCCGCCGCTGAGCGCGCTCACGGGGCGCACGATCACGGGCACGCGCCGCGTCGGCAAGATGCCGGTGGTCCGCTTCAGCGCCTCGGACGCGGATGAGTACGGCGAGCTCGAGCTGCTCGTGCACCTGATGTCGGCGGGCCGCCTGCAGGCCTTCGACAAGCGCGCCTCCCTGCGTGACCGCGCCTCGCGAGTGCTCATCCGCCTGACCGACGGCCGCGAGCTGCGCCTGCGGGAGTTCGGCACGAAGCAGCGCGCTTGGGCGAAGCTCCTGCGCCCCGGCGAGGTGGAGCGTGACGAGATGGTCGCGACCCTCGGGCCCGAGGCTTGGCCCGCGCCGCCGCCCAACGAGTTCGCGCGCGCGATCAACCAGCCGCGCCACCTCCACCCGCTGCTGCGCGACCAGCGCACGATCGCCGGCATCGGCCGGCAATGGGTCGACGAGATCCTCTGGGAGGCCAAGCTCTCGCCGTTCAAGAAGGGCTCGGAGCTCGGCGACGAGGAGGTCGAGCGCCTGCATGCGGCCCTGCACGTGCTCGGCGACGCCATCGATCACTACGAGGAAGTCATCGGCGACGAGATCCCGAACAAGATGCCCCTACCCCTCAAGGTGCATAAGCAGGAGGGCAAGCCCTGTCCGCGCTGCGGCGCGACGATCGAAGCCGTCTACTTCGCCGAGCACCAGACGAACTACTGCCCGGCCGAACAGACCGGCGGGCGGGTGCTGAAGGACCGCCGACTCTCCCGGCTGCTCAAGTAGGCGGCGAGCTCACTCCCGCGCGGCGCGGCGCAGGGTCGCCAGGTGTCCCTCGAACGCCTCTCGCCAGAGGATCCGGTCGAAGACATGCTCGTAGTCCGCGGACCCGCCGCCCGTTGACACCTCCCGCCAGAGCTCGCGGACACGCTCGGGATCGAAGAGCTGGGTCCACGGGCCGTCGGTGGCGATGACGTCCCCCAGCACCGCGGCCTCCCGCTCGCGCTCCCAAACGCGGCGGCGGTGGATATCGGGCAGCTCGGACTCGTCGCTCGGCTTGAAGAACGGGATCTCGGCCCAGGCGGGGACCAGGTGCGCGACGACGGCGCGGTGCAGCCTCGCCTCCAGCCGATCGCGCGGCGCCAGATCGAACGCCCCGCGGACGAAGCCCGGCACGATGCACGCCGAGTAGCGCGCCGTGCGCGCGCCGAGCCCGGAGCGGTGCGGCAGGCGTTCGGTCATGTAGAAGAAGTCGAGGAGTGCAGGGCCGCGCACCCCCCACTCTCGTCCCTGGCTCAGGACGCGCTCGCAGTCCTCGATGTAGTCGCGGTAGGCCTCGGGCCGCGCCGCGGAATGCTTGCGGCGCGCATTGCGGTCGAGCTGTTTGAGCAGCGTCCGCTCGCCGCCGCGGCGTAGGCGGCGCAGCTTCGCCGCGTTCGCGTAGTAGAAGCCATGTCCCAGCTCGCCGCCGTGACCCGAAACCGTCGGCGGCGGCAGCTCGACGTGGGGGACCTGCGTCGCGCGGCGCACCTCCTGCGGGTTGCGCATGCCGTCGTGGACGAGGTGGATGCGCTCCACGCGCTCGAGCAGATCGTCGTCCGGCTCGCTCTCCTGCTCGGGCCGGAACACGGCGTGCTCGTAGTCGCCGGGCGCGGCCGCAACCAGCGCGCGCGCCGTCTCGACCTCGCCGGGCACCTGATCGCCCGTGTTGAACACGACCGCGGCGCCGCTCGCCACCGCGCCCGCGGCGGACACGCGCGAGTCGCGGCCGCCGGTGAGCGCGATCGAGATCGGGTCAGACCACACCTCCGTGATCTCCGTCATGAGCCCGGCGACATCGGCGGCCGCCTCCTCGGCCGCCAGCTCCATCTGACGCGCCCGTGTCCGCAAGAGCGGCTTGCGCGGGTGCACGAGCGCGGCGCGCGGGTCGTCGCCGGAGCGCTCAACGGCCCCGTCAGCCCCGACGACGATCGGCGCCCCCGGAACCACCTTGCGGCAGCCGCGCAGCGGTGTCGAGTCGCCCATGAACCAGCCCGTCGCTGCGAACACGCGCCAGGCGCGCTCGTCGAGCTCGGGCTCGAGCCCCGCGAACAGCGGCAGCGCGCCCAGCCGGTTGGACCACACGATGCCCCCGGGGTGTTCGAGCTCATACAGCCGGCCGCAGCCGAGGAAGTCGTTGCCGACGACGAGGCGGCCCCGGGCGGGGTCGAGCGCCCCAAGCGTCAGCGGCGGGTCGAGGCGCCGCAGCGCGTCGGGCTCACTCAGCAGGGCGCGGGCCAGAGCCTGTGGGGCGCCGTCGAGCCCGACCTCGCCGATGACCCGCCGCCGGCCCATCGGGGGCGCGGCGCTCGCCAGCACGACCCCCCTCTGGTCGCTCCATGCGGGCCACGAGCCGGTGGAGCCGGCGGGCGCCCAGAGCGCGAGGCCCAGTCTCCCCGCGGCAGCGCGCCACTCGGTCGGCGGCTCGGCGAACAGCCCGCCGTAGTGGTCGGCTACCCGGCTCAGCCCGCGGGCGATCCGCGCGTCGGTTACGCCGGGCGCGCTCGCGTAGGCGAGCCATGTGGTCGTGATCAGGTTTCTGGAAAAGCGCAAGGGGTGATCGGCCACCCTAGCTGCCAGCGGAGCGTCCGTTCGGGGCGCCGCGGTCGGGGAAGCGGATCCTGCTCGCCCTGCCGCTCCTGTAATCCGCGGTCCAAGCCGAGTCGAAACCAAGCGCGATGTCCGCGGGCTCGTTGCCGACCAGGATCGGCCGGCCGCGCAGCCGCGTGCGGGGACCGTCGATCCGCGCCACGTTGTTGTCGCCCTGCACCGCGACCCAAATCCACCTGTTTCCTGCCGCGAGGGCCTGCGGAGCGTCGCCAACCTCGATCGGCTCGGCCACGGGCTCCAGCCTCCCGGCATCGAGGACGTGCACGACATCGCTCTCCTCGTCGCTCACCCACGCCTTGCCGTGCGCGACCGCGACGTCGGTCGGGCGCCCCGGAAGCTCGGCGGCCCTGCGGAGCGCCGCGGTCCGCGCCCCGATGCGGGCGACGGCGCCATGGCGACGACTCACGACCCACACGCCGCCGTCCTCGTATGCGATCGCGCGGGGCGCAGCGTCCAGGTCAACGGTCGCGTCGACCGTGTTCGTCTCCGGATCCACGCGCGCGACCACGCCCTCTCCCTCGACCGCGACCCACAACGCGTCGTCGCTCGCGACCACGTCGGAGGGCGCCCTGCCGACGAGGATCGGGAGCGGCGGCTCGGTGGGGTCGGCGCCGCTCAAGCGCAGCAGCGTGCCGCCTGCGCGGTCGACCACCCACACGGCGCCGAAGGCGGCTTCGACCGCCACCGGATTCACATCGGCACCCAGCTCCACGGAGGCGTCGGGACGCTCGCGCTTGGGATCGATGCTCGTGAGCGTCCGGTCGACGCGGTTGACGACCCAGACGCGCCCCTCCCCGCGCGCCACGGCCCAGGGGCCCTCCCCGGTGGGGATCGGTGTCACGGTGACGGACGGCGGGGGCGGCTTCTCACGCGGCTCGGGCGCGGTCAGCACGATCGCCGCCGCGATCGCCGCCATGACGGCCAGGATCCCGGCGGTGCCGGCAAGCGCCCGGCGCCGCGTGTGACCGCCGAGCGCCTGCTCGAGGGCGCGGGCGAACTCGGCTGGCGTCGGATAGCGAACGCCGGGATCGATGGCCAGTCCGCGCGCGATCACGCGGTCCACGGCCATCGGCACGCTGCTGCGCACGCGCGAGGGACGCGGCCGGGCCGCGGTCAGATGCGCATCGCGCTTCTCGGCGGGGCCCTGCCCGGCGAACGGCTCCGCCCCGGTCAGGAGGAAGTAGGCGAGGCCGGCGAGCGAGTACACGTCGGCTCGCTCGTCGGCGGGCTCGCCCGCGATCCGCTCGGGAGCGATGAAGTCGACGCCCTCGCGCAGGCCGTCCTCCAGCTCCGTCTCGTGGGCCTCGGCCTCGGCCGCGAGCCGACCGATGATCCGCGCGACGCGCTCGCGCCCGAGCGGACCCTCGCGCTCGACGGCCGCGATCAGATCGGCGGCGCGCAGGTGCTCGGCGTCCTGGGCCGGCTCCGCTGCCCGATCGGCGCCGCCCTCGGGGCGCGTGGTTTCGTCGCGCTTGCGGGGCTGCTCGCTCACGCGGGCTCGAGGAGCATGCTGAGGTCGAGCGCGCCGGCGGAATGGGTGAGCGCGCCGACTGAGACGTATTCCACCCCGGTCGCCGAGATCGCGCCGATCGTGTCGAGGTCGACGCCGCCCGACGCCTCCAGCTCGGGCGCGCTCCCTGTCTTTGCGCGCGCCGCGTCCCGCGCCTCGACCGCGGCCCGCAGCTCGTCCAGATTCATGTTGTCGAGCAGCAGGCGGTCGGCACCCGCGGCGATGCCCTCATCGACCTCGGCGGCGTCGCGGCACTCGACCTCGATCGGCAAATCGGGCCGCGCGGCGCGGCAGGCGCGCACCGCGGCGCCCACGCCGCCGGCCAGCGCAGCGTGATTCTCCTTGATCAGAACCGCGTCGTAGAGCCCCATGCGGTGGTTCGCGCCGCCGCCGGCGACCACCGCGGCCTTCTCGAGGGCGCGCAGGCCGGGCAGGGTCTTGCGCGTGTCGAGCACGGTCGCCCCGCCGGGGCGCGCCGCCTCCACGTGGCGGGCCGTCAGCGTCGCCACCCCAGAGAGATGGCAGAGGAGGTTGAGTGCCGTCCGCTCGGCCGCGAGCAGAGCGCGCGCCGGGCCGCTGATCACGGCGACGTCGACGGGCACCGCGTCGCGCCATTGCCCCTCGACCACCAAGCGGTCGAAGTGCTCAGCGCCGCACTGCCGGAAGGCCTCGGCCGCAGCATCGAGGCCGTAGAGCACCCCGGGCTCCTTCTGGATGAGCCGAGCGCGCGCACGCGCCTCGGCGGGCACCACGGCCTCGGCGGTCACGTCCCCCGCCTCGCCCAGGTCCTCGGCGAGGGCGCGGGCGACGACGTCGGCGATCGTCTCCGGCTCCACTGCGCGGCAGCTTAGTTCGTGATCGGCCCGCGCTCGACGCGAGCTACTCGCGCGGGAAGACGGCCATCGTCGCCGTGAAGCTGTGCAGGAAGTTCCGCCCGCCGACGGGTCCGATCTCGCCGGCGCAGAAGAAGCCGCCAGTCGGAGCCCCCAGCGCGTCGGTCACCGCGACCGCATCGTGATCGGGGATCGCGAACATATGCTCACCGCGGCCGTTGCAGGTGAAGAGCAAGGCGCCCGCGGCGCCGTTCGCCCCGAGGGCGTGCGACTGCAGGGTGAGCGCGTCGCTGAGATCGAGGTCGGCCGACGCCCCATCGCGTACGTGCAGGCGAACCGTCTGCCCGACGCGGACGCGCTCGGCGACCGCGATCGTCCCAGTCTCGGGGTCGGCTCCGACGATCGGCCGCACGAGGAAGTCGCCGCGCTCGTACTCGGGCTTGTTCTCGTCGATCACGACGCCCAGCAGCAGGCCCTCGCCGGCCAGCTCACGCTCCCGCGCGTCGAGCGCTTCGATCGCATCGCGCAGCCGCTCGAGCGCGGGCTTCGAGGCGAGCTCGGAGATCACGTTGCCCTCGGCCGCCGTCACCGTCATCTCCGGCCCCACCGGGGCGGCGCCCTGTGAAACGCACGGGATCATCGGCACGCCGCTCATGCTGCAGACCACGGCGCCTTCGTCGACGACCACGCCGTCGATGAACAGGGAGGCGGACCCGGGCGCCGACGCCGAGGCGAGGCCGCCGAGCACGGGCATGCCGGGCCGCACGTCGTTGAGGTGCTCGAGGAGCGCGTCCGCCGAGAAGGTATGCGGGTCGGCGAGGACGAACATCGCCTCGCCGTAGTCGCCGGGCTCGTCCGGCAGGCCGGCGAGCGCGATCGCGCCCTCGAGCGGCTCCGTCGTGAGATGGCGCACGTCAAACGTCCCGTCCGGGGCGGCGAGCGCCCACACGACCGCGCCGAGCCCGTCCTCGATCTCGCGGCGGCCGCCGACCACGCCCCCAGCGCCGCAGCCGATCAAAGCTCGCGGGCGCAGCGCGTCCTGCACGACGGCGACGATCGCCTCCGCGTGCTCGAGGTGCGGCGCGCCGGCGAAGACCAGGCACAGATCGGCAGGGGCGCCGTCCAGCTCCTCCCGCGCCTGCGCGGCCGCGTCGTCGAAGGCGGCCACGGCATCCAGGTCGTTCGACATACCGACGGCCACCTTGATCGCCATGGACTTACGGTACCCCGAAGCCCGCCTCGCAGGCGGGGAGGCCTCTAGGAGCCGGCGTTCTGGTTCAGGTACTCGCGGACGAAGCCGTCGAGGTCGCCGTCGAGGACACGGTTCGCGTCCCCCACCTCGTAGCCGGTGCGGTGGTCCTTGACCCGCTGCGAGGGGTGCAGCGTGTAGCTGCGGATCTGCGAGCCCCACTCCGCCGCCTTCTGCTCGCCGCGCTCCGCCGCGAGCGCCTCGGCGCGCTTGCGCTCCTCCTCCTCGAGGAGCTTGGCGCGCAGCAGGCGCATCGCGGTCGCCTTGTTCTGCGTCTGCGAGCGCTCGTTCTGGCACTGCACCACGATCCCCGTCGGCACGTGCGTAATGCGCACGGCGGAGTCGGTCTTGTTGACGTGCTGGCCGCCGGCGCCGGAGGCGCGGTACGTGTCGATCCGCAGGTCGTCCTCGTCGATGTCGACCTCGACCTCGTCGTCGACGTAGGGCGCGACGTCGAGCTGCGCGAAAGCCGTGTGGCGGCGCGCCTGGGAGTCGAACGGGGAGATGCGCACGAGGCGGTGCACGCCTCGCTCGGCGGCGAAGAGGCCGTAGGCGTTCTCGCCGTGGGCGATGAACGTCGCCGACTTGAGGCCGGCCTCCTCGCCCTCGGACGCCTCCTTCATCTCAACCTCGAACCCGCGCCGCTCGGCCCAGCGCAGGTACATGCGCAGGAGCATCTCCGCCCAGTCCTGCGAGTCGGTGCCGCCGGCGCCCGAGCGCACCGTGACCACGGCGTCGCCCGAGTCGTACTGACCCTGGAAGAGCCGCGCCTCCTCGAGCTCGGCGAGCCGGCGCTCGACCGAGGTGAGCTGGCTGTCGAGTTCGGACCGGATCTCGGGATCCTCGTCGGCCATCTCGGCGAGCTCGGCCAGGTCGGCAACGTCGCGCTCGAGCGCGCGGAACGACTCGAGCCGTCGCTGCACCCGGGCGTGCTCAGCCGAAATCTTCGCCGCGGACTCCTGGTCGTCCCAGAAACCGGGCCGCTGCATCTCCTCCTCTAGGCGCGCGACTTCGCGCTCGAGCTCGGCTGGGTCAAAGGTAGTCCGCGAGCAGCTTGAGCCCCTCGCGTGCCCCCTCGATGCGCGCGCCTACGTCTTCGACTGGAACGGTGTCGGCCATCGCCACAAGCCTACGACGCGGAGGCGACTTGCTCGAAGCGCTCTTCGGCCTCGCTGCGGTTGTCGAACGGCCGCCACTCGCGGACGAGGCCGTCCTCGAAGGTGAACAGCCACGCCATCACGTCGGTGCCGGCGAGCTCGCCGCCCCCCGGTTCGGACTCGTCCCAGCGCCACTCGCGGACGATCAGCGCGAGCACGCGGTCCTCGGTCTCGCGCATATCCTCGACGACGATCGTCTGCTGGACGCCGCCCGGCGGCCGCGTGGCCCACTCGCGAGCCTCGGTGCGCCCCCGCCGCGTCCCCCGCATCCCGTGAATCTCAACCTCGGGATGCAACGTCTCGACGAACGCATCGAGATCACGCCCGTTGAAGGCGTCGATGAATTTCCTTGCAAGCTCAACTTTCCGCACGTCTCAAGGATGACAAAGCCGAAATCGGGCCTCGAACGGCGCCGAAAAAGCAAGCCTGGCCGGGGAGGCCGCCCTGGCGCCGGTCTGCAGGATCCGCTAGGGCCGGTTACCGACCGTGGCAGTTCTTGAACTTCTTGCCGGACCCACACCAACACGGATCGTTGCGCCCGAGCTTCTCGCGCTCGGACTTGACGATCGTGCCGGTCTGCGGCGGGGCGCCCTGCCCGTTGTCGCCCTGCTCGGCGGGCTCCTCGCCCGCGACGGAGACGCCCGCCGCGGCGGCCGCTGCCGCCGGGTCGCGGAGCGCTGACGGCTGCGCGTCGGGTGTGCCGCCCGAGTAGCTGACGTCGCGAGGCGCGCGGCGCTGCTCGAAGAGCTCCTCCTCCTGGTCGGGCTCGATGTTCACCTCGACGTGGAAGATCACGCGCGCGAACTCCTGCCAGATGGAGTTCATGAGCTCCTCGAACATCGCGAAGCCCTCGTTCTTGTACGCGACGAGCGGGTCGATCTGGGCGAAGCCGCGCAGGTGGATTCCCTCGCGCAGGTAGTCCATCTCGTAGAGGTGCTCGCGCCAGCGGTTGTCGATGATCTGCAGGAGGATCTGGCGCTCGAGCCAGCGCATCACGTCGCTGCCGAGCTCCTCCTCGCGCTTGTCGTACGCGGCCAGCGCGTCGGCGATCAGCATGTCGATGATGCCCTCGCGGCTCGAGCTCTGCGGGTCGAGCTCGGAGAGGTCGACGCTGAGCGGCCAGATCGAGCTCGCCTGACCCTGCAGGCCGGCCAGGTCCCACTCCTCGAAGATGTCGCCCGGGGTGTACTCCTCGACGAGGCGCGTCACGACGTCGGCGACCTGCTCGCGCGAGACCTCCGACATGTCGCGGCCCTCGAGGACCTCGCGGCGGTACTTGTAGATGACTCGCCGCTGCTCGTTCATCACGTCGTCGTACTCGAGCACGCGCTTGCGGATCAGGAAGTTCTGCTGCTCGACCTTCTTCTGCGCGGCCTCGATCTGTTTCGTGAGCATCTTGGCCTCGAGCGGGTACTCCTCGCCCTCGTCGTCGACGGGACCGAGGCGATCGAGGATCCGGTAGATGCGATCGCCGGCGAACAGGCGGACCAGGTCGTCCTCGGCGGAGAGGAAGAAGCGGGACTCGCCCGGGTCACCCTGACGGCCGGCGCGACCGCGCAGCTGGTTGTCGATGCGCCGCGACTCGTGGCGCTCGGTGCCGCAGATGAAGAGGCCGCCGAGCTCGCGCACGCGCTCGCCCTCCTCGCGGCACTGCTCCTCGAGGCCCGGCAGGATCTCGGCGTAGGCCTCGTCGTAGCCCTCGTCGCCGGGGTTCAGCCCCTTCTTCTTGAGCTCGGCGCGCGCCATCGCTTCGGGGTCGCCGCCGAGCTTGATGTCGACGCCGCGGCCCGCCATGTTGGTCGCGATCGTGACGGCGCCGATCCGCCCGGCCTGGGCGATCGTCTCGCCCTCGCGCTGGGCGTGCTCGGGCTTCGCGTTCAGGACGACGTGCTCGATGCCCTGTCGCTTGAACTCCTCCGAGAGCATCTCGGAGACCTCGACCGAGACGGTGCCGATCAGGATCGGCTGGCCGCGCTCGTGGCGCTCGGCGATCTCCCGGATGACCGCCTTCCACTTGCCCTTCTTGGTCTTGTAGATCTGATCGTTGTGATCCTGGCGGATCATCGGCCGGTGAGTGGGGATCTCGATCACCGGCATCTCGTAGATCTTCATGAACTCCTGGGCCTCGGTCAGCGCCGTACCCGTCATCCCCGAGAGCTTCTCGTAGAGGCGGAAGTAGTTCTGGAGCGTGATCGACGCGAGCGTCTGGTTCTCCTCGCGGATCCGCACGCCCTCCTTCGCCTCCACCGCCTGGTGCAGGCCCTCCGACCAGCGCCGGCCCTCCAGGATGCGGCCGGTGAACTCGTCGATGATCATGACCTCGCCGTCGATCACCGCGTAGTCCTTGTCGCGCTTGTAGAGCGCCTCGGCCTTGAGCGCCTGGATCAGGTGGTTGACGAGGGTGCCGTTCTCGGACGTGTAGAGGTTCTCCACGCCGAGGAACTGCTCGGCCTTGGCGACGCCGCGCTCGGTGGGCGCCACGGTCTTGTGCTTCTCGTCGTACTCGAAGTCGTAGTCGGCCTCGGAGGTGTCGCGGGACTCGCC
>CBFGWL010000076.1:0-14522 GCA_965652565.1 uncultured bacterium
AGCGATGATTTTCGACCGCCCCGCGGGTCTAGGGGGATATGGAACGGGACGCGCCTGGGCGGCCGGTGGTTCACCTCGAGCTGCACACCCGAGATCTAGGACGGGCCAGGGAGTTCTACGAGCGGCTCTTTGGGTGGCGCAGCGAGCGGGTTGAGAGCGCCGGCTCCGCCTACACCACGCTCGCGCTCGGCGGCGACCTGGGGGGTGGCATCGTCGAGTGCCCGACGCAGTTCTCGCTGTGGCTGCCGTACGTATACGTCGACGACGTCTTCGCCGCGACCGGGCTCGCGGTCAGGCTCGGGGCCACCGTCCTGCTCGGCCCGCGTGAGGGCCCCGCCGGGTGGCGGAGCGTCGTGCGCACGCCAAGCGGAGACGAGGTCGCGCTCTGGCAGCCGAAGGAGCCAGCGGGGCTCAACGGGACCGGCGATGAAGACCGGGCCGGGTCGTGAAGCCGATGCGGTTTAAGCTGCTCGCGATGGAGACTAGGACGCCAGCGACCGCCGGGCACGAGCGAACGCTCGTCGCGGCCGCGGCGCGCGGGGACGAACAGGCGTTCCAGAGCCTGATTGAGTCCTACCGCTCCGAGCTGCACGCGCACTGCTATCGGATGCTCGGCTCCTCGTACGACGCGGACGACGCCCTGCAGGACGCCATGCTGCGCGCCTGGCGGGCGCTCGGCAAGTTCGAGGGGCGCAGCTCGCTGCGCTCGTGGCTTTACCGGATCGCGACGAACACCTGTCTCGACGTGATCAACAAGCGCCCGAAGCGCGTCCTGCCGATCGACTACGGCCCGCCCGCGGATCCGCACGAGGGCCCGACGCTGCCGCTCGCCGAATCGGTCTGGGTGGAGCCCTACGCCGACGAGCCCCTGGGGCTCCCCGACGGGCTCGCCGCGCCCGAGGCGCGCTACGAGCAGCGCGAGGCGGTCGAGCTGGCCTTCGTCGCCGCGCTGCAGCACCTGCCGGCTAACCAGCGCGCCGCGCTGATCCTCCGCGAGGTGCTCGGCTTCTCGGCGAAGGAGGTCGCGGAGATCCTCGACACGAGCGTTGCCTCGATCAACAGCGCCCTGCAGCGTGCGCGCAAGACCGTCGAGGAGCGCATGCCCGAGCGCAGCCAACAGGAGACGAAGCGCGCGCTCGGCGACGATGGCGTGCGGGAGGTCGTCGACCGCTACCTCGACGCGTGGGATCGCAACGACATCGAGGGCGTCGTCGCGATGCTCACCGAGGACGCGAGCTTCTCGATGCCGCCGGCCCCGTACTGGTACAGCGGTCACGAGGCGTTGCGCGAGTGGCTCCCGAAGGGCCCGCTCACCGGCGACTGGCGCTGGAAGCACCTGCCGATGGTGATCGCAAACGGCCAGCCCGCGATTCCGTTCTACTGCTGGTCCGAGCCTGAGCAGGCCTACTTGGCGTTCGCGCTCAACGTCCTGACGCTGCGCGACAACCGCATCAGCGACGTCGTCGCCTTCATCGCCCGCGACACCTCGAACGAGGAGCCCGAGGCCTACGTCCGCTGGCCCGACGAGCCCCTCATCCGGCGCAAGTTCCAGGACTTCTTTGGCCGTTTCGGGCTCCCCGAGCGCATCGACTAGGCGCTAGGCGCACCACGCACGCGCGCGCCGTCCCGCTCACCGCCGCCTGACGGGCGCCGCATCCCATCCGGGCGCGGGTGTGTAAACGCGCCCCGACGAAGCTGCTTCAATTCCCGCCGGATTTACTACGACGGGCCGGGCCGCACGCGGTTGAAGCCAGGGATGGGACGCGCATGAGAAGTTGGAAGTGGGGGAGCATCGTCGCCGCAACGGTGCTCGTGGTGACGAGCCTCGCTGTGCTGACCGACGCAACGCCGGTGCGGCACGCCGAATCGCGGGATCTCGCGGCGCGGGCGGGGTCGGGCGGCGTCGGCATGAAGACGCCCAACAAGACGAAGAAGCGCAAGCGCGCGCGTAACGCGCTCGCGGCGAAGGTCCCCATCCTGGTCGTCGGCGACAGCCTCGAGGTCGGGACGGGTCCCCACCTCATCAAGCGTCTCGGTGATCGCGTGCAGGTCTTCGCGCGCCGCGGGCGCCCGAGCACCGAGGGTCTCGAGGTCCTGAGGAGAAAATTCCGCGCGCGCCACGGCGTGGTCGTCTTCGATCTGGGCAGCAACGACGATCACCTGCAGCCCTGGATCCTCCGCGAGAACATGCGCGAGGCGCGCCGCCTGATCACCCCGCGGCGCTGCATGGTCGTGGCCACGGTCAACCCGGAACGCCGGGAGCCGCTCAACGTCGTGATCCGCCGGGTCGCCGAGCGCCGCAACGTGGTCCTCTTCGACTGGAAGCGGCTGACCAAGCGCCGCCCCGAGCTATTGACCGAGGACCGCGTGCACGCCACGCCCCACGGCTACGCAGTACGCAGTCGCCAGCTGGTGCGCAAGATTCGCGAGTGCCCCGTCTGGGGGCCGCGCCGCCGCTAGCGCGTCGGCGCCCGGCCGCTGGCCGGCCGGGAAAAGGGGCGCGAGCGGGATAGGTTGACGGCATGTCCCCGCCCGCCGAGACCACCGGGCACGGCGGCCACGGCCAGCGCGGCCACGGCGAACGCCCGCACGCGCATGGCGGCGGGCACGAGCACCACCACGCGGCTGACTTCGCCCGCCGGTTCTGGGTCTCGCTGGCGCTGACCATTCCGGTGCTCGCCTGCTCGCCGATGATCCGCGAGTGGCTCGGGCTGCCCGAGGTCACGGGGATCCAGGAGGTGGTTGCTCCGGCTTTCGGCACGCTCGTCTTCATCTACGGGGGCCAGCCGTTCCTGGCCGGCGCGCTCGCCGAGTTGCGAACGCGCCAGCCCGGCATGATGACCCTGATCGCCCTGGCGATCACGGTCGCGTTCGTGGCGAGCGCCGCCACGGCGCTCGGCGTCTTCGGCCTCGAGTTCTGGTGGGAGCTGGCGGCGCTGATCGTGATCATGCTGCTCGGCCACTGGCTCGAGATGCGGGCAGTCGGCCAGGCGCGGGGCGCGCTCGAGGCGCTCGCCGAGCTCCTGCCCGACGATGCGGAGCGCGTCCGCGACGGGTCGGTCGAGCGCGTCCCGGTCGCGGCGCTCGAGCCGGGCGACGTCGTCCTGGTGCGCCCCGGCGGGCGCGTGCCCGCCGACGGCCGGATCACCGAAGGCGCCGCTGCGATGGACGAGTCCATGATCACCGGCGAGTCCTGGCCGGTAGCGCGCGAGCGCGGCGATCGTGTGGTGGCCGGCACGGTGGCCACGGATTCCGCGCTGCGGGTGCGCGTCGAGGCGGTCGGCGACGACACGGCGCTCGCCGGTATCCAGCGGCTCGTCGCGGAGGCGCAGGGCTCGCGCTCGCGAGCGCAGGCGCTGGCCGACCGCGCTGCGGCGGCGCTTTTCTACGTCGCCGCGACGGCGGGCGTGATCACCTTCGTCGCCTGGGCGGCGCTGGGGGAGGCCGGCGATGCCGTGACGCGCACGGTCACCGTGCTCGTGATCTCGTGCCCGCACGCGCTCGGATTGGCGATCCCGCTGGTGATCGCGATCTCCACCTCGCTCGCCGCGCGCTCCGGGGTCCTGGTCCGCGATCGCCTCGCGCTCGAGCGGATGCGCCGCATCGACGTCGTGCTCTTCGACAAGACGGGCACGCTCACGCGTGGGGAGCACGCTGTGGTCGAGGTCGCGGCGCTCGACGGCCGGGAGGACGCGCTGCTCGCGGTGGCCGCAGCGGCCGAGGGCCCAAGCGAGCACCCGGTCGCCAAGGCGATCGTCGCTGCCGCCGCCGAGCGCGACGCCGAACCGCCGCCGGCCGAGGGTTTTCGGGCCCTTCCCGGGCGCGGGGTAGAGGCGCGTGTTGACGGCGTCCCGGTGGCCGTGGGCGGACCTGCGCTGCTCGAGGAGCTCGGCTCGCGCCCGCCGGCGGATCTGACCGCCGCTGTCGGGCGCTGGCGGGGCCACGGCGCCGGCGTCCTCTACATCGTGCGCGACGGCCGGGTCGAGGGAGCGGTCGCGGTGGAGGATCGAGTCCGGCCGGAAGCGCGCGACGCGGTCGAGGAGCTGCATCGCCTCGGCGTGCGCGTCGCGATGATCACCGGCGACGCGCGCCAGGTCGCCGACGCCGTCGCGGCCGACCTGGGGATCGACGAGGTCTTCGCCGATGTGCTCCCGCAGGACAAGGACGCGCACGTCGCGGAGCTGCAGCGCCGCGGGCACGCCGTCGCGATGGTCGGCGACGGCGTGAACGACGCGCCCGCGCTCGCCCGCGCGGACGTGGGCATCGCGATCGGCGCCGGCACCGACGTCGCGATCCAGTCGGCGGGCGTCGTGCTCGCCTCGAGCGACCCGCGCGGCGTCGTCGGGGTGATCAGGCTCTCGCAGGCCGGCTACCGCAAGATGGTTCAGAACCTGGGCTGGGCGGTCGGCTACAACGCGATCGCGATCCCGCTCGCCGCGGGTGTCCTGGCGCCCGTCGGCTTCGTGCTGCCGCCCGCCGTCGGCGCGATCCTGATGAGCGTCTCGACGATCGTCGTCGCGATCAACGCCCAGTTCCTGCGCCGGCTCTCGTTGCTGCCGGGCGAGCGGTGACGCGGGCGGTTTGTGAAGCGGGGCGAGCGGTGATCCGCATGGTGTCATCGCTGCAGGGGTTACAGCGATACGAGCGTCGCGCCGGGCGCGCCTCACGGCGCCCCTCTGCGCCCTTGCGCTCTTCGCGCCCCTCGCGCTCGCCCCGCCCGCCGACGCCAGGGCGCTCGCGTACGGCTTTTTGAGTCACGGCAGCGGCACCTGGGCCGGTCCGCGGCTGGCGGACGGGGAACCCGACACGGGGATCGTCGACCACATCGTCGCGGCACGGCCCACGCACCTGCGGGTGACGCTCGCCAGCAACGACGCGGAACAGGACCTGCAGCCGCAGAGCGAGGCGGTGCGCACGGCGTACGAGCGCCTCGTGGCGGCTGACATCAGCCTGGGCGCGGCGATCACCGGGCACCGCGACGAGGACGAGGTCGTGGCGCACGCGTGCCGCATCAAGGCGGCCGACGCCCGCGGCTACTACGGCTGGCTGTTCATCGACTTCGCTTCGCGCAGCCGCCACGTGAAGCGCCTGGTCCGGAGGATCCGCGCCGGCGACGGATGTCCGGCCGGCGGCTGGGAGCGCGTGTGGGTGAACGCCAGCGGCCGCAAGGCCGGCTTTCCGCGTCAGGCGGCGGCGGTAGCGAAGCGGATGGACGTGGTCGGCGGGCCGCAGCGCTGGCGCAAGTGGCGGCGCGAGGCGCGGCGGATCGCCCGCGGGCGCGCACCCGCCCTGATCGCGAAGGACCGGCGCTGGGTGCGGCGCGCCCACCGCCGGGGCGTGCGGCCGGTCCTCAAGCTGGAGGTCCCTTGGCAGACCGGCACGATGTTCGCGCCGCTCAGCCGCAAGACCCAGCGCCGGCTGCTGGTTCGCTGGACGAAGGCGGCGCGCCGCATGCGCTTCGACTTCATCTTCCCGATCTACGTCCACAAGGCGTTCGCGCGCAGCCACTACGACGCCCGCCGGGAGGGGACCTATGGCCTGATCCGCCGGATTCTGGTCAGGGAGCGCGGCCGGGCGACGGCCGCCGCGGGGGCGCTCAGCGCGGCTCGCGCCACATCCCCCACAGCGGCGGGACGCCCGGCGCTTCCATGATTTCTCGCTCCTCGAAGCCGAACCGCTCGTAGTAGGGCAGGTTCTCCTCACGCTGGGTCTCGAGGTAGGCGGGCATGCCCTCCGCATCGCAGCGGGCGAGGCCCGGAGCGATCAGCGCCGAGCCGAGGCCGCGCCGCTGATGGGCGGGGTGGACCGACAGGACCTCGAGATACCAGTGAGGCTCGCTGGGGTGGTGGGCCTCGACCATCTCGTCGAGCCGGTAGGCGCGCCGTAGGCCGGAGCCCACCCAGGGCACCAGAGAGGCGCTCTCGGCGAGCAGATCCGCTCGCGTGCGCTTCGGCTCGCCCGGAGGGATCCAGAGAGCCGCACCCTCGAGGCCGGATGTCGTCCAGCCCGCCCCGCGCCGCAGGAACAGGCGGCGGATAAGCACCCGATAGTTGCGGACCATGAGCCGGTGACGCCAAACGGGGTCCGGTTGGATGTAGACCCAAGCCTCGTTGTCGTGGAAGCCGTGCGCGATCGCCTCGGCGACGGGACCCGTGTGCGATGCGGCTAGCGCCATCGCGGTGGGCGCGCGCGTCTCTTCTCGCCACGCTTGGGTCATCGCGAGGCGCCGGGTTGCTGGCGACGCTACTCCTGCTCGCCCGACACGGTGGATCCGCGCCCGCGCCCGTTGGGCCGGCGGGATTCCAGCGCGAGCTCCGCTTCGATTCCGGTCAGCTTGAGCACCTTTGCGACGGGCCCGTGGCTGCCGGTCACCCGCAGCACGAGGCCTTCGTCCTCGGCGCGGCGCTTGGCCTCGAGGAGGACGCGCAGGCCGGTCGAGTCGATGAAGCTCAGTTCCTCGAGATCGACGAGCACCGTCGTCCGCGCCTTGCGCTCGCACTCACGTAGGACGCTCTCGACTTGCTCCGATGACGCGAGGTCGAACTCGCCGACGAGTCGGATTACGACCAGGTCCGGGTCCTCGAAGACCTGGATGCCTAGCTCTGGTGCTCCGCGTTCAGATCGCATGTGCACACCTTTCGATTGAACATTCGCCGAATCGAAAGGCGCCTCATGCCAGAACCCAACGGTACGACCTCAATACAGCGGCCGGCTCGCGGATCGGATGCCGATGAGGAGTCAACCGCATGCCCCAACGTACCACCCGTGAGCGCCGAAAGCGAATCGCGCGCCGCATCGCAACACGGGGGAGCCCCGGCGTTGAAGCTGCTCAGCCGCCCTGCGGGAGCGCGAGCGCGTCGACCGCGTCGGGCTCCAGCTCGTGCAGCTCGCTGTCGAGCCCGGTGAGCTCGAACATACGCCGCACCGAAGCGTGCGTGCGGGTCACGCTGAGTTTGCGTCCGGCGGCGTGGGCTCGCCAATTGGCCGTGATCAGTAGGCGCAATCCGGCGGAGTCGATGAAGGTGAGCTCGCGCAGATCGATCAGGAGCAACTGTGGGGGCCGCTCCTCACACTCGCGCAGGATCGCTTCCACCCGCGGCATGGCGGCGAAGTCGAGCTCGCCGGAGAGGCGTAGCACTTGCGCCTTGGGTCCCTCGACCACCTCGGCCTGCAACTGCGGGGTGACTTGTTCTGAGTGCATACAGCCGCCTTTCTCGCTGACGCGTATGCCGATTCGCGAGGCCCCCGTGAGGCTCCCTGAAACGACCTCTCTCCAACCTCACGACCCACCCTAGCCACGGGTATCAGTCGCTTGGCAGTCACGGTAGCACCGACGCCCCCGGCCGTACAGGATGCGCGCGGACTGCGAGGACGCGCCCGGCGCCGCTCCCGGGCGCTCGCGTCAGGGGCGCACGATGACCTTGCCCTTGGCGCGGCGCTCGTCGATCTCCTTGAGCGCCGCCGTGATCTCCTCGAGCGGATAGACGGAGCCGATGACCGGCTCGATCGCGCCGGTCTCGGCGAGCTCGGCGAGGCGGGCCGCCGCCGCGCGCATGCCGTCGGGCTCGTTCGCCAGAACGTTGAACGAGCAGCCGCGGACGTCTACGTTGCGCAGCAACAGTCGGTTCACGCGGATCTCCGGGATCTCTCCGGAGGTGAAGCCGACCACGATCACCCGCCCCTCTGGGCGCAGCGCGCGCAGGTTCTCCTTGAAGCGCTCCGTGTTGCCGACCGGGTCGATGATCAGGTCAATGGGGCCCGGGAGCTGTGAGCGAAAGTCATCACCGACCACGGCTGCGTCAGCGCCCGCGTCGCGCGCGACGGCGGCCTTCTCGTCGGTCGAGACGGCCGCGATCACCTCGGCGCCGAGCGCCTTGGCGACCTGGATCGTCGCGGTCCCAACGCCTCCGGCGGCGCCGTGCACCAGCACGGTCTCACCGGCGCGCAGATCGCCGCGCCGCTCGAGCGCGGCCAGCGCGGTGAGGTAGTTGAGCGGGAGGGCGGCGCCCTGCTCGTAGCTCATGCGCTCGGGCAGCGGGAACGTTGCCTCGGGCGTCGCCGCCACCTGCTCCGCGTGCGCGCCGAAGCTCAGGGTCATGACCCGCTGCCCCTCGCGGAACGGGCCGTCCTGCGGCGCCCGGATGACCTCGCCCGCCGCTTCCCAGCCGAGCGTGAAGGGCAGCTCCTGCCGTAGCTGGTAGAGCCCGCGCGTCATCAGCAGGTCCGGGAACGAGACGCCCGCCGCGCGCACGGCGACGACGAGCTCGCCATCGGGCTCGGGAACGTCCTCCAGTCGCAGGGCCTCGGGGCCGTCCTCGGTGATCACTCGTACCGCGCGCATCGCTCCCTCCTCGGCTCGCTTCCGGCAGGCAGCCTATGCAGCCCGGGCGCGGTGCGGTACACCTGAGCCACTCCCGCGGAGGCGACGGAAGGAGCCGGATGGACATCCAGGACGTGATCGAGAGGGCGCAGGACGCGCTGACCGTAAGACGTGTCTACGGCGAGCCGATCGAGCTCGACGGCGTCGTAATCATCCCCGCCGCGGAGGTGAGCGGCGGCGGTGGCGGCGGCACGGGCACCGACAAATCCGGCTCGAGCGGAGACGGAGGCGGGTACGGGCTGCGGGCGCGGCCGGTCGGCGCCTACGTGATCCGCGACGGCACGGTGCGCTGGGAACCGGCGACCGACGTGGCGGGGCTCGTCCTGCGCGGCGGGCTCGTCTTGGCCGGGCTGGCGCTACTCTGGCGACGAGCGAGCGGACGGTGAGGGGGGCGCATGACTGACCCGGGATTCTCGATCGTGCACGCCGACGAGGTGAGGGACGTGTACGCCGGCACGGATGTACCGGGGGAGTTCAGGCGGCTGAGCGATGCGCTGGGCGCCGAGCAGGTCGCGATCACGCTGATCCGCATCCCGCCGCACTCCGACTTCGAGCAGGGCACGGGGCACCACCACGAGCACGTGGAGGAGCTCTACCTCGTCGCGCGCGGGACGCTCACGATGCGCTTCGACGACCAGGTCCGCGAGGTCCCGGAGGGCTCCGTGGTGCGTGTCGCCCCGGCAACCGTGCGCTCCCATCGCAACGAGGGCGACGAGCCCGTTGAGCTTTGGGCCATCTCAGCCGCGAACGACCGCACCGACGCCACGAAGATCGACGACTTCTGGGAGGCGTCCGAGCGCGCCCTCCAGCATCGAGAGCCGTCGTGACGCCGCCGCCCGGCGTCGGTTACGGGCGGATGACCAGCTTCCGATGAGGACCGGTTCCCTGGCGCTCCCAGGCGCTCGCGACCTCGGCGAGCGGGACGACCTCGACGTCTACCCGTAGCTCGCCGCGAGCGCCGTGCTCGCACATCCGCTGGAAGGACTGCGCCTTCACGTCGGGCGGGAGCTGGTAGATCGTGAAGAAGAGGATCGAGGCGAGCCTCGCGCGCAGGCCTCGCGGTGAGATCGATGCCGTCGGGGATGCGGCGTTGCCGACCTGCACGAGGCGCCCGTGGTCCGCGAGCGTGGGCAGGGCCGCGACGGCGGGCTCGCCCCAGACCGCGTCGAGGATCACGTCGTAGCCCTGGCCCGCCGCCTCGGCGAGGCGCGCGGCGATCTCGTCGGGCTCGCCGCCGATATCGACCGTCGCGTCGGCGCCCAGCTCGCGCGTGCGCACGAGCATCTCCTCGTCGCGCGCGGCCGCCGTCACCCGGCCGGCGCCGAGGAGCTTCGCGGCCTGGACGGCGATCTGGCCCACGACGCTGCTGGCGCCGAGGACGAGCACGCTCTCGCCGACCGCGAGCCGGCCGCGCCATTCCAGCGCGTTCCAAGCCGCCAGGCCCGCGGTCCCGAAGCAGACCGCGAGTTCGGCGTCGACCCCGTCGGGGACGTCGATCAGAAGCTCGGGATCGACGCGCGTACGTTCCGCGAACGAGCCGAACGGCGGCAGGCATTTCTCGAAGTAGACGCGCCGGCCGTCGTGCGTGCCGATGCCCTCCAAACCGGCGACGCACGGCACCTCGACCGGGCCCATGAGCCCGCTCGTGGTGGCGATGTCCACCGGGTTGAGTCCCGCGACCGCGATCTCGACGAGGGCGCCGTCACCGTGGCCCGCAGGATCTTCGAACTCCCCGTACTCCGGGATTCCACCAACTTCGTTCAGCACTGCTGCGCGCATGCGGCCACCGTACCCCGCGGCCGCGCGGATGGAACCCGCCTAGTCCGCCAGCGCCGCGCGCCCGCCGCAGCTCCGCCTCAGGTCGGCGTGTCGGCGGCGACCGTGCCCTTGCGGATCTCCCCGTCGGGCGCGTAGGTCGCCGCGACCACGCCGCTCGGCGTCGTCTCCGCGCCCAGCAGGCGCAGGCCGGCGGGTCGCGCGCCCGTGCCGAAGAGCCGCTTGCCCGAGCCCGCGACCACGGGGAAGGTCCAGAGGCGGAACTCGTCGATCAGCCCTGCGGCCAGCAGCGTCTGAAGCAGATCCGTGCTGCCCTGCGTGATCAGGTCGGGGCCCTCGTCCTCCTTGATGCGCCGGATCGCCTCGACCACGTCGCCCTGAAGGAGCTCCGCGTTCTCCCACTCGACCTCGTCGAGGGTGCGCGATGCCACGTACTTGCGGGCGCCGTTCAGGGCGTCGGCGATCGGCCCGTCCTGGTGCGGCCAGTACGCGGCGAAGATCTCGTAAGTCTTGCGCCCGAGCACGAGATCGAACGGCTTCGCGAGCTCGGCGTGGATGATCCTCATCGCCTCGTCGTCCAGGTATCCGAAGACCCACCCGCCGATCTCGAAGCCTCCGCTCCGATCCTCGTCGGGCGCCCCGGGCGCCTGCATCACGCCGTCGAGCGTCATCTGACATACGGCTACTAGCTTTCTCATCCGCGTTTCCCTTCGGTCGCTTTCCCAATAGACCGACACCAGCGCGCGAAATCATCGGCGGGCTCCGTGCACCGGGACGCGGCTTCCCGCGCGAACCCCTCAAATGGGGCCTTGGTGGCGACGCGTCCCTGGCCCACGCTGCGCTGGACACGCCAGCGAACCGAGGAGATCCATGTCCCAACCCGACGCGACGCTGCGCCCCGAGCCGCAGCACATCGACCCGGCCACCGCTCAGGCACTCGACGTCCTCGGCCCCAGGGTGCAAATCATCACGCCCCTCACCGGCGACGATCGCTCGCCCTGTCTCATCCGGGGAACCATCCCCGCAGGGGGCGGCGTTCCCTTGCACTCTCATCCTGAGCCTGAGACGTTCGTCGCCCTGAGCGGCGCGATGGAGGGATTCGTCTACGGCGCTGACGAGGCGCGCTGGGTCGCGGTCGCGGCCGGGCGCGTTCTCCACGTGCCCGGCGGGGTGCCGCACGCCTGGCGCAACCCCTCGAGCGAGCCGGCCGTGAGCCTGGTCGTCACCGAGGAGGGGATCGCGCGCTTCTTCCGCGAGGTCGGTAGGCCCGTCCGTGCGCACGAGAGCGAAGGCGAGCCGGGGCCCGCCGAGCTCGCGCGCTTCGCCGAGGCCGCCGCTCGCTTCGGCCACTGGTTGGCGAGTCCCGAGGAGAACGCGGCCATCGGGGTCAGTCCGCCGGGCGGATGAGCGCCACTGAGAGCGCCGGATCAGGCGCGTAGCGCCTCGAGCATCCGGTTGAGAGCCGCCGTGGTCTCGGCCAGCGCGCGCTCGCGGTCGGCTGAGCGCGCCAGCCAGAGCGCGGCCTCGTTCATCGCGCCCGAAAGGAGGTGGACGAGCGGCTCGAGCGGCTGGTCCGCCAGCTCGCCCTCGCGGACGAGCAGTGCCAGCACGTCCTCGAGCTGCCGCATCGACGTCCGCGCGTCGAGCTCGCGCCAAGCGCTCCAGCCAAGCACAGCGGGCCCATCGACGAGCATGATGCGCTGGACGTCGGGCGCGGTGCTGGCCCGCAGGAACGCCTCGCACCCCGCGACGAGCTGATCCCAGGGAGAGAGGCCGTCGGCCGCCGCCGCGATGCTCTCGGCCACCTCTTCGTGCACCGCCTCGAGGAGCGCGCGGAAGAGCCCCCGCTTGCTGCCGAAGTGGTGGTAGACGGCTCCCGTGGTCACCCCGGCGCGCTGCGCGAGCTCCGCCACGCCGACGTCGGCATAGCCGCGCTCGGTGAACAGCTCGCGGGCGGCCGCGAGGAGCGCTTCCTTCGTGACGGCGCTGCGCTCGGCCTTTGTGCGCGGGGGGTGGGCCTCTGACGCGGGCATGGATGAAACCTAACGCCTTGACGTAATCGCGTTATGCGAATATGCTCAGATTACGTAACAACATTATGTTTCCGAGGTGAAAGGACGAGAGGATGCGGTCAAAGCTCTCCAGCTTCTATCCCGTGATCTGCACCGATGCCGTGGCGGGCACCCGTGACTTCTACGTGCGGTTGTTCGGCTTCGAGGTCGTCTTTGATGCCGGGTGGTACGTGAGCCTGCGCCGCCGGGATGGCGGCCACGAACTCGGGATCGTCGACGCGCAGCACCCGACGGTGCCCGAGGGGTTCCGCAGGGCTGCGGCGGGGCTCATTCTCAACTTCGAGGTCGACGACGTCGACGCCGAGTATCAGCGTCTGGTCGTCGAGGCTGGCGTGGAGCCGCAGCTCGAGCTACGCAGCGAGGACTTCGGTCAGCGCCATTTCATCGTGGCCGACCCCGCGGGCGTCCTCGTGGACGTGATTACGGAGATCGAGCCGTCGCCGGAGTACGCGAGCCATTTCACCGACTGAGCGGCCCCGTGCCCGTGGGCGGGTCTACGACATCCCGTAGCTGCGCTGGCGCCTCGCGAAGGACTCGCGGCCGGCCCGTCCTGAAACGGGTGCGCCCTGCCGAGGGCCGCGACCCCGGAACCGGCGTCCGAGCTTGATCGCGAGTGCTGCGAGCAACACCAAGGGCAGGGCGAGCAGCGGCAGGATCAAGAGCGGCGCCACGAACAGCGCGGTCAGCGCCAGGAACGGGATCGCCAGGGGGGCGAGGGCGACGAGCAGGACGCCGACCGCCGTGAGGCCGGCGGCCACGCCGCTGACGGTCTCGAGTCGCGCCTCTCGTTCGGCATTGGACATCTCGAGTACCTCTTTCCGGTCGCGGGCCGGCGCTGCGCCGACCGCGTTTCGCCTCCACCGAACCGGGTTCGCCGGGCCAGGGGAGGCCCTTCTAGAGGTGAGACGGGACAGCGCGGCGAGGTGTGACCGGGGGAGGGCGAGAAAACGGATGCCGTCGACTAGGGTCGCCTGGCATGAGCGTCTTCAGGGAAGCGGAGCTCGAGTACCTGCGCGGCGGGCGTCAGCTCGGGCGGATCGCGACGGTCGGTCCCGATGGCACGCCGCACGTCGTCCCCGTCGCCTACATCTACAACGCCGCCCGGGATGCCATCGAGGTCGGGGGCCGTGACCTGGCGCGCACCAAGAAGTTTCGCGACGTGCAGCGCACCGGGCGGGCCGCGATCGTGATCGACGACATCAAAAGCGAGGATCCGTGGCATCCCCGCGGCATCGAGATCCGGGGCCGCGGCGAGGCGATCGCGCTGCCCACGCCGCTGATCCGCATCCATCCCGAGCGGATCGTGAGCTGGGGCCTCGAGCCGACGCGCAGCGCGCGCACGGTGGTGTAGCGGCACGGCGTTGCCAACGCGGACGGATTGCGCAGGTGGCGTGGGTTTCGCGCGCCGGCCGCGGAGGAACGGGGACTCCATGCGATTTCGTCTCGCCGCGCTGACGATGATGGTGGGTTTGCTCGGTGCGTTCCTCGTCTCCGCGCCCCAGGCGAGCGCGCGGCCGGCGATCCACTGCCTGGACAAGAGCGGGGCGCGGTACGTGAAGAAGGTCTCTCCGAGAAGGTGCGCTGCGTACGGCCCCGCCGGCGACTTCGCGCGCGGCGTCAACCTCAAGCGCATCAAGTGGCGCAAATGGGGCGGGCGCTCCGCGAAGGGGCGAGCGATCGAATGCGGCTTCCACCTGCCTTGCTCGCGGATCCGGGCGAAGGTCAAGGCGTTCCGGCCGCGGCGCGCCTGCGGGGGCGGGCGGACCTACACGCGGCTGCGTGTCAGGACGAGGCACGGGCGTACGGTGGTGCGCCTGCCGCGTTGCCGACGCCCGGCGTGATCCGACCGGTCGCCGCCTCACGCACAGTCCGCCAGCGCGCCCGGGGCCGTTTCATCGGCGCTCTGGGCCCGGGAAGTCGAAGCGTCGGCCCGCCTCCCATTCCGGGCTCTGGTTGCCGTGCGCCGGGACCCCGCCGGCGTCCTTGAGCAGCCGGGCCAGGTGCATCAGGTTCCAGGTGGCGAAGGTCGTGCTGCGGTTGGTGAAGTCGTTCTCCGGGCCGCCTGAATCCTCGTCGAGGTAGGAGGGTCCGGGGCCGGCCTCGCCGATCCAGCCCGCGTCGGCCTGCGGCGGGACCGTGAACCCGAGGTGCTGCAGGGCGTAGAGGATCTCGGCGGCGCAATGCTTGACGCCGTCCTCGTTGCCGGTCACGAAGCAGCCGCCGACGCGGCCGTAGTAGACGTACTGCCCGGCGTCGTTGAGCTCGCCCGAGTTGCCGTAGAGGCGTTCGATCAC
>CBFGWL010000077.1:0-13371 GCA_965652565.1 uncultured bacterium
CGAGATCGCGGGTTCGCGGGAGGGTTTGGATCGAAGCGGTGATCTCGTTGCGCTGTGTGACGAAATCGCGGGTTCGTGTGGGCCCCCCTCGCGAATGCGCGATTACGACGATCCCATCGTCGAAATCGCGCACTCGTGAACCGCGCTCCCGCGAGGTCGCGCTAACGACGATGCCGTCGTTGTAACTGCGATCTCGCGCTACCGGGGTCTCGCGAGTTCGCGATTCCTCCGATGCGGCCCCCTCCTTCGCCGCCCATCCCCGGCGTATCGCGCCGCCACGCCGCCGGGGCGCTCGCCACAAGCGCCCGCGCCGCCCGGGCGCTCGCCGCTAACCCCCACGCCGCCCGCCCCGGGCGCTCACCACGCCCCACCCCTACCGCGCGCCCGCCCGCGCCCGCCCGCGTCCCGCGCGCATTCCGCGGGACCGCCGCAGCTCGCGGAGCTCGTCGACGGCCGGGTCGCGGCTCCAGCCGAGGCGGTGGTGCAGCGCGACCGGGCGCAGCGGCACCTCCACGCCGCCGGCGAGCACGCGGATCACCCGCGCGTCCGGCCGCGCCGAGAACGCCTCGATCGGCCGGCCGCCCTCGAAGAGCAGTCCGGCGGCGTCGTCGAGCCCAAAGCCCGGCTCGAGCCCGTCGCGGACCGCGGCCAGATACGCCGTGCGCCGCTCGGGATCGCGCGCGTAGTGCACGCAGAGGCTGCCCGGCAGCAACCCCATGCCGGGGGCAACCTTGGGCCGCCCCGCGGACGCCGTGATGCCACGCTCGAACCAGCACATCGCGCCCGCGCTCTGGCCGGCCATGAGAACGCCCCGCTCCAGCGCCTCGCGCATCAGGCCGAACAGCCCGTGCGCTCGCCAGATCGCGATCAGGTTGAGCATGGAGCCGCCCGCGACGTAGACGAGGTCCTGGGCGAGCAGATGCTCCCGCAGATCAACGCGCTCCCGCTCGAGGCGGAACAGCGAGACGTGGCTCGCCTCGCAGTCGAAGCGCTCCAGCGTCGCGTAGAAGCGCTGGATCCCCTCCTGGGGGTCGCCGCTCGCCGTCGGCAACAGGCAGACGCGCGGACGCTCCTTGCCGGTCAGGCGCAGCAGGTACTCGACGATCGCGAGCTCGGCCGGCCGCGAGCGAAACTCGTGGCCGCCGAGTGCCACCAGCCGGGATGCCACTACGCGGCCGCCCCCGCGGAGAGCGCGCGCTGCAACGCCGGGTAGGGCCTGATCCGGACGCGCGCGTCGTGCCCGGGCGCCCCGAGATACTCGATGCGCAACTCCTCCTCGACGACTCGCTCTCCCGCTCGCCGCAACGCGTAGGCGCGGGCGTGCGGGCGCGAGGAGACGACGCGGTGGAGCTGGGTGCCGACGAAATGCAGCGCGGCGCCGTCGTCGGCCGCGAAGCCCGGTTGCATCCCGGCCAGCAGCTCGCGGTGGAAGGCGTCGCGCCGGCTGGGCTCCGAGTCGAAGTGCGCCGTGAAGCTCCACGGCAGCATGCCGAGCCCGCGGACGCGCTCGGGCGCCCCGTAGTAGGCCGTGAGCGAGGTGTCGAACCAGCAGAGCGCCCCGGCGCTCAGCCCGCAAAGGACGATGCCCCGCTCCCACGCCTCGCGCAGGATCGAGTCGATGCCGTGCGCCTGCCATACCCCCAGCAGGCTGAGCAGGCTGCCGCCGCCCACGTAGATGAGGTCCTGGGCGAGGAGGTGCTCGCGAACGTCGCCCACCCCGCGCCGGCGGCGAAAGAGACCCAGGTGCGAGGCCTCCGCCCGCCCGCCCGCGAACTCCTTGTAGAAGCGCACGACGTAGTCGTCGGCGTCGCCGCTCGCGGTGGCGAGAAAGCAGACGCGCGGTCGGTCGCGCCCCGTGAGCGAGAGCACGTAGTCGTCGAGCAGCGGGTTGCCGGCCTCCATCGAGAATCCCCCGCCGCCGAACGCCACGATCTGCCGGCTCCGCCGGGAGGCGACCCCGGGGATGCCCCTTTCAAGCAGCCTCTTCGTCATCCCCGCACCACCTTCCTGACAGCTCGCTGACCGCTACGCCGGCGAGTATCACGATGCGTCGCAGTCCCGACCATGTGCGCGCGGTCGAGACTTCACCCCAGCCCGTTCGCCGCGCGGTCGAGCGGCCGCGGCCAAGAGGCGGTTGTGTACCCGGCGAGTTAGGAGCGCCCCGCTGGGGTAGGTTGCTCCCAATGGAGGCCGCCACCCAGGCAGCGATCGAGGGCAAACCGGAGCGCGCGGTCTCGTCCTTCACCAAGGCGCTCTTCCTCGGCGAGATCCACGAGGAGCTCGTGCTCCCGTGGCCACAGCCAGACCCCGCCGAGCACGACAAGGTCCGCGGCCTGATCGCGGCCGCGCGGGAGATCGGCGACCGCGTCGACCCGCGCCGCATCGAACACGATCGCTGGGTCCCCGAAAAGCTCTTGCGCGAGCTCGGCGACGCAGGGCTGCTCGGCCTCCACGTACCCGAGCGCTACGGGGGCCAGGGCCTCTCGCAGACCGGCTACGCACGCGTCTTCGAGACCTTCACGCACATCGACGCCACGCTCGCGATCGTGCTCGGCGTCCACCAGTCGATCGGCTACAAGGCGATCACGCTCTTCGGCACCGAGGAGCAGAAGGAGCGCTGGCTGCCCGACCTGTGCGCCGGGCGCAAGCTCGCCGCGTTCGCCCTCACGGAACCCAACGCCGGCTCGGACGCCTACGGCATCGAGACCCGCGCCGTGCAGCAGCCCGACGGGTCGTGGCGCCTGAACGGCGAGAAGCGCTACATCGGCAACGGCTCGCGCGCCGACGTGCTGACCGTGTTCGCCCGCTGCGAGGTCGACGGCAAGGACCGCCACATCGCGCTCATCGTCGAGAGCGATATGAAGGGGTTCGAGGTCGGCGAGCGCTACGACACGATGGGCCTGCGCGGCAACGACCTGCGCCGCCTGTACTTCAAGGACGTGCGCGTTCCGCCCGAGAACGTGATCGGCGAGCCGGGCGAGGGCTTCCGGATCGCCATGCACGTGCTCAACAACGGCAGGATCGGCCTGGGCACCGGGTCGGTCGGCGCGGCGAAGTACCTGCTCGACCTCACCATCGACCACGTCAAGGAGCGCCGCCAGTTCGGGCAGGCGCTCGCCGACTTCGAGCTCGTCCAGGACAAGGTCGGCTGGATGGTCTCCTACCTCTTCGGCCTGGAGTCCATGTGCTACCTCACCTGCGGACTCGTCGACGGCGGCATCGAGGACTACTCGCTGGAGTCCGCCATGTGCAAGATCGCCGGCACCGAGTTCCTCTGGTACGCGGCCAACCGCGCGATGCAGCTGAAGGGCGGCGCCGGCTACATGCGCGACGAGCCGTACGAGAAGGTGCTGCGCGACATCCGCATCTTCCCGATCTTCGAGGGGGCGAATGACGTGCTGCGCTCGTTCGTCGCCCTCTCCGGGCTCAAGCCACTGGGCGAGGAGCTCTCGGGCCTGGGCGAGATCAATCTCACCGACCCGATCGGCACGATCGGCGTGCTCTTCGACTATGTGGGCGGCCGCATCCAGCGCGAGCTGCGCCCCGACCGGTTCACGCGGGTGCACGACGAGCTCCGCGGCCACGCGGACGAGGTGGGCGAGCAGATCAAGGAGCTGCGCAGCGTCGGGGAGTCACTGTTGCGGGAGCACCGCAAGGACATCGTCCAGGCGCAGTTCGCGCAGAAGCGCCTCGCCGACGCGGCGGCCGACATCTTCGCCCAGATTGCGGTGCTCTCCCGCGTGACGTCGATCTTCGGCGACCAGGGCGTCGAGCCGTCGGGGCAGGAGCGCTACATCGCGGAGACGTTCTGCGAGCGCGCGGCGCGCAGGGTGCGGGCCAACTTCCGCCAGATCGAGCACAACGACGATGAGCGCATGAAGGCGATCGCGAAGCTCGCCTACAAGCGCGGCGAGTACGGCTACGCGTTGTTCGACTGATCCTCGCGCTTGCGCTTGGCGTCCTCGACGGCCTTGCGCATCGCTTCGGTGACCTGCTCCTGCGACATCCCCGCCTCGCGTGAGGCGACCGCGAGCTGGCGCACGCCCAGCTCGATCTGCCGGTCGGAGAGGTCGTCGAGCGGAATGCCCTTGCTTGCGTAGTGCGCGCGGATCTTGGCGATCACGGCGTCCCTTGTCTCGGCCCGCGTCATCGACTTGCTCCTACCACGCCACGGCTGACGCTAACCGCGCCAGCCGCGCGCGGCCTCGTTTGCCTCGCGAGCTCAGTTGAGCCGCTCGACGATCATGGCCTCGCCCTGACCGCCGGCGACGCACATGGTCTCCAGGCCGATCTGGTGATCGTCGGTCTCCATGACGTTGAGCAGCGTGGCCATGATCCGCGCGCCGGTCATGCCGAACGGGTGGCCCAGCGCGATCGCTCCACCGTGGGTGTTGAGCTTCTCGAGCGGGATGTTGCACTCGCTCATGATCGGGATGACCTGCGCCGCGAAGGCCTCGTTGAGCTCGACCACGTCGACGTCGTCGATCGTCATGCCCGTGCGCTGGAGGACCTTCTTGATCGCGCCGATGGGCGCGACGCCCATGTACTCGGGCTCGTTGCCCCAGGTCGCCGTCGAGACGATGCGCGCCTTCGGCTTGAGGCCGAGCTCCTTCGCCTTCGTGTCGGACATGACCAGCACCGCGGCGGCGCCGTCGTTGAGCGGGCACGAGTTGCCTGCCGTCACGCCGCCGTCGCCGAACGCCTCGGGCAGCTCGGCGAGCTTCTCGAGCGTCGAGCTCGGGCGCGGGCCGTCGTCCTTCGTGATCAGGTTGCCGTCGTGGTCGGCGATCGGGACGATCTCGCGATCGAAGAACCCGGACTCCTGCGAGGCGACGGCGAGCTCCTGCGAGCGCTGCGCGTAGCGGTCCATGTCGGCGCGCGAGACCTCGTAGCGCTTCGCGACGTTGACGGCCGTGTGACCCATCGCGATGTACGCGTCGGGCTGGCCCTCCTGCTTGCCCTGGAGCTTCTCGTTCTGATCGTCCGCCCCGGCCGCCTCGGTGCGCTCGTTGAAACGGCTCACCCACTCGACTCCCGCGGCGATATAGGCGTCGCCCTCCCCCGCCTTGATCGCGTTGCCGGCGTGGCGGATCGCGTCGAGCGAGGAGGCGCAGTAGCGCGAGATCGTGGTGCCGGTCGTCTCCTGCGTGAGCTTCTCGGAGAGCAGCACGGTGATCCGGGCGATGTTGAAGGCCTGCAGACCCTGCGGCATTCCGCAGCCGCAATAGAGATCCTGGACGCTCGCCGGGTCGACCTCGGGGTTGCGCTCGAGCAGCTGATCGACGACGTAAGCGGTGGACTCATCCGGTCGGAGCTGGGCCAGGGACCCCTTGAATGCGCGCCCGATGGGCGTGCGGACTGCGTCGACGATCACTGCTTCAGGCATCGGTTACGGCCTCCTTGGTTGGGACGAGCCGGGAAGTTACAGATCACCATTGACTGGCGAGTCAATCAGGCGGCATCCAGCCCACGGGGCCGGCACCGTTCCGCGGAGGCCGACGGACTAAGCTGCGGGGCCATGACCGAGCAAGCCGAAGCTGTGGTGGGCCTCGAGCCGGCGCGCATCAACGAGCTCGCCGAGGGCGGCGAGGCCGTGCTGATCGACGTCCGCCGCGACTACGAGTACGAGGCCGGACACGCGCCCGGCGCTCGCCATATCGAGATGAACGACGTGAGCGCCAGCGCCGACACCATCCCGCGCGAGCGCACCGTCATCTTCTACTGCCGGACCGGGAATCGCTCGGCGATGGCGGCCGAGGCGTTCCGCCAGGCGGGCTTCGACGCCTACAACATGAAGGGCGGGCTGGAGGCATGGGCCGAGGCCGGCCTTCCGCTGGAGCCCGAGGGCGGCGAAGTCGCGACGCCTCGCCCGGTCTGATGAAGCTACCGAGGCTGCGCAAGCGCAAGGCCGCCGAGCCGACGACGCCGGCGGCTCCCGGCGCGCCAGCCTCACCAGCCAAGCCCGCCGCCGGGCAGACCGCCGTCTCGACGCCGGCGAAGCCTGCCGACCCCAAGCCCCCCGGCGCCGCCCCGGCGAAGCCCGGGGCCCCCGCCAAGCCCGGCGTCCCCGCCAAACCCGGCGATTCGGAGAAGCCCGGAGCCGCCGGAAAGCCCGGGGACACCGCGAAGCCGGGGGACGCCGCGAAGCCGGACGGCAAGCCGGGCGATCCATCGAAGGACGGCGAGGCCGGCAAGCCCGGGGAGACCGGCGAGGGGATCTCGCCGCCGACCGGGCTCGCGGGGCGCGTCGATGGCCTGCGCGCTTGGCTCGCGCAGCTCGACCGCAAGGTCGCCGTCCGCAGCTACGCGGGCGCGGCGGCGCTCGTGCTCGCGCTGGCGGCCGGCATCGTCGCGATCGTGCTCGTCCTCGGCGTGCGTGAGGACAGCGCCACGAACGCGGACCTCGACGCGGTGCGCGAGGAGCTCAGCGCCGTCGAGCAGTCCGCGTCGCAGGCGGCGCAGGAGGAGGTCCAGGCGCTCGCCGACCGCCTGAGCTCGCTCGAGCAGGACCTGCAGAGCGTGCGCCAGGGCCGTTCGTCCACGGAACGCGAGATCTCCGTGCTGCAGGACGACATCTCCGATCTGCGCGACGACATCTCGGACCTGCAGACGGATCTGCAGGACGTCGCGCAGGACGCGCGTTCGAACTCCGACCGCGACTCCGACGCGCCGTAAGCGAAACCGCGCTCGCGTCTAGCCGCGCATGCGGCCGCCCTTGGTCGGCCGGCGCGTGCGCTCCGGGTCGGCCGGCGGAGTGCCGTGCTCGTTGAGATCCTCCTCGAGCGCGTCGAGCATCCCCCTGATGTGCGCGATCCGCTCGGTGACGGTCGCGCCTTCGCGCTCGGCCGCCTCGGCCTCGGCCTGATGCTTGGCGCGCTCGGCTTGGCGCTCCGCCTCGTGGACCTCCTCCATCGAGTTGATGATGATCGCGATCAGGATGTTGATCACGATGAACGAGGCGATCAACACGTAGCTGATGAAGAAGATCCACGACCACGGGTGGATCTCCATCCCGGCCTCCAACAGCGACGGCCAGTTCTCGAGGGTGAGCATCGTGAAGGTGCTCAGCAGCGCGTCGCCGATGTTCCCCCAGTTATCCGGATCCTCCTCGGCGAAGAGGATCCATCCGATCATCCCGTAGAGGTACATGATCACGATCGTCAGGACGACGAGGCTCGTGATCGGCGGGATGCTGCGCACCATCGCCCGCACGAGGATCCGCAGGTCGGGCAGCACGGTGAGGATGCGCACGACCCGCAGCAGGCGGACGAGCCGCAGCATCGTGATGTTCTCGCGCAGGAACGGCACGTAGGCCACCCCGATCACGACGAAGTCGAAGAGGTTCCAGCCGTCGCGGAAGAACCGCCACGGAGCCGATCCGAACGCGGCGACCCGGATGACGATCTCGACGGTGAAGATCGCGAGGAAGACGTCGTCGACGGTCGCCAGCGCCGAGTTGAGCCCCGGCGAGATGTCGTACGTCTGGGCCCCCAGCGCGACCGCGTTGAGGACGATCACCACGAGGATGAAGCCCTGGAAGAGGCCCGAGTCAGCGATGCGTTCGCAGCGTGCGGCGATCACGAGCGCAGGCATATATCAGGCGAGGCGCCGACTTCGGTCCCCGGCTCGTGCGTACCGTCACAACCGTGCCGTCCGACGGGCGCTCTACGGTCGCAGCAGCGAGAGGTGAAGCGGTCCGCTGCGACGGCGTGCCCGCTCGCCCGCAAGCGATATCTCCCGAAAGGAGAGACCTGATGCCTGAGGGCTACTGCGTCAAGGAACGCAAGAAGGTCGAGATCAAGGACGCCCAGCAGATCACCATGAAGAACGGGCGGCCGGCGATTCAGGGCGTCTGCCCCGACTGCGGCACGAAGATCTTCAAGATCGGCAAGCTCGACTGAGCTACCTGGGCGCCCGTCGCGGCGCCCCCGCGCAACCCGGATATCAGGCCCGAGCCGCCTGCGAGTGCGGCGCGTGCTGAGTGCCACAATGGGATTGCGGCTTGATCACGCCGCGGTCCGATGGAAGGTGCGCAACGCCCACTCGAGCTGATCCTCGCTCGCAATTTCCTGACGAGCGTGACCACCCCAGCGCTGCTGGTGGATGACGAGGGGACGATGGTCTTCTACAACGAGGCCGCCGCGGCGCTCCTGGGCCGCTCCTTCGAGGAATCGGGGCAGATGCGCGCCGACGAGTGGCTGCACGCGTTCGGGCCGGTCGGCGACGACGATGCCCCGCTCGAGCTCGAGCGGATCAACCTGGCGGCGACGCTGAAGACCGGTCGCCCGGCGACGGGTGAGCTCCGCATCAGAACCGCGGTTGACGGGTATCGGTCGATCGAGGCGGCCGCGTTTCCAATCGTCGCTGGACGCGACCAGGCCTCAGGCGCCATCATCATGTTCTGGACGCGCACGGAAAACGGAAGCACGTGAAGGTAAAAGTCTGGGGAGCGAGGGGTTCGGTCCCGGCGCCGGGACCGACGATGAACCGCTATGGCGGGAACACATCCTGCGTGCAGGTGACCTTCCGCGACGGCAGCCACCTGATCCTCGACGCCGGCACGGGCATCCGCACGCTCGGATTGGAGCTTGCCGGGGCTCCGCGCGTGGCGATCCTGCTCACCCACCTGCATCTCGATCACATCCAGGGGCTGATGTTCTTCCACCCCTGTTTCCGCTCGGAGTGCGAGATCACGATCTGGGGGCCGTCCTCGCCCGAGGCATCACTCGAGGACCGCATCGCGCGCTACATCTCCGCGCCGCTCTCGCCCGTCGAGGTCCGTGAGCTGCCCTGTTCGGTGGCGTTCAACGACGCGCCGGCGAGCGAGTGGCGGATCGGCGACGTCACGGTCCGCGCCGAGGCCGTCACGCACCGCGGCCCGACGCTCGGCTACCGCATCAGCGACGGCGACACGACGCTTGCCTACATCCCCGACCACGAGCCCGCCCTCGGCGCCTCGCTCGACGAGCTCTCCGACGAGTGGATCTCGGGGTACGACCTGGCGCGCGACGCGGACCTGCTGATCCACGATTGCCAGTACACGGACGCCGAGTACCCCGAGCACGTGGGCTGGGGGCATTCGGCGCTCGGCGACACCCTGAAGTTCGTCGAGCGCGTGGGCGCCAAGCGCGCGCTGCTCTTCCACCACGACCCCCTCCATACCGACGAGGAACTCGACCGGATGGCGGCCGACGCGGCCGAGCGCTGGCGGGCCATGGGGCACGACCCGGGCACGATCGCGCTGGCCCGCGAAGGCGATGAGACCGAGGTGAGCGCCCCCGGCCCAAGTGTCCATGAGGGACGGGGACCTCGTTCGACCGTCGGTACAACGGCCGCGCCGCAAGTTTCGACGCGCGGCTAAAGACCCTCCCGCCTCCCGCGCATACCTTCAGTCGCGATCCGTACACCGCGACCGCTGGGCGCGCGCTCGGCGGCAAGGAGGCAGTCAATGACGAAGAAGCTCAGCCTGGGCGCGCTCGGCGCGCTCGCGGCTTTGCTGGTCTTGCCGGGGGCGGCATTCGCACAGTCCCCGGGCGAGATCCTGGAGACGGTCGAGGCAAAGGCCCTCGAACTGGACATGACGTGGGTGGCGATCGCCTGCATCCTCGTCTTCTTCATGCAGGCCGGCTTCATGTTCCTCGAGATCGGCTTCTCGAGGCGCAAGAACGTCGGCACCGGCGTGGCGAAGATCTTCGTGAACCTGGCCGTGATCACGATCGCCTGGTGGGCGGTCGGCTACGGCATCAGCGGCCCGGGGAACGATCTCTTCGGGAACGACGGGTTCTTCTTCCACTTCGGCCAGGTGATCGGCAGCGGGGAGGAAGCGCTCACCGTCGCAGCGCCCGACGCGATGCTGATGCTGTTCGGGCTCGCGTTCGCCGCCGTCTCCCTGGCGATCGTGTGGGGCACCACGCTCGAGCGCATCAAGTTCGGCGCGTACATCATCTACGCGGCCGTCTTCGGCGCCGTCATCTACCCGCTCATCGCGCACTCGGTGTGGGGCGGCGGCCTGCTCGCCGACGTCGGCGGCAAGCCGGTGATGGACTTCGCCGGCTCCTCCGTCGTCCACCTCACCGGTGCGGTCGGCGGCCTGGCGGCGCTGCTCCTACTCGGCGCCCGCAAGGGCAAGTACGGGCCCGACGGCAAGCCGCGGGCGATTCCGGGTCACTCGATGCCGCTCGTCGGCCTCGGCGTGATCATCCTGTGGATCGGCTGGTTCGGCTTCAACGGCGGCTCGACGTTCGGCACAGCCGACTCGTTCTTCGGCGAGGCGATGCTGAACACGCAGCTGGCGGCCGCCGCCGGCGTGATCGGCGCCGTGCTCACCGTGTACCTGCGGACGCGCACGCTCGACGTCGGCATGGCCGGCAACGGCGCGATCGCCGGCCTGGTGGGCATCACAGCCCCGGCTGGTTTCGTCGAGTACTGGGCGGCGCCGATCATCGGCCTCGTGGCCGGCGTGATCGTCGTCCTCGGCGTGCTGACGATCGAGAAGTACCTCGACGACCCGGTCGGCGCGCTCTCCGCACACGGCCTGGCCGGCATCTGGGGCACGCTCGCGGTCGGCCTGTTCGCCGCGCCGCGCCTCGTTGACGTCGACGGTGGCGCTTCCGCCGGCGTTTGGTACGGGCTGTTCGACGGCGACGTCGCGTTCGGCGGCGCGCTCGGCCAGCTCGGCGTCCAGGCGCTCGCGGTCGTGCTCACCTTCGTGGTGGTGTTCGCCCTCTCCTACGCGACCTTCGCCGCGATCAAGGCGACGATCGGGCTGCGGGTCAGCGAGGAGGAGGAGCTCGCGGGGCTCGACATCTCCTCGCACGGGATGTACGGCTACCCCGAGTCGTTCATTCCGCAGGAGGAGTACCCGGTCAACGGCGACTTCCAGCCGCACGTGGCCGGTACCCCGTTGGCGACGCCGTCCCCCGCTCAGCAGCCGAGTTCCTGAGGGGAGGTGAGCTAGATGAAGAAGATCGAGGCATACATTCGCCACGAGACGTTCGAGCCGATCCGCTCGGAGCTGCTCGACAAGGGATTCCCGTCCCTGTCGATCAGCGAAGTGAAGGGCTCGGGCCGCCAGAAGGGAATCGTGGAGCACTACCGCGGTTCCACCCTGACGGTGAACGTGCGACCGAAGCTGAAGGTCGAGGTCGTCGTCGAGGACAAGGACAAGTCGCTCGTCGTCGAGACGATCCTCAAGCACGCGCGCACCGGAGCCGTGGGCGACGGGAAGATCTTCGTGATCCCCGTCGAGGAGGCGATCCGGATCCGCACCGGCGAGGAGGGCGACGTGGTCCTCCAGGCACACGACGAGGCGGAGCTGCCCGCATAGGGGAGCCATTGAGCGACATGCGACGCCCGGGGGCACAGACCCCCGGGCGTCGGCTCGCTCCCGAGGCAGGCGGTATGCAGGATCTGCACTCGAGGATGCTGGCGGCCCTGCTCGACGGCGAGGGAATCCGGGGTGTCGCCGAGCTCGCCGCCGCCGAGGCCGGGGCACCGATCGCCGTCGTGCTGCCGAGCCGCAACCTCCTCGCCGCCTCGGATGACTCAATCGACTTGAAGGCGCTGGGCAGCGCCAACGGCGACGGCCCGTCCGTCGCCGCGCACCGAGAGCCGGTGCGGGCGGGCGATCAGATCGTCGGCGAGGTGCTCGCGCTGCCGGCGGCGAACGGCGTGGCGCGCCCGAGCGTGGACGTCGCCGAGATCTTGCGCACGGCGGCGCTCGCCGTCGTCACCGAGGTCGCCGTGCTCGACGCTCGCGATGAGCTCGCCGGCGAGCTGCGCGGGTCGCTGCTGGAGGACCTGCGCGCCCGCAAGGTGCCGAGCGACGAGATCGTGCGGCGCGCGGCGCGTCTCGGCTGCGATCTCACGCACGGGGCGGTGGCGCTCGTGGCGGAGATCCACACCGTCCTTCCCCGGCACGCGGTGGCCCTGCTCACGAGCGAGCACCAGGGCGCGCTCGCCGAGGTGCTCAGCTCCGGGCAGGACGAGCAGCGCGTCTACGCGCTGCTCCCCGCGCGCGGCGACGCGGAGGCCGGCGAGCGGACGCTTGCGTCGGCGCGCACGCTCGCCACACGCCTGCGCCCGCACGGCCCGGCGGCGTTCTCCTCGTTCTGCGAGAACCCGGAGGAGCTCAGCCGCGCGTTCGCCGAGGCGGAGCTCATGCTCGCGGTGGTCGCGCGCGACGAGCGCCTCGCGGAGCAACTCACCGGCGACGTGGGCGACGGCGTCTATCGCCTGCTCTTCCGCGCGCTGGCGAGCGATCCCGACGAGGTGCGGCGCTTCTACGAGGAGACGGTGAAGCCGTTGGTGGAGCACGACCGGCGCTACCGCACCGATCTGCTCGGCACGCTCGAGGCCTACCTCGCGAACGACTGCAACATGAACGCGACGGCGCGGTCGGTGTACGCACACCGGCATACGGTCGCCCACCGGCTACAGCGGATCCGCGAGCTCAGCGGGCTCGACCCGGCGAACGGTGCCGACCGCGAACGCCTCGGGCTGGGGATCAAGGCCTACCGGATCCTGGCGCCGACGCTGCGGCGCTGACGCGGCGCAGCGCGCTCAGCCGCCGCCCATGGCGTTGCGGCGGGCGCGCTCGGCTGCCTCACGGGCGCGCTCCTCGTACTCCTTGCGCAGCCGCTCCGCGGCCTCCGCCTGGCGCTGCTCGGCCAGCTTGCGCGCCTCGAGTGCCTGCTGGCGCGCCTCAACCGCAACCTGCCGCTGTAGCTGCTTCTCGAGCGCCTCGAGGCGCTTCTGAGCCTCGGCGACGGCGCGCTCCTCGGCCTCCTTGCGCACCCTCTCCTGCTCCTCGCGCAGGCGGGCCTCGATCTCCGCCGCCACCTTGCGCTCGGCGGCCTCGCGGGCGCGCTCGGCCTCCTCCTCGGCGCGCCGGCGGATCTCGTCAAGCTCCTCCTTCATCTTGGCCTCAGCCTCCGCACGGGCGCGGGCCTCCGCCTCGCGCGCGACGCGCTCGACCAGGCTCTCGAACCGCCGCTGCCAGCGCACGGCCTCCTGCTCGGCGTGCGTGCGCTTCTCGATCTCCGCGCCGACGCGGCGCTCGGCGTCCTCGTTCGCCATCTCGATGTCGCGGCGGGCCTTCTGCGCGGTCTCCTCCGCCTTGCGCTCGGCGGCTGCGATGCGCTCCTCCGCCTCCTGCTCCGCGCGCTCGCGAGCCTGGTCGGCGGCCCGCGCGGCGAGCTCCCTCGCCCGCTTGGCGGCCTGCTGCTTGAGCTTGGCCGTCACCTCGCGCAGCTTCGCCTGGGCGCGAGCGCGCAGCTCCTCGCGCGCCTCGGCGATGCGCTGCTCGGCGCTCTCCTGCGCCTCCGCCTGGGCGCGCGCTACGCGCTCCTCAGCCTCGCGCTCGGCGCGCTC
>CBFGWL010000078.1:0-13284 GCA_965652565.1 uncultured bacterium
CCACCAAGTCACCACCTCCGGTCCATCGAAGCCTAGCTACGCCCCTGCGCCTTCATCTTGGGAGGCTCCGTCCTCGGATTCCTCGCCCTCAGCGGGCTGCTGCTCGGCAACCCACTGTTCGAACTCCTCCTGCGACTCCACCACGACCATCGCCCGCATGGCGGCGTGACCGAGGCCGCAGAGCTCGGTGCAAACGAGCTGGAAAGTGCCCTCCTGCGTGGGGGTCACGCGCACCGTGTTGTCGACGTCCGAAGGGTTGCCCTCGGCGATCGGGACCAGGTCGCGCTTGATCCGCCACTCGGGCACCCAGAACGAGTGGATGACGTCGAGGGCGGTCAGGTGCAGGTCGAGCTGAGTGCCCACGGGCACGTGCATCTCGTCGGAGACCACGCCGTGCTCCGGGTACTCGAAGGTCCACTTGAACTGCTGGCCCGTGACCTGGACCGGCATGCTCTCCGCGGCCTCGGACTCGATGTCGTTCAGGACGATCCAGCTGTAGATCGCGCCGAAGACGACGATCACCGTCGGGATCGCGGTCCAGATGATCTCCAGACGAGTATTCCCGTGGATCGGCTTGCCGTCGGACTCGTCGCCCGGACGCGCGCGGAACTTCCAGACCGCGTACGCCAGCAGGACGACGACGATCGAGAAGACCAAGCACGACAGGACGATCATCACGTCGAACAGCGTGTCGATGTCCTTTGCCTCAGCCGATGCCTGCGGGCCGTTCCAGTCCGGAATCAGCATCAGGATCGACGAGGCGATCGTGAGCAACACGATCGCGGCGGCGAGGCGGAAGATCGTCTGGCGGTTCACGGTGGCGCCATTCTATTCATGGCGAAGCGGAGAACTCTCCGCTGGGCCAGATCGTCACAATCCGCTCTAATTCGCCAAGGGCAGCCGGTCGAGCTCTCCGGCGCTCGCGGCGAGCACCGCGGAGGCGACGCTCGCCCAGCTCCAGCGCCGGATCACGACCTCGCGCAGGGCCTCCCGCACGGGCACGCGCTCGCCCTCTGGCAGCGCCAGCCATTCCCCGAGCGCGTCGCCGAGCGCGCCCACGGCACTCTCGTCCACCGCGAAGCTGACCAGGTGCGCGGCCGCCGGCGGCAGTCCCTCGGCGAGCGCCCGGCTCACCTCGAGGGCGCCCGAGTGCGCCGCGCAGACCGGCAGCACGCCGGCGGCCGCCGCCTCGGCGGCGACCATGCCGAAAGCCTCGGGGAACGTGCTCGGGAACGGAAGGGCGTCGCACGCGGGCAGCACGGCGCCGACCTCCTCGTGCTCCAGCCGACCGGCGAACGCCACTGTACCCGCGGCGTCCACGCAGGCCTCCGCGTAGCCCGGCGGTGGGTCGCGCAGGAACGCCGAGAGGATCGGCAGCGGGCGCTCGGGCCCGCCTTCGAGCCCCCACCCGCGCGCCGCGAGGTCCGCCGCATCCGCGAGCCGGCCCGCGCCGAGCGCGGCCGCAAGCCGCTCGAGTGCGTCGCGGTACGCGCCGAAGCCGACGATGAGCAGCCGCGAGCCCGGCGCCCGGGCGTGCGCGAGCGGCCACGCCGCCAGCAACAAGTCGACGCCCTTGGAGACGATCAGCTTGCCGACGTATGCCACGCGCCCCGCCTCCGCGCCCGCGAGCCACTCGAGCGCGTCAGCCGCCTCGCCCGGGTCGCGGTCCCAGCTGGAGCCTTCGGCCGGGCGGCGGTCCGCGGCCCCGGCCGCCGCGCGCAGGCGGGCGGCGCACTCGCGCAACCGCTCGCCGGCCCGCTCCCGCGGCAGCGGGCGGAAGAGCTCGGTGTCCACGCCGGGCGGGCCGAGGCGTACCTTCGCGTTCGTCGCGGGCTCGTCCACCGCCTGGCGTAGGCGCGCCGCGATGTGGGCGGAGCCGACGAGGATCCCGCTGGCTCCCGCGCAGGCCTCCTCCGCGTAGGGGCGGAAGCGCTCGAGGTCCGGCAGCACGGTGTAGGAGAGGTCGCTGCCGTGCACCTTGAGCGCGTAGCGCAGGCCCGCGCGCGCGAGGATCACCGGCCCCATCACCAAGTGGTTGGCGAGCGCCGCGTCCGCGCCGCCGATGGCGGCTACCACGTCGCGCACGGCCTCGACGTTGGCTTGGAGATAGCGCTCGAGCTGCGCGTCGGTCAGCTCGCCGAAGGTCCGCACCTCGAAGCCCGCGTAGCGGTCGCGGACGAAGACCGGCAGCAACCCGCCGATGTCGGGGACGTAGGCGGTCACCGAGCCGGCTCCGGCCGGCGGCCGGCGCAGCCGCTCTACCCGTAGCTCGCCCCCGGGCCACTCCCCCACCGCGTCGACCCACTCGTAGGTCCGCGCGTCGCGGTCCTGGCAGAAGAGGTGCACCTCGTGTCCGCGCGCCGCCAGCGCCCGGGCGAGGCTCGCGTTGTAGACGTTCGAGCCCGTCCCGCGCAGGAGGTACCCGTGGAAGATGAGCACGCGCACGACCCCACCAACCTACGCCGCGGTCGGGCCGGAAAGCGGTCTTCGCGGGAGCCGCTGGGATAAGGTTCCCGCGATGGCGATGAACGATCGACAGACCTACCGCCTGCGGGCACCCGCGTCCGGCCGCGAGACGATCGCGCCGATCGATCCCGACGGCGTCTACGTCGACCGCGTGACGGGCGAGGAGCTCGAGCCCGTCACCCGCACGCTGCCCTTGGCGCCCTCGGAGTCGGCGCTGCTGCGCACGCCGGAGAACCTGCGCCTGTGCTCGCGCTGCGAGCAGCTGATCGGCCTCGACGTCTCCGACTGCCCGTACTGCGGCAAGCGGCAGCTCCCCCTCGGTCAGCCGGCATGACGGCGGGGACCCAACTGCGGGGGCCGGGTTCGCACGGCCCGCGTCGCCGTGCGCTCGCGCTCGCCGTCGCCGCCCTGGCCCTGGCCGTGCCGGTCGCGGCCTGCGGTGGCGACGACGATGAGCCTGAGAACGTCACCACCACGACCGAGTCCGAGGCGACGACCCAGCCGACGACCACCACGGAGACCGAGCCCCCCGCGCCCGACGAGGACGGCTCCGGTGGCGAGACGACGACGCCGGAGGACGGCTCGGACGACTCGACGGGCGGGCTTTCGCCCGGCAGCGGCGACGACAGCCCGTCGGGCGGCTCGAAGGGCGGCTCGAAGGGCGGCGGCAAGTCCGGCCCTGACGCCTTCGACGAGTTCTGCGAGCAGAACCCGGAAGCCTGCGAGTAGGCCGCTAGGCGCGGCCGACGGCAGCGGCCGTCACCGCTGCTCGTCTTTGACGGGCAGCGCTACGCGTTGCGGTTGGGCACGAACGAGGCCCAGTACAGGAGCCTGTCGCTGAACTGACAGCCGTAGCGGCGCGTCGTCCCGACCTTGCGGTGGGCCTTCGAGTTGCGGGCGCCGTTCGGCGTGCAGTTCGTGCGGCTCGCGCGCCAGGCGCTGTCGCCCGCACGGTTGGGCCGCGCCGCAGCGCTCACGAGGTTCACGAGCCAGGTGTCGGTCGTCAGCGCGACGATGTCGCCCTTGCGGATCTTCAAGGGCCGCTCGAGCGTGATGTAGGTCCGCTGGCGGAAGAGGTTGTTGAGCCGGACGAGCGGGCTCTGGCGAATCAGCTTCATCTTGCCCTTGTCCTTGCCCCGCTTGACCCGGCGCAGGATCGAGATGCGCGCGGTGGGGCCGTTGCCGAAGCGCTCGCTGCCCCAGAGGTTGCTGAAGAACTCCCACTGGCTGACCGGCTTCGGCTGCTTGCGGCTCGGCTTGCGGCCGAGCTGGATCGCCCAGGCCACGATGCTGCCGTTCTTGGGCGCGACCATCGGTCGCTTCTGGCCGTTGACGCGGGTCATGAAGCCGGTCACCTTGCCGACCGCGAAACAGTCCCCCGGCGGGTGCTTGCACGAGGGCGCCGGGTTGCGCGAGGTCTTGCCGAGAAGCTTCGCGGGACGCGACTCGGCGCCGTCGGCGCTCGGGATCGCGAAGGCAGCGAGCACGACGGCGCACAGGAAGGCCAGCGCCGCGATGCCGGCGCCGAATCGGGGGCGTACACGACTCATCTCTGCAATCAACACTCCGAATCCGGTGCGGTTGCGGGAAAGTCCAGCTTAGAAGGGCCGGTTTGGACGGCGCCGCGGCGGGCGGCCCTCCGGGCGGAACCATGCACGTCCCTACAATCACCCGCCGGATGGCGGCGATCGAAGTCCGGGGGCTAGAACGGGCGTTCCAGGGCGGCGTCAAGGCCGTGCGCGGCGTCGACTTGGAGGTCTCCGAGGGCGAGATCTACGCGTTCCTCGGCCCGAACGGCGCCGGCAAGACCACGACGGTGCGCATGCTCACCACCCTGTTGCGCCCGACCGGGGGCAGCGCGCGCGTAGCGGGCCACGACATCGTGCACGAGGCGGCGGCGGTCCGCCGCTCGATCGGGGTCGCACTCCAGGAGGCGGCGCTCGATCCGCTGATGACCGGGCGCGAGCTCATCCGCCTACAGGCGACGCTCCACCGCCTACCGCGCTCCGAGGCCCGCGCGAAGGCGGACGCACTCCTGGGCCGCGTCGGCCTACAGGACGCCGCCGACCGGCGGGTCGGGACCTACTCGGGAGGCATGCGCCGCCGGCTCGATCTGGCCTCCGCGCTGGTGCACGAGCCGCGCGTCTTGTTCCTGGACGAGCCGACCACTGGACTCGACCCCGTCAGCCGCAAGGCGATCTGGGACGAGGTGCGGGCGCTCAACCGCGACGGGACGACCGTCTTTCTCACCACCCAGTACCTCGAGGAGGCCGACCAGCTCGCCGACCGCGTGGGCATCATCGCCCAGGGCCGGATCGTGGCCGAGGGTACGCCGAGCGAGCTCAAGGCCCAGGTCGGCAAGCCGCACCTCGAGATCTCGATCGCCGACGGCGAGATCGAGCGGGCGCGCGAGGTCGTCGCGCGCCTCGGCCATCCCCTGCCGCCGAAGGACGACCGCGTGTTGGTCGAGCTGGAGGGCGGCGCCGCGCAGGTCGCGCCGGTGGTCCGCGCGCTCGACGACGCGGGGCTCGCGGTCGAGTCGCTGGAGCTCGTCGAGCCGACGCTCGACGACGTCTTCGTCGCCAAGACCGGCCGGCACCTCGAGGGCGGCGAACCCGGCGCTCAGGCCGACGAGCCCGATGACGACGAGGGGGGCGACCGGGAGGCGGGATCCGACGGGCGGGCGCCGCGGCCGGATTCGGCCGAGCTGGCGGCGGAGGCGTAGCGCTTGGCCGCGCTCGTCGCGAACGCCCGGGTAATCGCCTCGCTCGGCGCGCGCTCGATCAAGCAGACCTTCCGCCGGCCCCAGCTCGCGGCGCCGATCATCGTCTTCCCGTCGCTGCTGCTCGCCGTGCAGACGGGCGGTGCCGGGGGCGCCGTGAACCTGCCCCAGTTCCCGGAGGTCAACGGCTTCTTGGACTTCATGCTCGCCGGGGCGATGATCCAGTCCTGCCTGCTCGCCGGGAACAGCGGGGGGATCGCGCTCGCCGTGGACCTGGAGATGGGCTTCACGGACCGCCTGTTCGCGGCGCCGATCTCCCGTTACGCGATCGTGCTCGGCAGGCTGGCCGGGACGGCGGCGCTCGGCGCGATCTCGGCGATCTACTACGTGCTCGTCGGGCTGGTCTTCGGCGTGACCTTCGAGGAAGGCGTCGGCGGCGTCGTCCTGATGGTGCTGTGGGTGACGCTCGCGGCCGTCGCGTTCGGCTCGATCGCCGCCGCGATCGCGCTGCGCGCGGGCAGCGCCTCGGTCGTGCAGGGCATGTTCCCGATGATCTTCGTGATCCTGTTTTTGTCGACCGCGTTCTTCCCGGCCGAGCTCATGCGCGAGCCAGCGGCGACGGTGGCTGAGCTCAACCCGCTCTCGTTCGTGGTGGACGGGGTCCGCGACCCCGTGATCTCGGTCGTCACGGGCGAGGGCGCCGTGAAGGCGTTTGCCTCGATCGCCGGGTTCGCCGCGGTCGGGCTGGGCCTGAGCGCCCTCGCGATGCGGCGGAGGCTGAGGCTCGGATGAGCGCGACGCTGGCGATGAGCTGGCCGATGGTCGCGGCGCTCGTGCGGCGCGCGCTCAACGAGATCCTGCGCGTGCCCGGCGCGGCGATCCCGGGCGTGCTCGCGCCGACGATCTTCTTCCTCGGGCTCACCGCGGTGTTCGGCGAGCTCACCGAGCTCGGCGGGTTCGGGACCGACGACTACCAGAGCTTCATCATCGGCGTGTCGCTGCTCCAGGGCGCGGGCTTCACTGGCGCGGCGACCGGCGTCAACCTCGCGCGCGACATCGAGGCGGGCTGGTTCGACCGCCTGCTCGCCTCCCCCGCCCCGCGCTCGGTGATCCTCGCCGGCATGGTCTGCTCGGCTGCGCTGCGCGCGCTGATCCCAGCGACGGTCCTGCTGGTGGTCGCGTTCGCGATCGGCGCGAGCTGGCCGGGTCTCGACGGCCTGGCGCTCGCCGTCGTGGGCGTGATGGGCCTGGCCACCGCCGCCGCCTGCTGGGGCTGTGCGCTCGCGCTGCGCTTCCGCACGCAGTCGGCCGCGCCCCTCATGCAGGCGGGGATGTTCGTGCTGGTGCTGTGCACCACCTCCTACGCCCCGCTCGAGCACCTCCAGGGCTGGCTGCACACCGTCGCCGAGATCAACCCGGTGACCCAGGTGCTCGAGATGGTGCGTCAGGGGTTCATCGAGGGCGTGACGTGGCACGAGACCTGGCCCGGCCTCGTGACGATCGCCGCCCTGATCACCGTGCTCGCAGCGTTCGCCCTCCGCGGCATGCGGCGGATGGCGGACTGATCAAGCGCGCAAGACCGGGCGGGGCGCGCCCCCGTCACCGCCGTGGGTGGTGAAGGCGGCAGTGATCTCATCTCGGTCTCGCTCGAGCGCGAGGAGGACCGTCAGCAGGATCCGCGCCTTCGCGCCGTCGAGGCATCCTGCCGAGACCGCCCCTTTGCGCAGGAGATCGATCTCGGAGCCGGGGAAGTCGTAGGTCGCCTCCAGGGTGCTGCCGCTGCCGGTCCTGGACGCGAGCACGACCGGCACCGCCTCGGCGATCGTCGAAACGGCCGCCGCCGTCCCCGGAGGCAGGTGACCGCCGCCGAGGGCCTCGATCACCACGCCCTCGAACCCTAGCCCCGGCAACGCCTCGACGATCGTGCCGTCATCTCCGAGCGCCGCAGTGACCAGCGCCACGCGAGGGAACGGACCCGTCGGGGGCGGCAGGGCCTCTCTGCGCGATGGGCGCAGCATCAGCTGGGGCCGTCCCTCAGCCAGCCAGCCGAGCGGGCCAGGCACCGAAGCGAAGGCCGCCGGGTTCATGGTGTTCACCTTGCGGACGAGGCGCGCCGCGTGGATCTCGTCGTTCATCACCACCAGCACACCGAACCCGCGCGCCTGCTGGGCGGCCGCTACCCGGATGGCCGCCAGCAGGTTCGCCGGTCCGTCCGCCCCCGGGGTCGCGGGGTGGCGCATGGCCCCGGTGACGATCACGGGCTCCTCGCCCTCATAGAGGAGGTCGAGCAGGTAGGCGGTCTCCTCGATGGTGTCGGTGCCCTGCGTGATCACGAACCCATCCCAATCATCCGCGCCGCCGATCACATCGAGCAGCCCCGCGACGTCGGCGAAAGAGAGGTGGGCGCCTGGGGTTCGCTGCAGCGAACGGGTCTCGACCGAAGCAACTTCGTCGAGATCGCCGATCATGGCCACCAGCTCGTCGCCGTCGAGCGCGGGCGCCACGCCGGCGCCGTCAGACGCTGGCGTCATGGCGATCGTCCCGCCGAGGGAGATCACCAGGACGCGCGCTTTTGTCCGAGCGGGAGCCGCCATCGGGTCCGGGCTACCCGGCCCCGACGTCGGCGACGGCTTCGATCTCCACTAGCAACTCCGGCTTGACGAGCCGCTCGATGACGAGCAGCGTGTTCGGCGGGTACGCCCCATCCGGATAGAGCTCGGGGAACAGTTCGCCGCGGACGGCGTAGAACCCTTCGATGTCGTCCGTGGACACCAGATACGTCGTGAACTTGAGGACGCTGCGGAGGCTGCCGCCCTGCGATTCGAGGATCGCGCCGATGTTGGCGAACGTCTGGCGCGCCTGCGAGGCGATGTCTTCGCCGGCGAGCGATCCGTCCGGCTTGAAACCGACCTGGCCGGCGACGAAAACGAGGTTCCCTGAGCGACTCAGGTGGGAGTAGGGGCCGATGGGCTTGGGGAGCGCATCGGGCGATGCGTAGACAGGCTCTGCCATGGGTCGCGCCTTCCTTTCCTTATGCGTTGACAGCCGCGAGCACGCGGCACTGGTTTTTCAAGACACCGATGCCCTCCACCTCGACCTCGACGACGTCGCCGTCGCCCAGGAAGATGGGTGGATTGCGGAAGCGCCCCACGCCAAAGGGCGTCCCCGTGGCGATCACATCGCCCGGCTGCAGCGTGAACGAGTGCGACAAATAGGACACGAGCTCGGCGACCGAGAAGATCATCTCCGCGGTCGACGAGTCCTGCATCGTCTCGCCGTTCACCCGGCTCGAGATCCGCAGGTTCTGCGGGTCCCCGATCTCGTCCGCGGTCACGACGACCGGCCCGAGCGGGCAGAAGCCGTCGAGGCTCTTCGCCCGCACCCATTGCTGCTCGTCGCCCTGGATGTCGCGCGCGGTGAAGTCGTTGACCACCGTGTAGCCGAAGACCGAATCCAGCGCCTCTTCGACAGGGACGTTGCGGGTGCGCCTGCCGATCACCACGCCCAGCTCAGCCTCCCAATCGACTTCGGCCGTGATGTCCTCCCGCCACGCGACCTCCTCGCCATCCGCGGCCAGGCTCACCGGGAGCTTGGCGAACACGATCGGCCGCTCGGGAGGCTCGGTGCCGAACTCACGACAGTGGTCGAGGTAGTTGAGGCCGATGGCGATGATCGCGCTCGGCGACACCAATGCCGGAGCCGGTTCGCCATCCGTGTCGGCAAGCTCCGTCCCGGTCGCGAGCGCGCCCGCAAGCCGCGAGACCCAGCCCTCACCGCCATCGCGGATCAGGTCGTCCAGCGTTGCCGGCGCATCCGGAAGGAGCTCCGTGGCAGCGATTCTGCGCCCCTGCGAATCACGCACGTAAAGGCGTGGTCCATCGGGGGTGGTCAGGTGTCCCAGTTGCATCCCTTCCTGCCTTTCCCTATCGGCTCCAAGCGAGCAGCTTTCTCTCCAAGGCCCCGAAGACCACGGCGTCCACGATGCGCATCAGAACGATGAAGATCAGGGCGAGGGCGATCATCTCCGCGGCGTCGAGGAGCCTGAACGCCTCGTAGATCGCCGAGCCGATCCCGGTCGGCTGGCTGAGCGCCTCAACGAGCACCACGATCTTCCATGCGAACGCGAAGGATGTGCGCGCGGCCGCCAGCAATGCGGGCGCGATCTGGCGGCTGAGGACCTCGGTCAGGTACTGGCGACGGCTGAGCCCGTACACGCGGCTCATCTCATCGAGCTGCCGTTCGCGGGCCTTGACCGCGCCATGCACGATCGTCACGACGAACGGGACGAGCGCAAGGGTCAGCGCGATAATGCCGCTCGACTCCTCGGTGCCGAGCACCAGGATCGCGACGATCACGTACACCGGGTCCGGGATCGCAAGGCCCATCACGACGAGCGGGCGGAAATAACCCTCCGCGATGCGGCTTAGCCCCATCGCGAACCCGATCGCGATCCCGATGGCCGTGGAGGCGACGAACGCGATCAGGATGCGCTTCGTCGTGATCGCCATGTCGCTCCATGTCTCGCTCGAACCGAGCGCGGCGACCGTGTCCGTCCAGATCGCGCTGAGCGACGGTATCCAGCCATCTGAGATCCAGGTCCCGAGCTGCCAAGCCGCGAGCGCGAGCAGAAGAGCGGTCAGCAGCGCCAGCGCCCGGCGCCCGAGCTCTGGGCGCACGAACCGGCGCGCGGGAGGCACGCTGAGGGCGGAGGTGCTCACGCCGGTGTGACGGGCGGGGCCTCGACGTGCCCCGCGTCGCGGTCGTAGCCCCAAGCGGTCATGACACGCTCGACGATGTGGCTCTCGAACTCAGTGAGGGCCGGATCCTCGTACTGGCGCGGCCGCTCGATCGGCACCTCGAGCGTCTCCAAGACGGTCGCCGGCCCCTTTGTCAGGATCACGATCCGATCCGCCAGATAGATCGCCTCGCGAATCGAGTGCGTGACGAACAGGATCGCGCGCTGCTGCTCCTGCCAGAGCTCGACGAGCTGTTGGCGCATCAGGCGGCCGGTGACCTCATCGAGGGTGCTGAAGGGCTCGTCCATCAGGACGACCGCGGGGTCGACGGCAAGCGCTCGAGCGATCGAGACGCGCTGGCGCTGGCCTCCTGACAGCCGCATCGGCCAGGAGTCCCTGAACTGCCGGATGTGGAGCATCGTGAGGAAGCGGTCGATGCGCTCCTCCCACTCGTCCCGTGGGACCCGGGCCGCCGAGAGCACCAGCTCGATGTTCTGCGCGACGGTCCTCCAGGGCAGGAGGCGGTGATCCTGGAAGACGTAGCCCACACGCGGGCGCTCATGACCGCCCCCGCCGTTGCGGGTCACGTCCGTGCCCGCGATCGTCGCGGTCCCGGCGACGGGCTTGAGCAGCCCGCTCAGTACCTGCAGGAGCGTCGACTTCCCGCATCCGCTCGGGCCGAGGACGGCAACGAAGTCGCCCTCGCCCACGTCCATGTCGATGCCGGCGACCGCGAGATGCTCGCCGTCGTAGGAGACCTGCAGGTCCTCTACGTGGATGAAGCCCGGGCTCATTCCGTCCCCCTCCAGCGCAGCGCCCACTTCTCGATCGGACGCAGGATCAGGTACTCCGTCCCGAGCAGGACGACCATGAACGTCAACAGCCAAAGGGCCACCTCCACGAGTAGAAATCGGTCGAAGGCCTGTGCGAAACGCCAGCCAATGCCGCTGTTCACGGCGAACAGCTCAGCCAGCACCACGACACGCCATGCGTGCGCGTACTCGTTGCGGATCGCCGCGAGCGAGTACGGCACGAGGTGCGGGACGAAAACGTTGCGCAGCCGCATCACCGATCGGAACCGATAGACGTCGGCCATGTCGGCCAGCTGCTTGTTCGCGCTCAGCAGCCCCTGGCGCAGCGTGAGCGCGATGAACGGGAACGTCGCGATCGCGACGACGATGAAGACCCCTACCTCTGACCGCTTGAAGATGAAGAGGGCGAGCAGCGCGGCGATCGTGCTCGGCAGCCCCAGGGCGAGATCGACGTAGCGCGCGGCGACCATCCCCCAGAACCGGCCCCGCGCCATGAGGAATGCCGCGAAGAAGCCGGCGACGCACGCGAGTGCGAGAGCCCCAACGACGCGCGTCGTGCTCGCGAAGATGTCGGGCCAGACCTGCTCCTCCGTGAGGAAGCTTGGGATGGCATCGACCACTTCGCCGATCGCCGGGACGAACGTGGTGGTTTTGGACCCGTACCACCACAGCGCCACGAAGGTGAGAATCCCGAGGGCGCCGAGGACGACGTCCGAGGTCAGTACGGACGTCGCCCTGCGGCGCCACCCGAGATCCCGAGCTGGGAGGCTCGCGGATTCCATGGGTGCGTGCCTCCCCCGCTCCTTACTCCTGATCGCCGCCGGACTCCCCGAGGAAGTCCTCGAGGATCACCGCAACCGGCTCCTTCGGTGGAGCGTCGATCAGGACATCGTTCTTCGCCATCAGCTCGAGCCAGTTGTTGAGCTGCTCGATGTCCTGCTCGCTCCACTCGTTCACGTAGCAGGGCAGATCGGCGCAGTAGTCGATGAACGCCTCGAGCTCCTCGTCGCTACGCAGATCGAGGAACGAGCGGTACGGCTCCTCGGCGAAGATCTCGTAGTTCGACTCCTCGATGACCTCCACGGCCTCGACCCAAGCGTCCTTGGCCGCGAGCGCAAGGTCGGGGTTCTCCTCGAGCCAGTCAACCCGCGCCGCCAGGTTCGTCAGGTAGGGGGACCAGCCTTCGTTCTCCTCGGCCCACGCCTTGGCGGGCTCGAACAGGTACCGGCCCGGAGCTTCGATGACCGCTCGCAGAGCTAGCGGCTCGTAGTCGAAGATGGCGTCCACCTCGCCGCCCTTCAGCAGCTCCGGCAGCGCCGCGGGACCGGCCTCGCGCAGGTCGTAGTCCTTGAAGACATCGATCCCGTAGAGCTCCTGCAACATCAGCGCGATGACGGAGGTCGTGCCCGAGTCGACGCCGAAGTGGCCGACCTTGCGCCCGACCAGATCCTCCGGCGACTGCGCGTCCGAGTCCTCGGGGACGACGACGCTCATCATCGTGTTGAGCACCGGCCAGAACACGACGCCGGCCTCGCCCTCTTGCTGGGCGAGCGTCATCGTCACGGCGTCCTGCTCCATCGCGATGTCGCTCTCGCCGAGCAGCAGCGTGTTCGCCGCGGCGTCGGGGTCGACCTCGACGAACTCAGCCGTGAAGCCGTGCTCCTCGTCGATGCCCTCCTCCTGCATCACCAAAAGCGGGATCGCGGCCGGATCCGCCGGCAGCCCCTGGAAGCGAACTACTCCGCCTCCCCCATCGCCGTCATCACTGCTTCCCCCGGCCTCGTCGTCGTCACCGCAGCCAACGGCTACGAGCGCGATCAGCAAGGCCAGGATCGCACTGAGCGTCCATCGCCTCTTCGTGCGCATCTGGATCTCCTCTCCTCCTGTCTGAGAGGCGAGTCACTCAGCTCGCCTCGTATACCGTCGCCCGGATGGGACTCGGGTTCCACCCGGTACATGGGTTGTTCTCCTGCGGGCAGTTCGAGATCACCGCGAGGAGATCCATCTCCGCCCGCAAGACGATGTAGTCGCCCGGTTTCGAGGGCGCCTCCTGATCCATCGCAACTCGGCCCCCGTCCCCGACCGGGTAGTTCAGGAAGATGTTGAAGCACATGGGGATGTCACTGCGCTTGAGACCCCATGGCTTGATCGCCTCCTCGAAGTTGTCCATGCAGCCGGGGACCGCCTTCTCGGGTCCGTAGCGCACCTCATCGAGGGCGGCCGAACAGGACCCGCAGATCACGTCGTTGACCCCGCAGGTGTCCTCGACGATGGTCATCATCGGCCTGGCGAGGTCCGAATAGAGGACGTGACCGGTGGTCACGTAGATCGTGCCGGCGAGCTTCGCCGTGTGGGCCGCCCAGAACTTCTCGGCGAGGTTCTCGCGGTTGTAACAGATGAAGTCGATCGCCTGCTGGCCCTCGAGATCCTCGATTTTCAGGCTCTGCCCGGCGGATATCTCGCGCGCCCAGTGGCCCTTCGCCGGAATGACCTCGTCCGATACGACCTTGGCGGTTGTGTCATTAAGCATGTGGTCGATGGTATACCA
>CBFGWL010000079.1:0-13278 GCA_965652565.1 uncultured bacterium
ACGCCGGCGCCGGGGGTCGGCGGCGAAGGAGGGGGTCGCATTGGAGGGATCGCGAACCCGCGAGCACCCCGCAGCGCGAAATCGCAGTTACAACGACGGCATCGTCGTAATCACGAACTCGCGGGAGCGCGGTTCACGAGTGCGCGATTTCGACGACGGGATCGTCGTAATCGCGACTTCGCGCCAGCGGGCGGCGTGAACCCGCGATTGCGTCACGCAGCGAAACGAGATCACCGATTCGATCCGAGCCCTCCCGCGAACCTGCGATCTCGTCACATAAGGGAGCGAGATCAAGGGTTCGATCACACACCGAGAGACGAACCTGCGATCCCGTCACCCACGCCCGTCCGCCCACCCGCCGCGACGTTCAGCCCTCATCGCCGGATTTCGAACACGTGGGCTGAACGACTGGGCCGGCGGCGGCGTTTCACGCGGGGTTCAGCCCTAGTCGCCGGATATCGAACACGTGGGCTGAACCTGGGGACTGCCGCCGGTGTTTCGGGCAGGGTTCAGCCCTGGTCGCCGATTTTCGACTACGTGGGCTGAACGTCGGCGTTGCCGGGCGGCGCGGCGCAAACAAGCCGCGCGCCGTGTGGCCCGAGGCGCGCGCCGTGTGCCGAAACCCTCGCGAGAGACGCTGCGCACCCGCGCCCCCGCGACCTCTCTCCCTCCTACTTGCCCTCACCCCGGCCCGTGCCCGCGCGGCACGCCCCGGCCCCGCCGCCACAACGGCCGGGGCCACGCACAACCCGGCCCCGCACCCGCGCACGCATCCCGGCCCAACCCCCACCCCGACTTCGCGATTTCGTGGGATCAACCAACAAGATCACGAAGTCGCGAGATCGCCCGCCGCGAGTTCGTGATTGTGTGGGATCAACCAACACGATCGTGATCTCGTGGCGGCAGCGCCGCCGCCACGGCTGGGGTCACGGCCAGTCTCTCGGTATGCCGCGACAGGTGCGGCCGTCGCCCTACGCCTCCGGCGCCCGCGGCTCGCCCGCGGTCCCCAGGGCGCCCGCGCTCGCCACGAGGACGAGTGCGATCGCGGCGATCTCGCGCGTCAGCAGGCCTTGGTCGAGCGCGATGAAGCCGACGAGCGCTGCAACGGCGGGCTCGAGGCTCATCAGCACTCCGAAGGTGCTCTCGGGGATCCGGCGCAGGGCCTCCAGCTCGAGCGAGTAGGGGATCGCGGAGCTCAGCACCGCGACCGCTGCCCCCACGAGGATCGTGCTGCCCACGAGCAGGTCCGCGCCGCCGTCGGCGATGCCCACCGGGATCAGGACCACCGCGCCCACGGTCATCGCGATCGCGAGGCCAGAGCCTCCGCTGAGCGCCCTCCCGACCCGCGCCGAGTAGATGATGTACGCGCCCCAGAACGCGCCGGCCGTGAGCGCGAAAGCGGCGCCGAGGGCGTCGATAGAGCCGCCGCCGAACGGCGCGAGGAGCACGAGCCCGCCTGCAGCGCAGCTCGCCCAGAGCAGATCGAGGCGCCGGGGCGAGCGGATGAAGGCGACGCCGAGCGGCCCCACGAACTCCAGGGTCACGGCGATCCCGAGCGGGATGCGCTCGAGTGCCTCGTAGAAGCTCCAGTTCATCCCCGCCAGCACCAGCCCGAAGGCCACGACGTCGCGCGCCGCCGCTCCGCGCAGGGCCCGCCAGGCCGGCCGCCAGAGCACGACGAGCACGAGCGCCGAGATCGCGACGCGCAGAAACACGGTGCCACCGGGCCCCACCTCGTCGAACAGGGTCGTGGCAGCCGCCGCGCCCCACTGTACGGACGCGATGCCGCCGAGCACGAGCAGCCCAGCGGCGTGCCGCTCGTTCAGAGCCCCACTGAGCAAGCGGCTTAGTGGGGAATCGCCATGGTGACGCGGACGGTGGTGCCGTGCTTCCAGGAACGCACCTGCACAAGATCGCAGAGTTGGTTGACGATCCACATGCCGCGTCCGGACGTGCTCATCGGATCGGGCCGCGTCCGCCCGATCAGAGCGCTCTCAATCAGACCCGAGTCCTGTACCTCACAAACCATCGCGTGGCCCGTGCGCCACATTCGCAATACCCCACGACCACCGCCGTGCAGCACGCTGTTCATGGCGAGCTCGTGGACCGCGGTGACCGTGTCCCACACGCGCTCATCGGACATCCCGTGCCGTTCCGCCTCCGCCGCGACCACCCGACGCAGCGCGGCGAGCGAGCCCGGCTCGATCGCGATCCCGGTTGCGTCCTCGGGGGGCTGCGAGAGGTCATGGGGCGGCAGGGGGAGGGGAGACGGCTCCACGTACACGGCGCTCGCCGTCGGCTCGCCGCGCTCGGTCACGACCGGGTGCGTCTCATGCGCGGCGGCGATCGTGTCCGGGTGCAGGCTGGCGGCGTCGTAAGGACAGAGCAGGCGGAACTGCGCCCGCCGCCGGAAGGCGAGGTTGAGCAGCGCCTCGTGCTGGTAGCACTCGCCGCGCTCGTCCTCGGTGCGCCCCGGCCAGACCGGCTCGCCGACGCCCCGGATCGGCCCCGGGTACTCCTTCGCGAACTGCCGCCACGCCGAGATGATCCGCCCGGGGTTGGCGCCCAGGCTGCGCATCTCGACGAAGCGCACGCGCTCTGCCAGCGAGCCCAGCTCACGGCGCAGGAGCGCCGTTTTGTGCGGATCGACAGCGACCATCACCGGCTCGCCGGCCTCGACGCCCTCGCGGATGAACTCGCCGACGCCCTCCGCGTACTCGCGCTCGTTCTCGTACAGGAGCGCCTCGTGGTGAAACCAGACGGGATCGGGTTCGAGGGCCCGCTCGCCGTGCGGCGAGAACCCACGGTCATCCCACGGATCGGGCTCGTTGGCTTGCGGATGATGATCTGACACCGAGCCTCGTTTACCCACGGAATCCGGGTCAATCACAGTGAGGCGGATTGATTCAGCCCGCGTCGCGGCGCCGGAAGGCCGCGATCCCGGCCGCGACCAGGGCGGCCGCGACGGCGGTCACCCCGATTACGGGCGCCGCATCGAAGCTCGCTGCGGGTAGATCCGGCACGTGCTGGAAGGGCGAAAGCTCGACGATCGCCTCCGGCAGGTTGAGCACCTCAGCGAGCAGCTCCACCACCGCGAAGAGCGCGAGCGCGGCCCAAGCGAGGAACGCCGCGCGCGGCGCCGCGCCGACCAGCAGAACCCCGATCCCGGCGGCCACCCACATCGCGGGGGCGTAGACGAGCGCATCGACCGTCAGTCGTCCGACCTCGCTCCAATCGCCGGTCGCGAGCCCGATCCCCGTGCCGGTGCCCAGCCCCGCGAAGGCCGCGATCAGTGCGGAGCCCACCACGGCGAGGGCGACGTATCCACCGAGCAGCCGCGCGCGGCCGGTCGTCGTCGCCAAGAGGGCCTCGAGGCGCCCGGCGGACTCCTCGGTGCGCATCCGCAGCGCGGCCTGGACCGAGAACCCCGAGCCGATCATCGCCAGCATCGCGAGGGCGGTCGCCAGGTAGGAATCGACCACGTCGCCGCCGGCCTGCGCGAGGATCTCAGCCAGCTGTTCGTTCTCGGTGATGAACTCCTCGATGCTCTCCGTAATCGCGCCGTAGACCAGCCCGAAGAGGAAGATCCCGACCGCCCAGGCAATCAGCGACGCGCGCAGCAGGCGGATCGCCAGGCCGGTGGCCGAGCGCAGCCCACGGCTGGCGGATCCCGGCCCCGGGCGCGTGGCAAGCACGCCGCCGCCGATGTCGCGCCGGTGCAGCACCGCGAACGCGCCGGCGATCATCAGGCCCGCCAGGGCGACCATCAGCGCGAGCGGCCACCAGCGCTCGTCGCCGAACGGCTGGATCTCCTGGCCCCAGCCGATCGGCGAGAGCCACCGCAGCGCATCCTCGCCGGCGTCGCCTCCCGCGCGCAGCACCCAGGCCAGGCCGAGCGCGCCAAGCGCGATGCCGGTGGTGGTCCGCTTGCTCTCCGATAGCTGTGCGGCGAATGCCGCCACCGCGGCGAACACGATGCCCGCGCCGGCGAACCAGGCCCCAAGCGCCAGCGAGCCCACGGTCTCATAGCCGATCAGGACGAGCGTCACGAAAACGAGGGCGCCGGCGGCCAGGGACGTCGCGCCGGTCACCGTGAGCGCCGCGGCGATCGGCGCGCGGCGACCCACCGCGGTGGAGAGGATCAGCTCCGTCCGCCCGGCCTCCTCGTCGCCGCGCGTGTAGCGGTTGACGAGGAGAATCGTGGCGAGGGCGACGAACACCGAGTACCAGACGCCGGTCTCGAAGGTGAGGATCCCGCCGAGCGTCGCGAGGTTGCGCGGGTTGCCCTGCGTCGCGGCGACCGCGGTGTCCGACGCGAACGTCGCCGCGTACTGCGCGCGGTCCTCCGGTGTGGAGTAGACGTCCTGGATGCTCAGCGCGCTCGCGAGCATCAGCCCCGTGAGGCCTGCGACGCACACCGCGAGCAACACGCGGTCGCGCCGGAGGTTGAGCCAAGCGAGACGGCCGCTGCCCTCGAGCTCGCTCATCCCACCCGCGCGGCGACGTCTCCGTAATGGCGGAGGAAGAGCTCCTCGAGCGTCGGTGGCCGGCAGGTGAGCGAGCGCACCTCGAGCCGGGTCAGCTCACGCAGGAGCGGATCCAGCCGCGCCGTGTCCACCTGCAGCTCGATGTGGTTGCCGTCGACGTGGACGTCGTGCGCGCCCTCGAAATCCGCGAGCTCCCCGGGCGGCCGCACCGTTTCCGCGATCACCGAGGTGCGCGTGAGGTGCCTCAGCTCGGCAAGCGAGCCCGACTCCACGGTCCGCCCGGCGCGGATGATCGTCACCCGGTCGCAGAGGGCCTCCACCTCGGCGAGGATGTGGCTCGACAGCAGCACGGTCCGCCCGGACTGGCGGATCTCGCCGACGAGCTCGCGGAACGTGGCCTCCATGAGTGGGTCGAGCCCCGAGGTGGGCTCGTCCAGGAGCAGGAGCTCAGAATCGCCCGCGAGCGCCGCGATCAGCGCGACCTTCTGCCGGTTGCCCTTCGAGTAAGCGCGCCCGCGCTTGGTGGGGTCGAGCTCGAAGCGCTCGATGAGCGCGTCGCGGCGCGTCCGGTCGACGCCGCCGCGCAGGCTGCCCAGCAGATCGATCGCCTCGCCCCCGGTGAGGTTCGGCCAGAGGTTCACGTCGCCGGGCACGTACGCGATGCGCCTGTGTAGCTCGACCGCGTCGCGCCAGGGATCCCCGCCGAGCAGAGTGACCTCTCCGGAGTCCGCGCGCAGCATGCCGAGCAGGACGCGGATCGTCGTCGACTTACCCGAGCCGTTCGGCCCGAGGAACCCGTGGATCTCGCCGGGCGCGACCGACAGCTCGAGCCCGTCCAGGGCGCGCGTGCGCCCGAAGGTCTTGACCAAGCCGCGGGCCTCGATCACGGCGCCCATGGCTGACGACACTAACGGGGCGCGCGGCCTGTTGGTTACTCGAAGAAGCGCTGTAGCTGCTCGTCGGCCAGCGCGCCGTTCGCCACGTGATCGAAGCGGCGGATCGTCTCGCCGGTGCGCCCGTCCACGATGAGCGTGTGCTCGATCTCGCGCGAGATCGCGAGCTCATCCGTCGGCACGACCGAGACGAGGTAGTAGGGCTCGCCGTCCTTGAAGGCCAGGCGCGGCTCGACGACCTCGCGCAGCGTCACGGTGTAGCTGTGGCCGTCGGAGTCGCAGCAGCGTTGCTCCTCCCACCGCAGCGGCAAGGCCTTGGCCTCGTTGAGCGCCTCCCGAGTGGAAACGAGTTGCTCACCGGCGCCCGGCCGCCAGACCTGGGTCTCGCCGGTCGTCGAGTCGGCGAGCACCACGGCCTTGACGAGACCGCTGCCACCGTCCTCGTTGATGATCGTCACCCACACCGTCCGCTCAGCGTCGATCGCGGTCAGGTAGGGCTGCGGGTTCCCGTCACCGTCGACGATGTCGCCCTCGAACTCGTCGGAGCGCGCGAGCGCCTCGGCCTGCGAGCGGGCCACGGCCTCCGGGAAGATGCGCCCGCTGCGCGCCAGCTCCGGCCGCGCCGCGGCCTCCTCGGGGCTGAGGTCCTCGAGCGTGCCGTCCTGGTGGTAGACGAGGACGCCCTTCAGGTACGGGTGGCGGAAGGGAAAGCCCTTATAGCCCATGTAGGGCGCGATCGCGATCGCCTCGCGCTCACCCGTCGGGATCAGCACCGGATACTGCGTGCGGCTGAAGGGGTGCCTGAGCTTCGCCTTGCCCTTCAGCGTGCTCGGCGAGATCGCCGAGACCGAGTGCTCAAAGCCCCCCTTGTGGATCTCCGACTGGGAGAGCACATCGTCCAAGGGCTTCACGGCGACGCCCTGCGAGGCGCCGCTCAGAAGCGCCGCCTGCCACTCGGCGCTCCACATGAGTTCGCCGCTCTCGGGATCGCGCACCAGGTGGGTCTCGCGGGTCTCGGCGAAGCGCGGGTCGTCGTCGACGCCCGCGCGCGGCAACAGACGCGGCTGGGTGCGCTCGGGCAGATCCTCGACGAGCTCGTACTCGATCTCCGAGAGGCCGCTCGCCGGCGGCGCGAGCAGGGTGAAGAACAGCCCGATGAGCAGCACTGCGAGCCCCGCGAGCACGCCCGCGCCGAACGCGAAGCCCAGGCCGCCCTTGCTGCGCGGCGTGCCGGGGAGCGCCGCCTCGCCGGACTCGCTCGCCGCGGCGGCCGCCAGGGCCTCGGTGGGCTTGGGGACGGCGGCTGTAGCCCCGGATGCGACCGCGTTGCGCAACGTGCCGATCGCGATCCCGGCGACGATCACCGTGAGCAGCGGCAGCCAGGAGAGCATCGGGTGCTGCCAGATGAAGAGAACGGGGACGTGCCAGATCCCGGTATAGACGATCGCCGCCAGCGCGAAGGCGACGATGGTCAAGAAGATCAGGCGTCCGACGCTCACAGCTCCCCTCGTTTCGTGATGCCGGACCCCTTGCCGACGCGCCGACCCTACCAATGGACCCGGCTGCGACGGGCCGCCGCCCCCCGGGTTGACGGCCGTGCGAGACTGAACGCCGCACACGATGGCGGATTTCGTCTCACGCGGATTCCAGGGCCGCAGGCGGCAACCCGACGAGCTCGCACGCCGCCTGCCTCCCGGCCAGTACGCGGAGCCCGGCTTTCCGGTGCTCACCGCGGGGCCGACTCCGGACGTGCCCACCGATGAGTGGTCCTTGCGTATCGACGGGATGGTCGCCGAGCCCGTCGAGTGGAGTTGGGCGGAGTTCGCCGAGCTGCCGTTCGAGGACATCCCGTGCGACATCCACTGCGTGACGAAATGGTCGAAGCTCGGGACGAGCTTTCGCGGCGTCTCCATGGACACGCTGCTCGAGCGCGCCGAGCCGCTCGCCCCCTACGCGATGGCCTACTCGTACGGCGGCTACACCACGAACCTCGCGCTCGAGGACCTAAGCGACGGCAAGGCGTGGGTGGTGACCGAGCACGAGGGTGAGCCGCTGCCGCGTGACCACGGCGGTCCCGCCCGCCTGCTCGTCCCGCACCTCTACTTCTGGAAGAGCGCCAAGTGGCTCGCGGGGCTGCGGATCATGGACCACGACGAGCCGGGATTCTGGGAGGCGAACGGCTACCACAACCGCGGCGACCCCTGGAAGGAAGAGCGCTATTGGAACGACTGAGCCCGGTCGCGCAGCGGGCGCCGGGCCGGTGGCAGATCGCGACGGTGACCGCGATCAAGACGGAGACGCCGCGCGTCAAATCGTTTCGGCTCGCGCTCCCCATGTGGATCCCCCACCTGCCGGGCCAGCACTACGACGTGCGGCTCACCGCGCCCGACGGCTACCGCGCGGAGCGCTCCTACTCGGTCGCCTCCTCGCCGCTTGACGAGGGCGAGATCGAGCTCACCATCGACCGGCTCGACGACGGCGAGGTCTCGCCCTACTTCCACGACGTCGTGATCGAGGGCGACCAGGTGGAGGTGCGCGGCCCGTTCGCCTCCTACTTCGTCTGGCGGGGCGAGTCGCCGGCGCTGCTCGTCGGGGGCGGCTCGGGCGTTGTGCCGCTGATGGCGATGCTGCGCCACCGGCGCCGCGCCCTCCCCGAGGCGCGGATGCGCCTCCTGTATTCAGTACGCGGCGCCGACGACGTGATCTACGCCGACGAGCTGGACCGCGAGGACGCCGTGATCACGTATACGCGCGCGGCGCCCGCCGGGTGGACCGGCCCGACGGGCAGGATCGATGCCGAGCTCGTCGGCCGCGTCGCCGATCCGATGGCGACCGCGTTCGTCTGCGGATCGCACGGGTTCGTCGAGACCGCGACCACGCTGCTCATGGAAGCGGGCATCCCCGCGCGGCGCATCCGCACCGAGCGCTTCGGCCCGACGAGCTGAGCCTCAGCCGGCGGCCGTAGGCGCGGGGCGCCGGTTGAGGTCGCGCGCGACGTCGAAGAGATCGCCCTCTCGGTAGAAGTCCACCGCGATCAGCCCCGGCCGCCGCTCGCGCACCCGCTCGCACTCCGCGATACGCGCCTCGAGCGCGCTCCGCGCGTTCACCTGCGCGGCGTTCGAGGGTTTCGGTGCCGGGCTCGTGTCGATCCAGTGGTTCATCAGGAAGAACGGTGAGCCCTCCCGGCCGCGGTTCGGCTTGCAGCTCGCCCTCAGCCGGTCGCGATCGGTCAGCTCGGGGACCTGCTTGAACGAGTACGGCGTCTCCTCGACCAGCCCGTCGTACGCCTGGTGGTAGTACGGGACGTCACCCGCGTCGTTCTCCGCCATGAGCAGTACGCGCTGGTTCTCGTCGATCATCTCCTGTACGCGCGGGATGCCGTCGGCCGGATCGCCCTTGTAGATCAGGTCGACGAGACCCGTGCGCTCCGCCGCCGCGGCGATGTCCTCCGGGTGCACGTAGTCCTCGATGACGATCACGAGCACCTCGCGCGGGTTCGCCGCTAGGAAGTCGCGGAACTGCTCGAACACCGTGTCGATGGGGAGGGCGCCGAGCTCGCAGAAGGCATGGCAGAAGTACACGCCGCGCTTGCCGGTGACCGGGGAGTCCACGATCCGATCGCGGATCCGCAGGGCGGCGTTGAACCCGTCCTCGCCGAGCGTCTCGGCGAACTTCTTGCGCTCCTTCGCCCCCTTGCCCTCGAGGCTCGTCTTGATCGTCCCCGACTGGGTCGGCTCGCCGTAGTGGGCGTCGATGAGGAATCCGCGGATGCCGTCCTCGAGCTGCTCGGCGATCCCGGCGTCCTGCTGCGCGAAGAGCCAGCCTCGGTTCGTGGCGGCCGACATGGAGTTGTGCGTCGCGGGGATCGCGATCTGGTCGAGCCGCCGCTCGCAGATGTCCTCCGAGCCGTTGCAGCCGGGGTCGTCGAGCTGCCGGAACCTCTCCTCGAAGCCGCCCCCGAAGGTGAACGCGCCGGCGACGAGCGCTACGAGGGCCACCGTGGCGGCGCCGACGACCAGCGAGCGGCGCGCCCGGCGGGTCTCGGCGGCGCGCTCTGCCGGGTCGACCGCCATCGTCAGCCGCAGGAGCTCGGCGACGCCCGCGTACGCGATGAACAGGCCCGCGACGATCGCTACGAGCTCGAGCGCGTGCACGGGCGCGAGCACGATCAGCGCGCCGATCGCCACCAGGCCGAGGGCGCGGATCGCGCGCAGCCAGGGATTGGAGGGCGTTGCCGTCGCCAGCTCCCAGGCCCGGCGCAGCGGCGGGGTCGCATCGAGCGGGCGCAGCAGGGAGGACGCCGCGGCTGCGACGATCGCCCCGCAGGCGGCGAGCACCAAGAGCCCCCGTGCCAGGTCACCCAGGAAGGCGCTCCAGACCCCGGCGGCCGCATCGCGGATCGCCGTCTCGTCGATCGCGGCGAGCACGAGGCCGCGGGTGAAGTTGAGCGCGATCACGGCGAGGGCGGCGCTCACGGCGACCGCGATTCCAAGCCGCATCAAGACCAGGCGGCGGTTCGAGGCTCGCCACAGCGCCACAACGGCCAAGAGCGCCGCGAGGATCGCCAGGACCGTCGCCAGCGAGCGCAGCTCGTGCGCCGTGCGCAGGACGTCCGTCACCGCGCTGGGCAGCTCGATGTCGCGGATGCTGGCGTCGGCGTCCGCCGGGATCTGGCGGGCCGCGCGGGGCGCCAGCGCTTGCACCGCGCCGCGCACCAGGGTGCCGATGTCGGCCAGCGTGAGCGTGACCGTGTTCTGATCGTGATCGATCAGGGCGCGGTAGACGTCGTTCAACGCCGCCCGGTGGATGCTCTGGAAGGCGCTCCCGCCGATGAGCTCTGCGAGCGCGCCCTCGATGATCGGCCGGGCGGCGACCAGGTCGGGGTCGGCGCGCAGGACCAGCTCGTCGGTGACGACGGTCGCGATCTCCTTGCGCACCGCGTCGTCCTCGAGCGCGGCGGTGGCGCGGTCGGCGAACTTGTCCGCGTCCAGGATCGCGTTCGAGACGTACCAGGAGGCGCCGGCGAGCACGAACAGGACCGCCGCCGCGCACGCCAGCAGGCTCGCAAGCCGGTCTCTCCTCCCCGATAGCGTCGCCATGACGCCGGGAAGGTACCGCTAAGCCTCGTCGGATCGACGCAGCTCGACGCCGTGCTGGGCGAGGTCGGCCACGCCGCCGCGGGCCACGTGGCGGACGTCGCCGATCCCGCGCGCGGCGAGCACGGAGGCGGCGAGCGCGCTGCGAAAGCCCCCGGAACACGCCACGGCCAGCGGGCGATCAGCCCCGGTGACCTCCGCGGGCAGGCCGTTGCGCAGCTCGTGATACGGCACGTGGATCGAGCCCGGCACGTGGGCGGACTCCCATTCCTCGGTCTCCCTCACGTCCAGCAGCACTACGTCGTCGGCTCGCAGGGCCGCGGCGAGCCCGGCGGCGTCGAGCGCCGGCATGCTCGCCAGCTCGAAGCCCGCCTGGCGCCAGGCCTCGATGCCGCCGGCCACGTAGCCGCGCAGGTCGCTGAAGCCGACCGCGCCGAGCATCCCGGCGACCTCGAGCGCCTCCTCGTCGCCGCCCGCGAGGACAACGACGGGCGAGGCGGGATCGACGATCCAGGCCGCGCGCGTGCCGACCCCGGCCTTCACGGCGGTCACGTTGATCGACCCGGGCACGTGCCCGCCGTCGAACTCGTGCGGCTCGCGCACGTCGATGAGCGTCGCGCCCTCGTCGATGAGCTCGCGGGCGCGCGCGGGGGCGATGGGCTGCACCGCCGGTGCGTCGGTGATGAGCGGGCCCCGGTTGAGCTCGACGATGCGCTGGAAGTTGGGCGGCTGGGGGCGGGCGGTGCGCGTGAGCGCCGCGACGAACTCCTCCTCGTCCTCGATCCTGAGGTAGGGGTTGAGCCGCCGCTCGAAGCCGACGGTCGAGTCGGGCTTCTCGTTCATCGCGGAGCCGCCGCAGAGCGAGCCCCCGATGTGCCCGGGCCAGAGCTCCACGTAGTCGTTGAGCTTCTTGATTCGCGCGAAGCTCGCAAACAGGCCGCGCGCGCCCTCCTCCGCTTCGACGGCGAGGTCGGGGCGCGCCGTGTCGCCCACGAACAGGGAGTCCCCCGAGAGCAGGATCCAGGGCTCGTCGCCACGGGCGGTATCGCTCACCAGGTACGCGACGTGCTCGGGCCGATGGCCGGGCGTGGCGAGCGCCCGGATGCGCACGTCGCCGACCTCGACCACGTCACCATCGCGCAGGCCGCGATGCTCGTAATCAACCCCGGCGTCCGCCGACACCCAGACCGTGGCGCCCGTCGCGGCGACCAGCCTTCCGCGTCCCGACACGTGGTCGGCGTGGTTGTGGGTCTCGAGGACGTGCTCGATGCGCAGCCCGTGCTCGGCCGCGATCTCGAGGTATTCGTCGATCTCCCACTTGGGATCCACGACCGCGGCCACGCCGTTGCTGCCGACGACGTACGACGCGCAGCCGAGGTCCTCGTGCAAGACCTGCCTGAAGAACATCGCTGCCTTTACCTCTCGGGCGAGGGTAGCCCAGCGGGTGGATTGCGCAAGTGCCGCATCCGTCGAGGGCGCGGCCATCCGTACCCGCGTCGCGTCCCCGCGCGTCGTCCGGCCGCCTGAGATGATGCGCGCGTGAACGACTCGCCTGAACCCGTATCCGGAAATCGCCCCGCCTTCCTGTTCGACCTCGACGGGACGCTCCTCGACAGCGTCTACCAGCACGTCGTCGCGTGGCATGAGGCGCTCAATGAGGTGGGGGTCACGCTCTCGGTGTGGAAGATTCACCGTCGCATCGGCATGAGCGGCGGCCTGTTCGTCACGGCCCTGCTCCGGGAGCTGGAGACGACGCTCGACGAGGAGACGCTCGCGCGCCTGCCGGACCTGCACGCCGAGGCGTTCCTGCGCAATTACGACAGCGTGCGCCCGCTGCCGGGCGCCGCCGAGCTGCTGCGCACGCTCACCGAGGAGAACGTCCAGTGGGCGATCGCGACGAGCGGGCACCGCAAGTCCGCGCGCCACGCGCTGCGCCTGCTCGGCCTCGACGAGGACGCGCCGCTGATCACGCGCGACCAGGTCCGCTACGCGAAACCCGACCCCGACCTGTTCCTGACGGCGGCCGAACGCCTGGGCGTCGACGTCCGCGACAGCATCGTGGTCGGCGACAGCGTCTGGGATCTGCTCGCCGCGCAGCGCGCCCGCGCCCTGGGCATCGGCCTGCTGTCAGGCGGATACGGCCGGGAGGAGCTGGTCTATGCCGGGGCGTTCAGGGTCTACGAGGATCCAGCTGACCTGCTGGCCCACCTCGACGAGGTCGGCGTCCGGCGCCCGCTCTGACGCCGCTCAGCGCGAGCTCGCCGCGGCGTCCTCATCGTCGGCGCGGGTCGAGGGCGTGAGCGCGCCGCCGCCGCCGATCGCGCGGCGCACGAGCCACGGGGCGAGCGCCTTGAGCACTACCGGGATCGCGTAGTAGCGGGGCACGTAGCGCTCGGCCTTGCCGCCCGGCCCGGCGTCGAGGATCGCCTCGGCCACCTTCTCCGGCCGTGAGACGATGGGCCGCGTGAGCGCGCGCGAGACGAGCTCGCGCTGCGGGAAGCCCTCGGTCTCGACGAAGCCGGGGAGGACGAGGCCGACGTGCACGCCGTGCGGGCGCTCCTCGACGTGCAGCGCCTCAGTCCAGCCGGCGATCGCGAACTTGCTGGCCGAGTAGCCGCCTGAGTTGCCGCGCGCGATGCGGCCCGAGACGCTCGAGACGTTCACGATCGAGCTCGGCGCCGAGCGCCGCAGGATGGGCAGCAGCGCCTCGGTGAGGCGCACCGCCGCGTCGAAGTTGATCTCCATGTGGCGCTTGACGTCGGCCCAGCCGCGCTCCCCGAAGCGCCCGCGCCACGCGGCGCC
>CBFGWL010000080.1:0-13193 GCA_965652565.1 uncultured bacterium
CTCAGCGCTTGGAGAACTGGGGACGCTTGCGGGCCTTCTTGAGCCCGGCCTTGCGCCGCTCCTTGACGCGTGCGTCGCGCGTCAGCATCCCCCGGCGCTTGAGCTCGGGGCGCAGCTCCGGATCGATGTCGCAGAGGGCGCGCGCGATGCCGTGGCGCACGGCGTCGGCCTGCCCGCTGAGCCCACCGCCGTGCACGCGCACACGCACGTCGACGTGGCTGTCGAAGCCGGTGACCACGAGGGGCTGCTTGGCGATCGTCTGGTGCAGGCTGCGCGGGAAGTACTCGGTCAGGTCGCGGCCGTTGATCTGGAAGCCGCCGCCACCGCGCCGCAGGATCACGCGGGCTACCGCGGACTTGCGCTTGCCGGTGGCCTGAATGTTGGCGTCGGGCGCGAGATCGACCTTCGCGGGGCGCGCGACGGCTTCCTCGTCGTCATCGTCGGCCGTCGCCTCGGCCTCACGCCGCGCGCGCTCCTCGGCCTCGGCCTCGAGGCGGGCGCGCTCCTCGGCGCTCAGCTCCCGCTCGGGCTCGATGCGCAGCGGCTCGAGGCTCGCGCCAGGCGGCTCATCGCTCTTGCGCTTGCGTTCCTCGGCCGGGGCGTCGTCCTTGGCGGCCTCGCCCTCGTCAGCCTGCCCGGCGGCCTCGGCCTGATCCCCGGCGCTCTCGGCGGTGGGCTGCTCAGCCTCCTCGGCCGGCGCCTCGCTCGGCTCCTCGGCGCCCTCGGCCTCAGCAGCGGACCCCTCGTCCGCGGCGGCAGCGGGCTCCTCGGCCTGCTCGCTCGCCTGCGGCTCCGGGGTGGCCCCCTCCTGGGGCTCCTGGGGCGTCGGCTCTGCGGCCTCGCCCTCGGGGGCCGGCTGGTCGGCGTCCTCGCGGTTCGTCTCGTCGTCGGTCATCAAGTCTCGATCTCCAGGGGCTTGGGCTGCTGGGCGGCGTGCGGATGGTCCGGACCGGCGTAGACCTTGAGCTTGCGAAGCTGCGCGCGACCCAGCCGGTTGCGCGGCAGCATCCCCTTGACGGCCTTGCGGATGACCTCCTCGGGGTTGCGCTCGAGCATCTCGTTGAGGCTGCGCGACCGGATCCCGCCGGGGTAGCCCGTGTGGCGGTAGTAGGTCTTCTGCTCGCGCTTGCGCCCGCTCACTTCGATCTTGTCGGCGTTGACGACGATCACGAAGTCGCCCGTGTCGACGTGGGGCGTGTACTCGGGCTTGCGCTTGCCGCGCAGAGCATCGGCGATGCCGGTCGCCAGGCGGCCCAGGGTCTTGCCCTCGGCGTCCACGACGTACCAGTCGCGCTGGCGGTCGGTGGGTGTCGCTACATACGTCTTCATCGGTGTGCTTCTGCGCGTCGGTGGTACGCGCGAAAACCGCGCCCGGCGGTGGCGCCCTGGCGCGGCCGAAGGATGATAGCGGGCACCTCTCGAGACCGCGGGACGCCTCGCGCGCGGGCGCGGCGGCGGCGGCGTAGAGAATGTCGCAAACTGCGGGTGTGAGCGACGTTAAGCACTCGCTAACGGTCCGCTCAAAGAGTTATACTGCCGCGCCACCAAAGGACCTGCCGAGTCCCCGGCGAGGGCCGGGGAGCGGGGGAACCAGTGGATGGACATCGAACAACACCATCCAGGGGCGAAGGGAGTTGCTCCCCGCGCCGCTCTTTCGGCGCGAGCCCGACAGCTAACCCCGCAGGCTCCACGAAAGAGAGGCCCGATTGCCTGGGGCGCAAGCGCCAAAGCGGTACAGCTGGAGACTGATCCCCATCGCAGCAGCGATGGCGGTCGTCAGCACCGGCGCGGGCGCCGCGTTCGCGGGCGGCGGCGGGCTCACGCTTCCCGACCCGCCGGAGGTGACCGACGTCGTCTGCGTCAAGGACTGCGCCGGCCTGCGCAAGGTGACCGAGGGCTCGCAGATCGAGTTCACCGGCAAGCGCCTCGGCGGCGTCGAGGAGGTCCGTTTCCCGGGCGAGGACGGGATCGTCAAGGTGAAGCCGCTGAAGGTCGCCAAGAAGCGCGTGGTCGCCGCGGTTCCCCGCGAGGCCGTCTCCGGTAATCCGCGCGTGGTCGATCCGCTCGCCGGCAAGGCGAAGTCCCCGCGCCCGATCAAGATCGTCGACGCGATCCCGAAGACCGACGAGTTCAAGCTCCGCAGCGCCACGGCGACCCCGCAGAACTCCTTCTTCGACGCGAAGCGCAAGACCTCGCTCACCTACCGCTTCGCCGGCTCGGGCCGCACCGACGTGCGGATCGAGGTCGTCAACCGCAAGACCGGCGAGACCGTGCGCCGCCTGCGCCGCAAGGCTGAGCCGAACACGGAGAACGTCGCGCGCTGGGACGGGACCAAGAAGTCGGGTAAGCCCGCCAAGGAGGGCCAGTACACGTTCCGCATCGGCCCCGTGACCGGCGGCGCCAACACCGCCAAGGGCGCCCGCTTCGCGCTGCGCGGCCACATCTTCCCGGTCCGCGCGCCGCACAACTTCGGCGACGGCTACGGGGCCGGTCGCGGCCACCGCGGCGTCGACATCTTCGCCAAGTGCGGCAAGCCCATCGTCGCGGCGCGCGGCGGCAAGGTCATCTACCGCTCCTTCCAGGGCTCCGCCGCCGGCCACTACATCGTGATCTCCGGCAAGGGCACCAACCGCGACTACATGTACGCGCACCTCGCGCGGCGCTCGCCGCTCAAGCCCGGCACCCGCGTGAAGACCGGCCAGCGGATCGGCGTCGTCGGCGAGACCGGCAACGCGCGAGGCTGCCACCTGCACTTCGAGGTCTGGAAGGGCGCGTGGTACGGCGGCGGCTCACCGATCAGCCGGATCAAGCCGCTCGTCCGCAAGTGGGATCGCTGGAGCTGATCGCGGCCGCCGCGAGCTCCCCCGGCGCGCAGCGCGCCAAGCCCAACTAGATTCCGCGCCGCTCGCATGAGTCGATCCGGTGCGCCCACCAGCCGCTACGGGCGCTCGGCCGCGCTGCTGACCGGGGCCGTCGGCGCGGCCGGGCTGCTCACCTACGCGTTCTTCGCGCTCGCCTCGCACGCGCTCGACCGCGAGGAGTACGGGCGCATCGTCGTGCTGTGGTCGGTGATGTTCATCGCGATCTCGGTGCTCTTCCGGCCGGTCGAGCAGCTCCTCTCCAGGACGATCGCGGAGCTCGACTCGCACGGGCGCCCCACGGGGCACGTGCTGCGCACCGCCGCCACCATCCAGCTCGCGATCGCGGCCGCTTTCACGCTCGCCGCCTTCGCCCTGCGGGGCCCGATCCAGGACGACCTCTTCGACGGCGACGCGCTCTTCTTCTACGCGCTCCTCGCCTCGGTGCTGGGCTTCGCCGCGGCGTTCTTCGCGCGCGGGTACCTGGCGGGCAGCCACCGCTTCGGCCTCTACGCGGCGCTGGTCCTGCTCGACGCCGTGGCGCGGATGGCGTTCGCGCTCGTGGTCGCCGTGGGGCTCGCGGACGGGGTCGACCCGGTGGCGATCGGGATCGCGCTCGCGCCGCTCATCGGGCTCTTCGTGCTCGTGGGCATCGGCCGGGCCCGGCGGACCCCGCTCCCGCCGGTCCGCGACGAGGGCGCCCCAGCGGGCGGCGAGGCCGCGCCCGAGTTCACCCTGGCTCAGGGCACCGGGTTCGCCGCGGCCGTGCTGCTGATCATGCTGAGCGAGCAGATCTTCTTGAACAGCGGGCCGCTGTTTGCGCGCTTCGAGCGGGACACGGCGGCCGCCGGCTTCATCTTCAACGTCCTGATGGTCGTGCGCGCCCCGGTCGTGCTCTTCCAGGCGATCGCGACCAGCCTCCTCCCCCACCTCACGCGGATGCGCTCGCGCGGCGACCGGGAGGGCGGCGACGCCTTCGAGCGCTCCGTGCGCGTCACGCTGCTCGCGGTCGCAGGATTTACGGCGCTCACGCTGCTCGCCGTGGCGATCGCGGGGCCGACCCTCATGCAGCTCGCCTTCGGCGACAAGTTCGACTACGACCGGCCGGGGCTTTTGATCGTCGCCGCGGGCATGGGGCTCTACCTGGCGGCTACGACGCTCAACCAGGCTGTCCTCGCCCAAGCACAGGCCCGCCGCGCAGCGCTCTGCTGGGCCGCGTGCGCGGTCGCGCTGCTCGCCTGGTACGCAGTGCCGGCCGTCGAGGTCTTCCGCCGCGTGGAGATCGGCTTCGCGCTGGCCTCCGCCCTGCTCTGCCTGCTGCTCTGGCTCGTCTATGGCCGCCCGCACGGGCGCTCCGCCGACGCGCTCGAGCCGGGCTCCCCGCGCGAGCTCGAGGCTCGCCTCGCCGCGGCAGATGACGCGGCCTGAGCGGCGGTCGTCTACGGTACGCCGCGGGATGGCCGGAAGGGTGGGACAGAGCGTCGCGCGGGCCGGCGCGAAGGTGCTCGGGCGCTTGGGCTACGAGGTCCGCGCCCGCAACGGCATGCCGCCGATCCCGCCCGACTGCGACGAGGCAACCCGCCGGATCATCCAGCGCGTCCAGCCGTACACCCTGACGCCGCCCGAGCGGATCATGGCGCTCTGCGACGCGGTGCGCTACATCGAGCGCAACGGGGTCGAGGGCGCGATCGTCGAGTGCGGCGTGTGGCGCGGCGGCAGCATGATGGCCGCGGCCGGCACGCTCGTGGATCTGGGGGCGGCCGAGCGCGAGCTCTACCTCTTCGACACCTTCACGGAGTTCCCCAAGCCCGAGGAGCGCGACCGTCATGCCTGGGCCGACGGGACGCCCGACGAGCTCTACGAGACGATCACCACGCATCCGGTCTTCGCCCACATCCCTGTGGAGCAGGTGCGCGCGCTCGTCGAGAGCACCGGACATCCGGGCGAGCGCATCCACACGGTCCAGGGGCTCGTCGAGGACACGATTCCCGAGCAGGCGCCGGAGCGGATCGCGCTGTGCCGGCTCGACACGGACTGGTACCGGTCGACCAAGCACGAGCTCGAGCACCTCTACGGCCGGATCAGCCGCGGGGGTGTGCTGATCATCGACGACTACGGCGAGTACGAGGGCGCGCGGGACGCGACGGACGAGTTCTGGGCGGGGCTCGATGAGCCGCCCTTGCTGCACCGCGTCGACTCCAGCTGCCGCGTCGCGGTGAAGCCCTAGCGACTTACTCCCACTCGATGGTCGCGGGCGGCTTGGAGGAGACGTCCAGCGCCACGCGGTTCACGCCCGGCACCTCGTTGATGATCCGGTTCGAGACGCGCTCGAGCAGGTCGTATGGCAGGCGCGCCCAGTCGGCGGTCATCGCGTCCTCGGAGGTCACCGCGCGGATCACGATCGGGTAGGCGTAGGTGCGCCCGTCGCCCTGCACGCCCACCGAGCGCACAACCGGGAGCACGCAGAACGACTGCCACAGCTCGCGGTAGAGGCCGGCCGCGCGGATCTCCTCCTGGAGGATCGCGTCGGCCTCGCGCAGGATGTCGAGGCGCTCGCGGGTGACCTCGCCGCCCACGATCCGGATGCCGAGACCCGGGCCGGGGAACGGCTGGCGCCAGACGATGCGATCGGGCAGGCCGAGCTCGGTCGCGACGGCGCGCACCTCGTCCTTGAAGAGCAGCCGCAGCGGCTCGACGAGGTCGAAGTCGAGGTCCTCGGGGAGGCCGCCGACGTTGTGGTGCGACTTGATCGTCGCGGCGCCGTTGCCGTCGCCGCCCGACTCGATCACGTCGGAGTACAGGGTGCCCTGCACGAGGAAGCCGGCGTCCTTGAGCTTGCGCGCCTCCTCCTCGAAGACGCGGATGAACTCCTCGCCGATGATCTTGCGCTTGCGCTCGGGCTCGGTGACACCGGCGAGGCGCTCGAGGAAACGGTCCTCGGCGTCGACGTGCACGAGCTTGATGCCAAGCTCGTCGCGGAAGGCGCGCACGACCTGGTCGGCCTCGTTCTTGCGCATGAGGCCGTGATCGACGAGCACGCAGGTGAGCTGGTCGCCGACGGCCTTGTGCACGAGCGCCGCAGCGGTCGCCGAGTCGACGCCGCCGGAGAGCCCGCAGATCACCTCGGCGTCGCCGACCTGGGCGCGGATGTGCTCGACCTGCTCGTCGATCACCGATGCCGGCGACCACTGCTCCTTGCAGCCGGAGATCTCGCGCAGGAAGCGCTCGAGGATCTGCGTGCCGTAGGGCGTGTGGACGACCTCGGGGTGGAACTGGATCCCGTAGAGGCCTCGGTCGACCGACTCGCAGGCCGCCACGGGCGAGCCCGGGCTGGAGGCGAGCGCGGCGAATCCGGGCGGGGCCTCGAGGACGCAGTCGCGGTGGCTCATCCAGCACTGCTGCTCGGCCGGCAGGCCGGCCAGCAGACGCCCGCCGTCGCTGGCGAGCTCCAGGCGGGTGCGGCCGAACTCACCGGCCTCGGCGCCCTCGACGCGGCCGCCGAGCGCGCGGGCCATCGCCTGCATGCCGTAACAGATGCCGAGGACCGGGACGCCGAGGTCGAGCAGCTCGGTGCGCAGCGCCGGCGCGCCCTCGGCGTAGACCGACGCCGGTCCGCCGGAGAGCACGAGCGCACGCGGCGAGCGCGCCGTGATGTTCTCGAGCGGCGTGGAGTGCGGCAGGAGCTCCGCGTACACGCCGCACTCGCGGATCCGGCGGGCGATGAGCTGCGAGTACTGCCCGCCGAAGTCGAGCACGAGGACCTCCTCGCGGGCCGATTCCGGCGGCTCGACGGTGGCCGCGGCCGGCGCCGCGGGCTCGCCGTCGACGATCGCCCGCGCCGCCGTGCTCGAGCCCGAGACCTCGGGCTGGTGATCCGGGCGGAGCTCGCCCTGGGATTCGTCCGGGGCGAGCGTCCGGTCAGTCATCCGATACAGCGACCCCGGCCGCGACCGCGGCGCGGCCGTTCGAGCCCATCCCGACCTGCTGCGAGCGCTGCAGCTGCTTGCCCTCGGTCTGGAGGGCCGGCGCGATCATCACCTCGGCGCGCTGGAAGTCGCGGATGTCCTCGTAGCCGCAGGTGGCCATCGAGGTCCGCAGCGCGCCCATCAGGTTGAAGGTGCCGTCGTTCTCGTGCGCGGGACCCAGGAGGATCTCCTCGAGCGTGCCGTCCTGGCGCGTCGCGACCCGCGTGCCGCGCGGCAGCGACGGGTGGAAGGTCGCCATGCCCCAGTGGAACCCGCGGCCCGGCGCCTCCTTGGCGCGCGCCAGCGGCGAGCCGATCATCACGGCGTCGGCGCCGCAGGCGATCGCCTTGGAGACGTCGCCCCCCGTGCGCATGCCGCCGTCGGCGATCACGTTGCAGTACTCGCCCGTCTCGAGCATGTGCTGCGAGCGCGCCGCGGCGACGTCGGCGATCGCGGTCGCCTGCGGCACGCCGATCCCCAGCACGCCGCGCGTGGTACACGCCGCGCCCGGACCGACGCCGACGAGGACGCCGACGGCGCCGGTGCGCATCAGGTGCAGACCCGTCGAGTACGAGGCGCAGCCGCCGGCGACGACCGGGACCGGCACCTCGGCGATGAACTCCTTGAGGTTGAGCGGCTCGGAGCGCGTCGAGACGTGCTCGGCGGAGATCACCGTGCCCTGGATGACCAGGATGTCGAGCCCGGCCTCGAGCGCGACCTCGTAGTACTCGGTGACGCGCTGCGGGGTGAGCGACGCGGCCGCGACGACGCCGGCCGCCTTGATCTCCTCGATCCGCTGCGCCATGAGCTCCGGCTTGAGCGGCTCCGTGTAGATCTCCTGCATGAGCCGGGTGGCGCGCTCCGGCGGGGCGGCGGCGATCTCGGCCAGCCGCTCCTCGGCGTTCTCGTAGCGCGACCAGATGCCCTCGAGGTTGAGGACGCCGAGCCCGCCGAGGCGGCCCAGTTCGATCGCGGTGGCCGGGCTCACGACCCCGTCCATGGCGGAGGCCAGACAGGGCAGCTCGAACCGATAGGGACCCAGATTCCAGGTGATGTCGACGTCGTCCGGGTCGCGCGTGCGCCTCGACGGAACGATCGCGATGTCGTCGAAGCCGTAAGCCCGTCGACCCTTCTTGCCCCTACCGATCTCGACTTCCACCCGTGCTCATCTCCTTCTCGATTGAAGCGTCCAGGCTACGTCCGGTCGCGGACGAAAAAAGCCCCTCCGGGAGGGGCTCAAAAGCCGCAATTTGCGGTGCTGCGACCTCGTGCTCCAAGGTCTCAGCGATGATAACAGCGGTAAACCGGGCGACCCGGGCTCCACGATGTGCGTTTTGGGGTCCCGGAGCAGCGCCCTAGGCGACGCCCGCGGGAACCTCGGACTCGCGCACCTCGACGCGGTTCAGCAGGCGTTCGGCCTCGCGGCGATCGAGGGTGCCGGCGCCGAAGTGCTGGGTGGACTCGGCGCCGCACGCGACCCCGAACGCCAGGCAGTCGCGCGGGTTGCCGCCGTCGTAGCGCGCGGCCACGTAGCCGGCGAGGAAGGCGTCGCCGGAGCCGACCGTCGAGACGGGGTCGAGCTGCTCGATCGAGACCTCGTAGCGACGGCGCTCGGAGCCCGTGCCGACGATCGCAGCGCAACCCGACGGCAGCGTGATGATCGCCTCCCCCGCGCCCATCTCGATGAGCGCGCTCAGGCCCGCGGCGCGGTCGTCGTCGTCGTTGAACTCGTGGCCCACGGCCTCCTCGGCCTCCACCTGGTTGGGGGCGACGACGTCGGGCGCTGCGCGCAGCCCGGCGCGCATCGGCTCGCCGTCGGTGTCGAGGATCGTGACCAGGCCGAGCCCGCGCAGCGCCTGCGTGAGGCGGATGTACACCTCGGGCTCGACGCCGGGCGGGACGCTCCCCGCGAGGACGCACATCCGGGCGCCCTGCGCGAGGTAGAGCAGCTTCTCGACGAACCGGTCGATCTCCTCGGCGGTGACCTCGGGGCCGCGCTCGTTGATCTCCGTCTGCTCGTTGGAGGTCGGGTCGACGACCGCGAGGTTCGTGCGCGAGTTGCCGTGGATGCGGGTGAAGTCGTTGAGGATCGACTCCTCGGCGAGCCGCTCGAGGATGCGCGTGCCGGTCGGCCCGCCGGCGAGGCCGGTGGCGATCACGGGGCGGCCGAGCAGCTTGAGCGCGCGGGCGACGTTCACTCCCTTGCCGCCGGCCACGGTGCGCGATTCCACGGCGCGGTGCCGCTGGCCGAGGCGGAAGTTGGGAACGGCGACCGTGCGGTCGATGGCAGCGTTGAGTGTGACGGTGAGAATCACGGCGTGTGGACGCTCGCCGCGGGGAGCGGCAGGGGTTAGTCGAGGCTACCCCCTCCTCCGCCGGGCTGCAGCTACGAGTGCTATCAGGATCAGGCCGCCGACTGCAACCACCCCGAGCCAGACGACCGCGCGGCCGCCCGGCAACGCCGAATCGACCCGGTCGACGATGGTCGCCGCGCTCACGCTGCGCGCGGCCACGAGCCCGGCGCTGCCCACACGCTCGCCGTCGAGGAACACCGTCACCCGGCCGAGCGCGTCGCCCTCGGCGATCGGTCCGTCGACCTCGTCGGGGGCGCGCACGCGCGTCTCGATCTCCTGGTCGTCGCGGGCGACGACGCGCACGGCGCGCGCGGCGCGCAGGGCCAGCGTCTCCTCGCGGAACGCCAGGGGCACGTCGGCGAACGACGCGCCCCGCTTCACGGGCGTGCGGCGCTTGTACAGCGAGGCGCCGTAGCGCAAGAGCTCGAGGGAGGCGGCGTTGCGGGCGTCCTCGCTGGGCGCGCCCATGACCACGGAGATGAGCGGCACCCCACGACGCTCGCCCGAGGCGACGAGCACGTAGTCGGCGGCGAGGTTGTAGCCGGTCTTCACGCCGTCCACCCACGGGACCGTGCGCACGAGGGTGTTGCGGTTGACGGCGGTGCGCGGGACCTGCCCGCCGGTGAGCTCGATCTGCGGCGTGTCGACGATCTTGCGGAAGAGGCGGTCCTTGCGCAGGACGCTCGCGAGGCGCGCCAGGTCGCGCGGGCTGGAGACGTTGCCGGGGTCGAGGCCGATCGGGTCCACGTAGCGGGTGTCGGTGAGGCCCAGAGAGGAGGCCGCGGAGTTCATGCGCTTGACGAACGCCTGCGAGGAGCCCGAGACCGCCTTGGCGAGGGCGGCGGCCGCGTCGTTGCCCGACGAGAGCAAGAGCCCGTAGAGCAGGTCGCGGACCGTCACGCGCTCGCCCGCGCGCAGGCCCATCACCGACTCCACCGGGTTCGCGCGATAGCGCGGTGCGGTGACGACGTCGCCGGGCCGCAGCTCGTTGAGCGCGATATACGCGGTCATCAGCTTGGTCGCGCTCGCCATCGGGGCGGCGCGCTGCGGCGTGCGCTTGGCGAGCACGTCGCCCTCGCGCTCGTCGACCAGGACCCAGCTCTCGGCCGGCAGGTTCTTGGGCGGAGCCTGCGCTGCTGCCGGCGCCGGCAGCAGCGCCAGAACGAGCGCTGCGAGCGCCGCGAGCGGCGCGGCGCGGACGCGGCGCGGCCGGGGCCTCAGCGGAGCTTGATGACCTGGCCCGCGTTCAGGACGCGCGGATCGAGGTCCGGGTTCTTGCGGATGATCCGGTCGATCGGTACGCCGGTCTTCTCGGCGATCCCGCTGAGCGTGTCGCCGCTCTCGACCACGTACTCGGCCGGCTTCTTCTTCTTGGCCTTTTTGCTTTCGCCGTCGTCGTTGTTGCGAGCCGCCGCGGGTCGCTGGCGCTGCGGATCCGGGTCCTCCGAGGCGCTCATCGTGTCGGCGACGAGCGCCACCACCGCGCCCACGCATGCGATCAACGCGAGCGGGACGAGGATCCGCGCCGTCATCCGAGACCCCCCTCCCTGTTTTGTCGCTGAACTCGCCATGGGATGACCCCATCTTGGAGCCAGCTCGATGGTACCCCGCCCGCATCCGCTCGCTAACCCGAGGGCGCGCCGCGGCAAGCGGCTTCCCAGACCTCTTCGCGCAGGCGCTCGGCGGCGGCACGGGGATCGTCGGCGCCGGCAACGGAGCGCGACGCGGTGACGATCGCGCTCGCCGGGCCCGCGGCGAACGCGTCCGCGAGGGCCTCAGCGCTGCCGCCCTGCGCGCCGACGCCGGGGAGCAGGAAGATGCTGCGGGGCATGAGCTCGCGCAGGCGCGCGATATGACGCGGCTCGGTGGCGCCGACGACGGCGCCCATCCCCGAGAGGCCGGACTCGCCGGCGAGCCGGGCCGCGTGCGCGGCGACGAGCTCGGCGACGCGCTCGTGCAGCGGCGCGTCGGGCGCGGGCAGATCGAAGATGTCGGCGGCACCTGGGTTCGAGGTGCGCACGAGGACGAAGATGCCCGCGCCCGCCTCGGCGGCGGCGTCGATAAGGGGCGCAAGCGCGTCAGCGCCCAGGATCGGATTGAGGGTGGCCGCGTCGGCGCCCAGGCCATCCACCTCGCCCCAGGGCGTCGGCGTCGAGCCGAACAGGCCCTGGGCGTAGGCGCGCGCGCTCACCGGAACGTCGCCGCGCTTGCCGTCGGCGATCACGAGCAGGCCGTGCTCGCGCGCCGCGCCGGCGACGCGCTCGAGGGCGGCCCAGCCGGGCGCACCCAGGCGTTCGAAGCAGGCGAGCTGGAGCTTGGCCGCCACGCATGCCGGGGCCGCGGCGGCGAGCACCTGCTCGCACCACGCGGCCACGGCGGCGCCCGCACGCTCGGGCGGGGTGTCGCCCGGCGCGTCCGGGAACGCCTCCCCCGCTACGGCGGGGTCGGGGTCAAGCCCCACGCAGACCTGGCTGCGGCGCTCGTCAACGAGCGCCGCAAGCCGGTCCGCGAAGGTTGGGGTGCTCAGCCCTTGACCTTGCTCTTGAGCGCGGCGCCCGCGGAGAACTTGGGCACGCGCCCGCCGGCGATCGTGATGCGCTCACCGGTACGGGGGTTGACGCCCTGACGCGGGCCACGCTCGGCTACCGAGAACTTGCCGAAGCCGGTGAAGTTGACCTCACCGCCGTTGGCGAGCGTGTCAGCGATGCCGTCGAGCACCGCGTCAACAGCGTCGGCGGCGGCCTTCTTCGAGTCGAAGCTGCCGGCGATCTGCTCGACGAACTCAGCCTTGGTCACTACGAATCCTCCTGTGTCGTCTTAGGGATTCGGGGCAACATAACAGCGCCGTGCGACGCATTTTTCGCACCCTAATGCGGTTTGTCGCCATATCAAGCCCCCAGGTTCTCGGCGGTCCTCCAGCGAGCTGACCCGAAGCGTTCCCGCGGGCTCCCTCCCGGTGGCTCGCGGGCCCCGACCCGCCTCTACGATTCGCGCGCTCATGCTGGACGTGCTGCGGAGAATCGTCGGCCTGTGGCGCCGGGCACGGTTCGAGCTCTGGGTGCTCGAACTGCGGCTGCGCCTGCGCGCGGCCGGCGGCAAGCTGCGCGTGGAGGCGCCGCACGGCGCGGTCCTCGAGGAGCGGCCCGCGGTCAAGGCCTATCCGCAGGGCAAGGGCGACGGCACGTTCGAGCTGCGCATCGGGCGCGGCGTGCGCATCGGGCGCGGGTTCGCGCTCGAGATCTCAGCGCGCGATGACAACGCCCTGGAGATCGGGGACGACTCGCTGCTCATGGACGGCGTGCGCCTCTTCTTCCGCGGCGGGCGCATCAAGCTCGGCGCGCGCTGCAACCTGCGCGACGGCGTGTGGCTCAAGTCCGACGGCGAGCTGCTCATCGGCGACGACGTCCCGATCGCGCAGAACTCCGCGGTGCACTGCACGGAGCGCATCGAGTTCGCCGACTACGTCGGCCTCGCCGAGCGCGTGACCGTGCTCGACTCCGACCACGGTTTCGACGGCAGCGACACCTACTTCCGCGACCAGCCGCTCCACGTCGAGCCCACGACGATCGACCGCAACACGTTCGTCGCGGCGGGCGCCGTGATCCTCCGCGGCGCTCGAATCGGCCGCAACTGCCTGGTCGCCGCGAACGCGGTGGTTCGCGGCGGCTACTACGAGGCCGGCTCGATCATCGCGGGAATCCCGGCGAAGGTCGTGCAGACGCGCGGCAAGGAGCCGGGCGCGCCGCGCGAAACCTGAGGCCGGGACCGGGCGGCGTGTTCCGGGCTGAGTGGCGGCGGGACCGGGTCGCCACTGGGCTCGAGGCCGGGTTGTGCGTGGCCCCGGCCGTGGTGGCGGCGGGGCAGGGGCGCTCCGCGCGGGCGCTAGGCCGGGTAGCGCGGGCGTTCGTGGCGGCGGGGCCGGTGCGTTCCGCGCGGGCGCGTGATCGGGTTGATGGGCAAGTAAGAGGGAGAGAGCTCTGCGGGGGTGCGGGTTCGCAGCGTCTCTCGTGAGGCTT
>CBFGWL010000081.1:0-13085 GCA_965652565.1 uncultured bacterium
TCAGCCGTAGAGCTCGCGCTTGAGCAGGGTGACCGAGCGGATCACCTCGTCGAAGAACGGCTCGAGCTCGCCCCGCAGGCGCTCGCGCTCCTCGCGGCCGGCGTCCGTGATCGCGTAGAAGCGCCGCGTGCGGCGATCGGGGTGCTCCCACTCCCCCTTGATCAGCCCGCGCTCCTCGAGCTCGCGCAGCAGCGGATAGATCGTGTTCGGGTTGACCGAGATCACGCCCTCGGTGATGCGCTCGATCTCCTCGATCAGCCGGTTGCCGTAGGCCGGCTCGCGCTCGATCAGGTGCAGGACCAGCAGCGGGTAGACGTCACGGCGGCGCAGCTCGCCGCCGAAGACGTCAAGCGAGCGCCCCGACGGGCGGCCGCGGCTCGGCCGCTGGGCGCGGGCGCGCGCGACCGCCTCCGCGACGGGCTTGGAGAGCTCCTCGGTCACCGCACCTGAATATAGGCGCGGGCCACCCGAGCGAGAGAACGGTGGGCGAGTCGGGTATCCGTGAACCGAGGGCGGGCAAAGGAAAGGGGCTCCCGCGCCGGGAGCCCCTTTCGCTTGAGACTGGCCCTCCCGCGAGGGCCGCTCTCCCCTTGTTAAACCGATGCGCTGGCGGTCTCGGACTCCTTGGCCGCGGCGTCGTTCTGGCGCCCGACGGACTCCGGCAGCGGCTCGTCGACGTTGCGGCCCATGAGGACCTCCTTGGCGATCACGAGGCGCTGGATCTGCGAGGTGCCCTCGTACAGCTGCATGATCTTCGCGTCGCGCATGAGCTTCTCGACCGGGTACTCCTTGATGAACCCGTAGCCGCCGTAGACCTGCACCGCGTCGACCGTGATCTCCATCGCGGAGTCGGCCGCAAAGCGCTTGGCGTGCGAGCACGCGAGCGTGTTGCGGATGCCCTGGTCGAGCAGGCGCGCGGACTTCCAGGTCAGCAGGCGCGCGGCCTCGACCTTGGTGGCCATGTCGGCGATCATGAACGAGATCGCCTGGTGCATCGCGATCGGCACGCCGAACTGGACGCGCTCCTTCGAGTACTCGGCGGCGAACTCCATCGCGGCGCGGCCGATGCCGACCGCCATCGCGGCGACGCCCGGGCGCGTGCGGTCGAGCGTCATCATCGCGAGCTTGAAGCCCTTGTTCTCCTCGCCGAGGAGGTGGCTCGCCGGGACCTCGGTCTCGTTGAAGACGACGGTCGCGGTGTTCGAGGCCCGCTGACCCATCTTGTCTTCCTTCTTGTCGATCGTGATCGTGTCGTCACGCGGGACGACGAAGGCCGAGATGCCGCGGTGACCGGCGTCCTTGTCGGTCTTGGCGTAGACCGTGTACCAGTCGGCGTGGCTCCCGTTGGTGATGAAGCACTTGGAGCCGTTGATCACGTACTTGTCGCCGACCTTCTTCGCGGTCGTCTTCATGCCCGAGACGTCCGAGCCGGCGTCGGGCTCGGTGAGGCAGAAGGACGCGAGCTTGGGCTCCTCGGTGAGCATCCCGAGGTACTTCTTCTTGATCTCCTCGGAACCGCCCAGGGCGACCGGGGTCATGGCGAGACCGTTGGCGGCGAGCGTCGTGCCGATGCCGGAACAGCCCCAGCCGAACTCCTCCTCGATCAGCGCGCCGGAGAGGAAGTCGAGGCCCGGGCCCCCGTACTCCTCGGGGACGTGCGTGTTCATCAGCCCGACCTCCCAGGCCTTCTCGATGATCTCCTGAGGCCAGGTGCCGTCGCGGTCGTACTCCCAGGCGACGGGACGGATCTCCTTCTCGGCGAAGTTGTGCGCGAGCTCGCGCAGGTCCTTCTGCTCGTCGGTAAGGGTGAAGTCGACCACTGCTCGAAAGCTCCTTTGGATACGTCGTGTACGAGGGCGCAGGTCGTCGGCGTTGGTGCCGGTAGCCTCGATTGACTGGTCAGTCAACCTCTCTGGCCGAAGAATAGCGCAAGGGGGCGTAACCTCCGGCGCGTGGCCGCCCTCGCGATCTCAAGTGGCGAGGCGATCCTGATCATCGCCCTGGCGGCGGTGCCCATCGCCGCGGCGAGCTTCGTGTTCGGGGCGCGCAACGCGCTCGGCCAGATCGGGCGCGGCCCGCTCTCGATCGACGAGCAGAAGCCGTCGCGCCCGAGCCCCGAAAGCCCGCAGGGCCGGCGCATCCGCGAGGCCGAGCTCCGCCAGCTCCTCGAGGGCAAGGCGTATCGCCAGGCGCAGCGGGGCGAGCCGGCTCTCGACGTCGACGCCGAGCTCGCCAGGCTGCTCGACGCGGAGGCGCAGCGGCCGCGCCCGCAGGCGGACGACGCCCTGCGGGCCGAGGTGCGCTCGCTCGTCATCGCGCGCAACGAGCGCCGGATCCGGATGGGCAAGGAGCCGCTCGACGTCGAGGCCGAGATCGAGCGTCAGCTCGGCGAGCTCGGCTGAACAACGCAGGCGGCAGCCGGGAGACGTAATGTTCGGGGCATGAACCCGCCCGATCCCGACGAGGTCGTCGAGCTCGAGGATCTACTGGTCCGGCCCGGCACGTACTTCAATCCACAGACCGAGGTCGTGGTGGTCGTCGACGACTCGGTGTCGATCGACCAGGAGGTCTTCAACATGGAGGCCTACGAAGGCGCCGATTGGGTGCGCATCTCCGATGAGGTGCCGGTCGACGAGGACGCGCTCGGCGAGGCGTTCGAGGCCTTCCAGACGCACTACCACGCCGGCGCGCGGGGCGCGGTCTCCGGCACGGCCCTCGAGCAGGGCGACGAGGAAACCGAGGACGGCGAGGAAGGGCAGGAGCCCGGCCGCGAGGACTGACCCGGCCCGCCGGGTCCCTCAGCGCGCCGCGTCGATCAGGCTCGCCGCCGCGCGGAAGAGCCGCCGGCCGGCCTCGCTCTCCGCCGGAAACGAAGCGCCCCGTCCCCCGGACGCGTACACGCGCGCGGACGGCTTGCGGGTGAGGCGCCGGCGCCGCAGGTAGGCCGCGGCCTCGTCGGCGTAGCCGGCGACGCGGTCGATCACGAAGCGGTGCGGCTTTTGCATCACGCGGCCTCCCGGGCCACGACGCGCGCGGCCTCGGCGCGCAGCTCGCGCAGGGCAGCGCGCATGTCGGCCAGGACGAGCGAGGCGAGCGTGAAGCGGTCGGTGACCGCGACCATCGCCAGGGCGCCGTCGCGCAGCATGTACGCCTCGCCGTCCTCCGTCGCGACGTGCGCGTTGACGGCGGGCTCGCCGGCGGCAGCGTCGGCCGCTTCGATCAGCTCGCGGGCCGCGGCCTCCCACGTCGCCCCGTTCCCGGTAGCGGCGAGCACCCGCCCGTCGGCCAGAATCGCGCCGCCCCGGACGTCACGGGACAGCTCTGCGAAGCGCTCGAGCGCGGCGCGAGCCGCTGCGGACGGCGGTCGCGGCGGTGCACCTCCGGGGGCAGATCGAGGGTTCGCCGTCACGTCGGCAAACATATAGGCCGTGACGCCGGCCAAAGCTTCATGGATAGCGGTAGTGGTGGTGTGCGCGATCGCCGCCCTGCTCCTCGCCGTGAACGGCTACACCGGGTACTCGATCACCGCCGTCGCGGTCGGTCTCGCCGCGGCCGTCAACCTCACCTAGTCCGCCGCCTGATCCGCGGCGTCCATGCGGGCGCTGCGGCCCGGCTCGTCGCTCCAGCGCAACGGGCTGCCCTTCATCGCGCGCGCCGACGACTGGGGCTCGAGATGGACCAGCACGTCCGCGCCGCCGAGCTCCGCAGCGATCGCGTCGCGCAGCTCGTGAGCCGCCTCGTGGGCGCGCTCCAGCGAGGTCCCGTCGCGGAACTGCACGTGCAAATCCACGTACTTGCGGCCGGCGGCCCCACGGGCGCGGAGCTTGTGGTAGCCGACGACCTCGGGGAGGCCCGCGCCCACGATCGTGGCCTCGATGCGGTCGAGCTCCTCGGCGGGCAAGGTTTCGTCGACGAGCACCGCCCCCGAGCGCCACAGGATGCGCACGCCCGCCACGACGATCGCGGCCGCGACGACGAGCGCCGCGATCGCGTCGAAGACCGGCTCGCCCGTGAGCTCGACGAGCAGCAGGCCGGTGAGCACGCCGAACGAGGTAAGGGCGTCCGTGCGCAGATGGGCGGCGTCGCCCTCGAGCGCCGGCGATGAAAGCGCCCGGGCCCGCCTGCTGAGAAACGTCGAGACGACCACGTTCGCGACCATGGAGAAGGCGATCACCCCGATGCCGAAGCCGAGGCTCTCGACCTCGGCGCCCGTCACCAGGCGCCGGGTCGACTCGTACACGATGATCCCGGCGCCGACCAGGATCAGCATCCCCTCGATCGCCGCCGCCAGGTTCTCGACCTTGGCGTGGCCGTAGGGATGCTCCTCGTCCGGGGGCCGGTCCGCGCGGCGCACCGAGACGAACGCCACGATCGACGCGATCAGGTCGATCCCGGAGTGGATCGCCTCGGTGAGGATCGCGATCGAGCCCGTCACCGCGCCGGCGATGAGCTTGAGGGTGATCAGGACCGAGTTCGAGACGATCGAAAGCGCCGCCGCCCCGGCCTTGGTGCGGATCACGGGCCCTGCCCCAGCGCCTCCGCGAGCGCTCGCGCCGCCCGGCCGCGGTGGCTGATCGCGTGTTTCTCGTCCGGGCTGAGCTCCGCCATCGTCCGCTCGTCGCCCGGACCCGTGTCGGCGGGCACGAAGGCCGGGTCGTACCCGAAGCCGCCGTCGCCGCGCGGCTCGTCGATGAAGACGCCCTCGCAGCGCCCGTGCGCGACGCGCTCCTCGCCGTCGGGGTCGATGTAGGCGAGCGCGCAGACGTAGGCGACGGACCGGTCGGACTGGTCGCGCAGCTCGTCGATCAGGCGCTGGAGGTTCTCCTCGTCGCTGGCGTCCTCGCCGGCGTAGCGCGCCGAGCGGACGCCTGGGCGCCCGCCGAGCGCCCGCGCCTCGATGCCGGAGTCGTCGGCGAGCGCAGGCAGGCCGGTTGCCGCGTAAGCCGCGCGCGCCTTGATCAGCGCGTTCTCCGCGAAGGTCTCCCCGTCCTCGGGCGGCAGGTCGACGGAGTCGGGAAGCGGCACGAGCTCGAACCCAGTGAGGATCTCACCGAGCTCGCGCAGCTTGTGCTCGTTGCGTGTGGAGACGACGACCCGCATCGGCACCATGGTGGCGCGATTCGCGGCGCAGCGGCGCCGCGCGCTTACTCGCAGGCGGCGAGCTGCGCCTCGCGCAGCGAGGCGATCGCCGGCTCCGCGAGCTCGAGCAGCGCGTCGAGCGAGGCGCGCGAGGCGGCGGTGCGCTCGGCGGTCGCCTGGAACTCGACCAGCCCCCCGTCGCCGGTCATGACGATGTTCGCGTCCACCTCGGCCCGCGAGTCCTCGCTGTAGTCGAGATCGCAGAGCGGCTCGCCGTCGACGATGCCGCAGGAGATCGCCGCCACGTTCCCGGTGATTGGATCGCGCTCGATGACGCCCTGCTCCAGGAGCGCGCGCGTCGCGAGTCGCAGCGCCACCCAGCCGCCGGTGATCGACGCGCAACGCGTGCCGCCGTCGGCCTGCAGCACGTCGCAGTCGACGTAGATCGAGACCTCCGGCAGGGCGGTGAGATCGACGGCGCCGCGCAGCGAGCGGCCGATGAGCCGCTGGATCTCGGTGGAGCGGCCGTCGGGACGGCCGCGCTTGGAGTCGCGCTCCTTGCGCTCGCCCGTCGAGGCGGGCAGCATCGCGTACTCGGCGGTGACCCAGCCCCGGCCGGTTCCCTCGAGCCAGCGCGGCACGGAGGTCGAAGCGGATGCGGTGCAGATCACGCGTGTCTCCCCCTGCTCGTACAGGCACGACCCAGTCGCCGTGCGCACGAAGCCGGGATGGATCTGAACGGGCCGGACGTCGCCGGGCCCGCGGTCGTAGCTTCGGGTCGCCATCGGCCCGGCAGTGTGGCAGACCGGCCGGGCCCGCCGTCACGCGCACGCGACGGCGGGCCGCCCGCTCACTTGAACGTGATCGCGTTCACCGCCGAGCGGATCTTCTTGACGATCACCTCGGCGATCTCGAGTCCCTGTTCACCCTGGAAGCCCTTCATGGCGGCGACCATGCCCACCATCAGCAGGGAGACCAGGAGGATCAGGCCCACGTATTCGACGGTGCCCTGGCCGCGCTCGCCCGCGGGCGACACCGCGAGCAGGCGCGCGTGGAGGCGTGAAGCGAGGCTGCGCACGTGCGCTCCTTTCGGTCGGTTGCGCCGCGATCGTCGGCGAGCCGGACGCACGCGACAACACGCGGATGTGGCGACTCGGGAACCCCTTGCGCACGGAACCCGAGCCATACGGCGCACGCTTCGCAGGGATGTTTAAAGTGCGCGCCCGTGGGACGACGCCGATTCAGCCTGCGCCGACGCAAGGACGACGGCGATAAGCCTGGGGGGAGCGAGCCGGAGAAGTCGCGGAAGGACGAGCCCGAGAAGGGAGGCGCCGCCGAGGGCGACAGCGGCGCGGTGCCACCGCCCTCCTCACCCCCGCCCGGTACCGACAAGGACGAGGGCGCGGGCAAGGATCCGCAGACCGAGGTGATGCCGAAGCCATCCGCGGAGCTGTTCGACCAGGCCGCCACCGAGGGTTCGGGCGAGCAAGCGGACGAGGAGAAGCCCGCGAAGTCGGAGTGGCAGCTCGGCGGGGAGGACTCGCCGCCCGACCCCGAAGTCTGGCCCAAGCCGCAGGCAGCGAGCAAGCCGGATCCGGCTCCCCCGCCCAGCTCCTGGTCCACCGATACCGCCGAGGCCGAGCCCACGACCTCCACCCCACCCGCCGCCTGGAAGCCCCCACCGGAGGAGCCCAAGGGCGACGCCTCCGCGAAGCCCTCCGCCTCGCCGTCGGACTGGGAGCCCCCAGCGGCGGACGAGGACGCACAGACACAGATCTTCCCGACGCCCCCGGCCGGCGACCAAGAGGACGGCCCGGCCGAGGAGCGCGGTGCCGAGCTGCGGGACTCCGAGGAGGCGCCCCAGCCCCCTGCGACGGAGCCTGCCGCAGCGAGCGAGTCGTCGGCACCCCCCGCCGAACAGCCGGACGATGCGGCCGCCGGCGAGGTGAAGCCGGCTGAGAAGCCCGCCGAGGAGCCCGAGGCCACGGGGCCCGAGGCTGAGGAGCCTGAGGCCGAGGCGAATGCGGAGGAGGCCGGCCGAAGGGACGAGGCCACCGCCACGCCCACCGGCGGACGAAGCTCCGACACGGCTGAGCGGATCGCCGTAGCGGCGGACTCCGCCACCAAGCAGGCGGAGCAGCGCGCCGTGGCGGAGATCGAAGCGCTCGAGGAGAACCTCGCCGCCGCGAAGCGCGAGGCGGCCGAGCGCGTCAATGCCCTCGAACAGCGCCTGCGCGCGGCGGAGGAGCGCGCCGCCAAGGCGGAGGAACGCGCCCGCGCGGCCGCCGCCGCCCAGGAGGCAGCCGCCAGCGCCGCCGAACTGGAGGAGCGGGCGCGCAGCAACGCCGCCAAGTGGCTGCGCCGCCAGGTTGAAGACCTCCGCCGGGAGTCCGAGCGCCGGCTCGCCGAGGAGACCGACCGCGTCCGCAAGGAAACCGAGGCGCAGGTCCGCGCCCGCCTCGAGCAGGAGATCCGCGCCGATGCCGAGCGCAGCCTGAGCGCCGAGCTCGAGCGCGTCCGCAAGGAGGCCGAGGAGAAGATCAAGGCCGCCAAGGCCCAGGCGCCGGCCGCCACCCCGCCCCCGGCCGCAGCAAAGGCCGCGCAGGCGGGCCCGGAAAAGGCCGCGAGCACCGACACGGCAGTCCAAGAGGCGCTCGCCCAGGTGCGCGACGCGGAGGCGCGCGCGACCGAGGCGAAGCGGGCGCTGACCGAGGCCGAGCGCCGCGCCCGCGAGGAGGCCGACAAGCGGGTCGTCGCCGAGACCGCCGATTTGCGCCGCGAGCTCGAGACGCTGCGCGCGAGCGTGGACGAGCGCATCCGCGAGGCCGAGGAGCGCGCCCGCGCGGAGGTCGAGGCCCGCGCCCAGGCTGAGGCCGAGGAGCGCGCCCGTGCCGCGACCGAGAAGGCGCGTCGCGAGGTCGAGGAGCTTGCGCTCCAGTCCGCGGAGACGACCCGCCAGCAGCTCGAGGAGCGCCTGCGTGCCGAGGCGGAGAGCCGCAGCGCCGCGGAGATCGAGCGCATCCGCAAGGAGGCCGAGGAGCGCACTCGCAAGGAGGTAGAGGCGACTCGCAAGGCAGCGGAGGAACGCTTCGCCGCCGAGCTGCGCGCCCGGACCGCCGAGCTCGAGGCCGAGCGCGAGGAGAAGACGCGGATCATCGAGAGCTCCGATGAGCGCCTGCGCGAGATCGAGCAGCGCGCGCTGGCCGCGGCCGATCGCGTCGCGGCGGCGGAGGAGGAGCTCGCCAAGGAGGCCGAGCGCCTGCGTGAGATGGCCGAGCGCCGGATCGCCGAGGAGGCCGAGAAGGCGCGCGCCGCCGCGACGGCCGCCGCCGACGAGCGGGTCCGCGAGCGCGAGCGCGAGCTCGAGGAGGCGAAGGCCGCTGCCGCGAAGACCGAGAGCGAGGCGAAGGAGCGCATCGAGGCCGCCGCCAAGGAGGCCAAGGCCGAGATCGAGCGCATCCGCACCGAGGCCGACCGGCGCGTCGCCGACGCCTCCGCGCGCACGCGAGCGGAGACGGAGGAGCGCGTTCGCGCCGAAGAGGCCAAGCGGCGCGAGGAGGAGCTCGCCCGCGCCCGCGAGGAAGCGGCCACGCAGCGCGCAGAGGCCATCGCTAAGGCGCGCGCCGAGGCGGAAGCGCAGGCCGAGGAGCGGGTCCGCGCCCTCGAAGAGGAGCTCAACAAGGCGCGCGCGGAGCAGGCGAAGGCGCTCGCGGAGGCCGAGCGCATGGCGCAGGCCGCCGAGGACCGCGCGCGCGAGGCCGAGTCGGCCGCCGCGCGCACCGCCGTGGAGGCGCGCACCGCCGCCTCGGCCTGGCTGCGCACGCAGGTCGACAACATCCGCAAGGAAGGTGAACGGGCCGCCAAGTCGGACGTGCGGGCCGAGGTGGAACGCGCGGAGGCGAAGCTCAGCGCCGCGCACGAGAAACGCCTCGCCGAGGAGCTCGACCGGGCCCGCAGCGAAGCCGAGGCGCGCCTCAACCGCGAGGTCGCGGCCGCGAAGGCGACCGCCGAACAGGGCGCGCGCGAAGAGCTGCGCGCACGCGAGGAGGAGCTCATCCGCGAGCGGGCGGCCATCGAGGGCGAGCTCGCCGCCACGCGCCGCCAGCTCGAGGAGGCGCACGAGCGCGTCGCCGCCGCGGAGCGCCGCGCGGCCGAAGCCGAGCTGCTGGCCCGCCAGGAGATCGCCCGCGAGCGCGAACTGCGCTTCCGCGAGGCCGAGGAGCGGATCGGATCCGTCGCCGAGCGCGCCGGCAGCGCGACCGAGCGCGCCCGCGCCGCCGACATCGACGCGCCCGCCGAATCAGGCGAGGGCTCCGGCGCGTCGCTCGAGCCGCCGAGCTGGGTCACCGAGAGCTCCGAGCCCGCACCCGACGCGCAGAACGGGGCGGCGGCGAGCGAGGTGTCCACGGCAGCGGAGGCAGAGGCCGAGCCCGAGGCCCAGGCCGAGGGTGACACCGAGCGCGGCGAGGAGCCCGAAGCCGAAGCCGCCGAGGAGGAACCCGCCGGCGAGGAGGTCGCGCCGCAACCGGATGCGCCGCCCGCGGGCGGCGATCCGCGGGCGGACGGCGTGAGCCTCAACACCGCGAGCTTCGACGAGCTGCGCGAGCTCGGTATGTCGGTCACGCAGGCGAAGCGGGTGATCAAGCGCCGCGAGGAGGAAGGCCCCTTCACGCACGTGGATCAGCTCGACGACGTGCCCGGCTTCCCGAAGGCCTTCCTCGACCGGATCAAGGACCAGCTCGTCCCGTAGCGCCGGCCGGCGCGCGGGGTCAGCCGAGCCAGCGCGGGTGCAGGCGCTCGCGGAACGGGCGCGCGGGCTCGTCGGGGACGCCTTCCGCAGCGCGCGGCGCGGCGATGCCGTCAAGCGTCGCCGCGACCGAGTCGGCGAGCGCGTCGTGGTCGTAGCCGCCCTCGAGGCAGACCAGCAGGGGAGCCGCGACCTCCTCCGCCACGGCCGCCATGTGCGCGGCCATGAGCTCATACGAGGTCGTCTCGAGCCGCAGCGAGCCCAAGGGGTCGCTGCGATGGGCGTCGTAGCCGGCGGAGATGATCACCAGTCCCGGGCGATAGGAGCGCACGACCGGCGCGACGACGTGGGCCAGGAGCGCCAGGAAGACGTCCTCCCCCGTTCCGGACGGAACCGGCATGTTGATCGTGTAGCCCTCGCCCTCGCCCTCGCCCTGGAAGCCGGCGGGGCCGGTGCCCGGATAGAGCGGCCACTCGTGGATGCTCGCGTAGAGGACGTCGGCGCGGTCGCGGAAGATCGCCTCGGTGCCGTTGCCGTGGTGGACGTCCCAGTCGAGGATGAACACGCGCTCCACGCCGGCCGCGCGGGCGTGCTCGGCCGCCACCGCGGCGTTGTTGAACAGGCAAAACCCCATGGCCTTCGCGCGCTCCGCGTGGTGGCCCGGCGGGCGCATACCGCAGAACGCGGCGCCCGCGTCGCCGGCGAGCAGCCGGTCGACAGCCGCGCACGCCCCGCCGGCCGCGCGCAACGCCGCTTCCCAGGAACCCTGCGAGAGCACGGTGTCCAGGTCGATCAGGCCGCCCCCGGCGAGGGAGAACTCCTCGATCTCGCGGACGTGGCGAGCGGAGTGGGCGCGCTCGAGCTGTTCGGTGGTCGCGCGCGGCGCCTCCCGGACGTCGAGCCCACGCCACTGGCGGCGGTCGAGCGCCGCCTCGATCGCCCGCAGACGCGCCGCGTTCTCGGGATGCGTGCCCGTTTCGTGCTCGAAGCAGGCGGGGTGTCGGTAATAGAGCGTCACCGCTCGCGGAGCGCCTCGTGAGTACGGTACCCGGCCGTTGCCGCGTTCATCGACGGAGCATATGAGCCCGAGGGCAGACGTGATCGTGGTCGGCGGGGGTGCCGCCGGCCTGCACGCCGCGCTGCGCGCCGCCGAGGCGGGCGCCGCGGTCACGCTGATCTCGCGCAAACCGCTTCATGAGAGCTCGAGCTACTGGGCGCAGGGTGGTCTCGCGGCCGCGCTCGCGCCCGACGACTCGCCCGCCCGCCACGCCGAGGACACGCTCGCAGCGGGCCGCGGCCTGTGCCGGACCGCGGCCGTCGAGGCGCTCGTCGAAGAGGCCCCGGATGCTGTCGATTGGCTCGTGCGCAACGGCGTGCAGTTCGATCCCGATGAGAGCGGACAGCCCGCGCTCGCCCTCGAGGGCGGCCACACCGCACGCCGGATCGTCCACGCCGGCGGCAGCCAGACCGGGCGGGCGATCACGGCCCGGCTCGCCGAGCTCGCGGCGGCGCACGAGCGCATCGCGGTGATGGACGAGAGCTCGGCGCTGGCGCTCTGGAGCGACGGCGAGCGCTGCCACGGCGTCATCACCGATCGCGGCCCGGTCGCGGCCGCAGCCACGATTCTCGCCACGGGCGGCGCCGCGGCGCTGTGGGAGCGGACCACAAACCCCTGGGGCGCGATCGGCGCGGGGCTCGTGCTCGCCCATGTCGCGGGTGCGGAGCTGGCCGATCTCGAGTTCTGCCAGTTCCACCCCACCGCGCTCGCGCTGCCGGGCACCGAGCACGACGGCAAGCTGATCACCGAGGCCATCCGCGGCGAGGGCGCGCGCCTGCTCGACGCGTCGGGCGAACGCTTCACCGACGAGCTCGCCCCGCGCGATCAGGTGTCGGCCGCGATCCTCGACCGCATGGACGTCGACGGGAGCGACCACGTCCTGCTCGACGTCTCGGGCATCGACCCGGATCGCTTCCCGAACGTCGCCGCGACGCTCGCCGAGGCGGGCTTCGAGTTCGGGCGCGATCCGATTCCGGTAGCGCCCGCGGCCCATTACCTGATGGGCGGCATCCTCACCGACCTGGACGGGCGCGCCTCTCTCCCGGGCCTCTACGCGGTGGGTGAGTGCGCCTGCACGGGCCTACACGGCGCCAATCGGCTCGCCTCGAACTCGCTCACCGAGTGCTTCGTCTTCGGGCGCCGCGCGGCGCTCGCGGCGGTGCAGGAGGAGCCCGCCGGACCCGGGCCCGCCGAGCTCGACTGGCGCTTCGACCCGCCGACGGTCGCAACGCGTGCGGCGCTCTGGCGGGGCGCCGGCCCGCGCCGCGACGCCGCCGGGCTGCGCGGGCTCACCGCCGATCCCTATCCGCTCTCCCGGATGATCGCGAAGGCTGCGCTGGCCCGCGAGGAGTCGCGCGGTCCGCATCGGCGCACCGACCATCCGCTTCCCGATCCCGAGCTCGATGGGACGCATCTCATCGTGACGCCGGAGAGCGCCATCCGCCTGGAGCGCTGGCTGTGATTCAGGCGATTTAGCGGGCTCTCCTCCGATCGGAGGAGTTCTGAGCTCCACCGATCGGTTAACAAAGGCTTAACGAAAGACCCTTGCGCGTTCATGCGACTGGGGGCACAATCGGCATGCCTTTCGAGAGGAGCACGGCAAGGAGCCGCGCCGCGAGGGGCTTGGGTAGGAACGATTAGGAGGGTACGAAAGGACATGTACCGCTTCAGCCGATCGATCTATAGGGCTCTTGCCCCTCATGTGATCGACGATGAGCAGGACGAGACGGGGTGCCGCAATCACCAGGCGGTGCTGGAGGCTTGCGAGGAGACGATCCGTCGTCTGACCGTTGACGGTCGCTACTTCGCCCGGCCGGCGCGCACTCTGTTCAACGACGTGCGCATGTACTTCTCGATGCAGGATCAGCAGCGCGTCTGGTGCGTGATCGAGCGCAACCTGGCCCTCGCGCAGCAGTTCCTCGAGGAGATGCCCGAGGTGCTCGACCTCGACGGTCAGCCCCGGGAGTGCCGAGCGCACACGCGGAAGGGGACCCCATGCCAGCGCGAGCCGCTGCCGGGGCGCGACTACTGCCCCTCGCACAAGCATCTCGAGGAGACCTTCGAGGCCGCCGAGATCGAGATGTCGCAGTTCGACCGGGACCTGATTCCAGCTTAGGGGCCAAAGGGGTGCGCCCACGGGGCGCAGATTGGGACAGGCGCAAACGAAGCCCGGCCGCCCAGAGCGGCCGGGCTTCAGCCTTT